>RFOZ01000032.1 GCA_009926405.1 Cytophagia bacterium
GATCCTCGGGCTCGGCCGCCAACAAAACCTCCTCAACTTCGAGGCGCTGCACCAAATCGGCCACGGATTCGGCACCCCCCAAGCAGGGCAAGGTCGGCAAATCCGGATAGGTCGATGAGACCAGGCGGTCGACTCGATGACCGTTCAAATAGACAAAGCCGAGAATTTCGTTGGCCTTGGGGGCTCCGGGGTTTTGGTTCAGTTCTTCATAAATTTGCAAGGCTACCGGGCCCGATCCCACCAGCAAGGTTTTGAATCGAATGAGTCCTGAACGCAAGCGATACGAAAGACGAGTGAGCAAGACCAGCCGAACCGGAAGACCCAGGCCCAGATGCCAAGCCCAAAAAACCATAACCGATTGAAGGCTGTAGGCTTCGGAAGGAGGCTGATTTCCAATGAGCACAGCAAAGGACAAGAGTATGGTTCCCACCAGCACCGCCAACAACATGCGACCGGCTTCGTTTAAGCGGGATTTCCGGTAAATATCTTGGTAGGAACCGGCCAACGCATAGACCAGAACCCAGAACCAGGGCAAGGTGAGCACGCCGGTCAAGCCCTGCAATCCGTGTTCAAAACTCAATGTCCAGGTTTGCCCCGTCAACGAGGCCTGGTGATAACCAAAAAACAAAATCCAAGCGGCAACGCTGGCGAACCAATCCCCCCCTACCAGCACCAGCATATCCCAACGTCTACGGTTCATTGCAACAATTTGAGGTTATCCAACCAAACACGACCGGTTCCCGAAGCACCACTTTGGAACAAGGGACGAAACAAAACCCGGTAACGAGCCCCGTTCACTACCCCTAAGTAGGGGGAAAAATTGATGTATTGTTTGGACCATGCCGTGGATGGTGCTAACTCGACAATCCAAAGGGGGTCGCTGATATCCGATCCCAACTGACTCTGAAGGCCGACCTGCAAGGGGACATTGTTACGGTAATTAAGTTCCAAGAAACAGGGCTTGCCAGCGGTGAGCCCAAATTGATCAATGCTCTCCGCCACCAAATACGGTGCGCGTTGATCGACCGCCATGTACAACGAAGAAAGGCCCTCAAAGATGGAATCGGTCCGGCTTTCGCGAAGGAGAACGGTGTCGGAACCACTGCGGGCCCGTAGTCCAAACCCCAAATTATCAAAGTCTTCCAACCAAACATAACGCACCGAACTGCGGTACGATGTGCGGGGCCTCAGGGTATCGGTCCGGCCACGGTAGAGATCCACCACGGTATCCCAAGGTACCAAGAAGGGGTAAGCTGCACGGGTCGCCGAGATTCCGTTGAGCAAAATACCCGCATTGAATTGCAAGCGGACCGTCCCCTCCCGAAGCAGGGGTATCGTCGCTGGGAGCGGGTAGGCTCCTTGAAGATCGCCGTCGATATAAAGCCAAACATCTTTGATGCGGGCCGAAAGCGTACCCTGGGTCTGGGGTGTACTTATGACTTGAACGGAATCTACGTAGAGGTAGGCTGGAACGCCGCGATCCTTGGTATACCAGCCGCATCCATATAGCAGGAGCCAGGCGAGACCCCAAAGGCCTAACCCAAGACTACGACGCATTGGCAATTTTATCCAGAATCATATGGGCCACCCGAAGGGCTTGGTACCCCTCTTCAATACCAACGGCTTCTTTGGTGTTTTGTTGGATGCAACGTCCAAAAGCATCCAACTCATCGCGGATGGCGTTACCAACAGGAGGTTCACTGCGTTCAACAGCCATATAGCGAGGCTCCTTCCCTGGACCAAGACCGATTTCGATCCAGTTGGATCCCTGGCCGGGTTGATCCTGCAATTCAATCATTTCCAACTTTTTGTCCAAAAAATCCAACGATAAATAAGCGTTGTTTTGAAAAATGCGCATCTTGCGCATGGCCTTGAGGCTAATGCGACTAGCCGTCAGATTGGCAACGGTTCCGTTATGAAATTCGAGACGGGCGTTGGCAATATCGGGGGTGGATGAAACCACCGAAACCCCGCTGGCCTTGACATCGCGGACCTCGGATCGGACCATGGCCAATACAAGGTCAATATCGTGGATCATCAAATCCAGAACAATGGACACATCGGTACCTCGCGGGTTGTAGGAGGCCAATCGATGGGCTTCAATGAAACGAGGCGCCAAGCCCAGAGCAGCAGCCCGGGTATAAACCGGATTGAATCGTTCGACATGGCCCACCTGAGCCTTCACACCAGCCTCTCGAGCCATGTTGAGCATTTCGAGGGCCTGCACGGGGGTACCGGCCAAAGGTTTTTCGATAAACAAATGTTTGAGACGACGCAGCGCCATCAAAGCCAATTCGTAGTGCGATAGCGTTGGTGCCACAATATCCACGGCATCCACCAAGTCCATCAAGGGCTCGGGCTGGTCATAACCTGGCACCCCAAAGACGTCGACTGCCTTGGCCAAGGCCGATGGATCCGGGTCGTAGACCCCCACAACCTTGAAACGCTCCGGCAATTCGAGCAGGCATTTGAGATGGATTTTGCCGAGGTGCCCCGCCCCTAGGAGGGCAATTCGAACGGGGGGGACCGAAAGAGGCTCAGTGTGCATGGTTGTGACAAACTTAAAGCATGCACCCTGTAAATTTATGCCTTCTATGCCCCCTCTAACCGCCCTTTCGCTACGGGATACCCCCCGTCACCAGGGTATGCGCCGGCAACTCATCGAAGAACTCCAAACCAAAGGCGTAAGGGACCCGGCTGTTCTTCAAGCCATGCTGGAGATTCCGCGTCATTTTTTTTTGGACCATGCCCTTAGCGAAATGGCTTACCAAGACAAGGCCATGCCCATTGGCGAAGGCCAAACGATTTCGCAACCTTATACCGTGGCCTTTCAGAGCAGCCTTTTGGAAGTGGCCCCCCACCTCAAAATTCTGGAAATTGGAACAGGGTCCGGTTACCAAGCCGCTGTGTTGGACCGAATGGGCGCCCGGGTTTACAGTATCGAAACCTTGAAGCCCCTGCATAAGCCAGCGCAATCATTGTTAAAACACCTGAATTGCCGCGCCAAACTCTTTGTAGGTGATGGAAGTTTGGGTCTTCCCTCCTTTGCCCCTTTTGATCGAATCCTGGTCACGGCCGCATCGCCAAGCGTTCCAATGACCCTCCAAAATCAGCTCAAAATAGGGGGGCATCTCGTCATCCCGGTGGGGACCCTCGATGAACAAACCATGCTCAAAATTACCCGCCTGTCGGAAGGGGAATTCAAGACGCAATCCTATCCCGGCTTTCGCTTTGTGCCCCTGACCGGAGCCGAGGGCTGGCCTCGTTAGGGCTATCGTTCGGTTTCGCGTTGCTGATCCCGGTCCAGATCCTTTTCTTTGAGAGCCTGTCGCTTATCATGTGCTTTTCGGCCCCTGGCCAGCCCTAATTCCAACTTGGCCCAACCTCTTTCACTAAAAAACAAACGCAAGGGAATGAGAGCAAGACCTTTTTCGGTTATTCGATGATGAATTTTTCGGAGCTCGGCTTTGTTAAGCAATAAGACCCGGTCACGCCAAGGCTCGTGGTTTAGGTAAGAGGCCTGAGCATACTCCGCGATATGCATTTTGCGAACCAAAAGACGGGAGCCGTCAAAGACAGCATACGAATCCCCTAATCCGGCTTTGCCATCGCGAAGACTCTTGATTTCAGAACCTGTCAGAACAATCCCGGCCTCAAAGCGAAGCAAAATTTCATAATCATGCTGAGCCTTTCGGTTGATGATTTCCGGTGTTACGGATTTGGTTTTGGGAGCAGGGCTCATGGCGTTTCTTGGATTCGGGCAAAGTGTTCCTTGAGCAGGCCCCTATCCAAGACTTTTTGGCTGCAAGTTCCTTTGGCAAGCAAACGAAGACCGGCATAGGCCTCCCAATTGCATAACACATCGTTTTTACGACAAGACACCAGCGTTGCATGGACCTCAACCCGTTGCCCTATCAGGGCCGGCGCCTTGTGTTCAATGGTCAGCCCGTTGCCGATTCCTTCCTCGTGCTCTTCGCGTAGTTTCAAAACAAATTGTCGGCAAGCCCACTCGGCCTCCCTTGCCATGGCAAAGGTCGAGCATACCGGGTGTACTTCGACACCCCCAAAGGAGGCCGTATCCTCAGGACCAACAACAAAGGAAGTTTGGATACTTTCCCCTACCGGGATATGATTACGCATGAGCCTTGTGACCGTCTGGGTTGGCCATGTTCTGACTGCTGAGCTTGATTACGACCAACAAATTTTCTGCCTGTTGATCGGCCAGCTCCAGCGTTCGTCCATCCCTCAAGCGTAGTTGCCAGGAATCCCCTGCTACGGTGCCTCGATGAATCACTTCAAAGGGTTGTCCAAAAAGCAAACCCATGGTGTTGATATCCCGCAGCAGATTCAAATCCCTGCTTTGAATTCCCGCAAAAACCAACGAAAGGTGCTGAACGCGATCCAAGGAACCCAGGGGGACCCGATGGACCCCGACCGTTTGCCCATTCGGTCCGGGAATCGGGTTGCCGTGCGGGTCTGATGTCGGTATGCCCAAAAATTCTGAGAGCTTATCGGTTAAGAGCAGCGAACGGACATGTTCCAATTCCTCGGCGAGCTCATGAATTTCGCCGGCACCCAATCCCAGGCTACCAGCCAAAAAAGTTTCCCAGAGTCGATGGCGTCGCACCACATGGGAAGCCAACTTGTGCCCGTATGGGGTCAGCAAGGCCCCTTGATAGGGCTGGTAATCCACCAACCCCCGTTCCGAGAGCTTCAACAACATGCTGGTAACCGATGATGGTTTGGTCCGAAGCGAGGCTGCCAGGGTATTGGTCGTGACAGGATACGCTTCGTGCCCTTCGGGTAGGCCCCCGTAGTCGTACCCCGACAAACGAAAAATTGATTTGAGGTAATTCTCAGTGGAACGAGTCTGCTTGAACATAGCCAAAGATAATTTTGGGGGCACCAATGCTGCCTGACCGTGAACCACTTTTCTAATTCGATTCGTCCAACCCGCGCCATCTTCCCGGGGCTCTTGGTCCTTTGGTTCCTAGGAGGAGCCTTTGCCTTGGCATCCAAAGCCCAAGCGCCCCTAACAAGCCCTTTGCGTTGGGGCGAACAAGCCCCGAACTTGCATTTGCAGGCCTCCAACGAAGGGAAAAGGTCCAAAAATCCGTTGAGGAATTCCAAAAACCCTGCCTTGTTGGTCTTGGTCTTTGGAGACATTGCTTGCCCTGCTTACCAGCTTTACCTGCCACGAATCGTGGGGCTCAGAGAAAAAATAGCCGAACTCAAGGGCGAAATCCTTTGGATTTACCCCCACCGCTTGGATTCCAGCCTAAGCCCGTACCCAGGGGCCAAGGTTTACAAGGATTTTCTTGGGCAAAGCATGGGGGCCTATCGCATCACCCGATTGCCAACCGTTATCGTAATTCAAAAAGACTTGGATCAACCCAAAAGCCCGGCCCCTCGGTCGCGCAAAATCCGTCGAGTCCCCTGGTCTGTTCGCTATGTCGGAGCGGTTGACCAAGACCCCGAAGGAAAAATTGACTCTGGAATTCGAAAGGACCTCGTCGAAGCCTTGCTGGATTTAAGCCAAAGTCCCTATGTTCGCATCCCGGCAACCCGAACCCACGGCTGCCCCTACCCGGTACCTCCACGACCCTAAACCACTCATTCCAACCGAATGCCTGTATTCAACCATCGCCTGAGCAACCATCGCCTGAGTAGGGCCCTTTGGGCGGTTTTTTGTTGGACCGCACTGACTGGCTCATCGGTCATGGCCCAGACGGATACCTTGTTCTGGTTTGCGGCACCGGAGGCCAGCGCCGGATTGGGCGAAGTTCCGGTTTCGCTGCACCTTTCGGCCGGACCTTTGGGAGCCCAAATCACCGTGGATCAACCGGCCAATCCCGTTGGATTCGTCCCTATCAATTTGACCGTTGCCCCCAACAGCGTCCTGGTCCATGACCTGACATCCCGCCTGGCCCAATTGGAAAACCAACCGGCCAATTCGATTTTGAACCTGGGATTGCGCATTCGATCGAACCAACCCGTGGGCGTTCTTTACGAAATCCGTTCCCCCCAAAACGCAGCGTCCTTTACCCTCAAAGGAAAGACGGCCTTGGGTCTTCGGTTTTTTGTAGGAGGCCAAGCCTCGTTGGCGGCTTGGGTCAACGATGCGTCTTTGGTTCCCGCGGCTCGGAGTCGATTTGACATTGTCGCCACCCAAGACAGCACCCAAATCACGGTGAACCCCCGCTCAGATATTGTTGGGCACAATGCGAACGTATCCTTTCAGCGCATCCTAATGCGGGGTCAAACGTATTCCGGGGTCGCTGTTGGAACAGGGGGCCTCAACAAAGTCAGCGGTTCCCTCATTAGCAGCAACAAGCCTATCGCCGTGACCTATTCAGACGATGCAGTCCAAGACCTGGGTCAATACGGTTCCTGCCGCGATATGGTGGGGGACCAGTTGGTCCCCGTTCAGTCGGTAGGAACCGAATACATTGTTGGCAAAGGAATCCTTAGCAACCAAGGAGGGAGCAATGCCCTGCCCGACCGCTATTATGTGACGGCTACGGACACAGGTACTATTTTGAGAATCAACGGATTGCCATTGTATACCTTCACCTCTGCCGGGGAGACCTATCCCTTGACGGTCAACAATCCATCCGAAATCATTCAGACCACCAAACCCGTTTATGTGTTTCATGTTACAGGCATGGGTTGCGAAGTTGGTGGGGCCCTCTTGCCGCGTATCCAATGCACCGGTTCCCGTCAAGCTCGCTTTTTCCGGAATACCGGCGATTCGCTCTACCTCTTGGCCGTGGTTCAAAGCGGGGGACAGGGCTTGTTCACCGTCAACGGCCTGTCCACGGTCCTCAATGCTTCGGATTTTTTTCCGCTGCCCGGAAGCCAATGGTGGGTGGCCCGCAAAAATATCGGTCCTTTGGTCCCTGCGAATGGAACAGTCACCCTTCAGAACAGTGTTTACACCTTTCACGCTGGGCTCATCGCCGGTTCATCGGATCTGGATCCCCAAGCAGCCAACGCGATCCGCTACGCCTACTTTTCAGATTACGGCCTGAGTTCCAACCGAGACATCTACGATACCTTGTGCCAAGGACAGGCTCGCTTTTTGGGGAATCGTCGTTTTGATAGCACCGGTATCTACCTGGTAACCTACAGTTCAACCACCCTTTGCGATTCAACGGTCACTCTTTTTCTGACGGTTTATCCCAAAGACACCTCAAACCTTGTACCCGTTCCGGTTCAGGCCTGCGGTTCGTTCCGTGTCAATGGGCGTAACATAACCCTTTCGGGAACCTATACCGACAGCCTGCGCAATCAATGGGGATGCGATAGCCTGCGTGTTTTGCAGCTTACCGTTAACCCCCTTTACAACCAAAGCCTCCAACGCAGCGTTTGCGATAGTTTTTATTTTGACGGTCGTTGGCTACGCCAATCAGGCAACTACGCCGATACCCTCCAAAGCCTCCAAGGCTGCGATAGCATTGTCCGGCTTCAATTGACCATCGGCAGCAGTTATTCGGCCAGCGAAGAGGTCCGAAATTGCGGACCCTATCGCTGGAGAGGTCAAACCTATTCAAATTCAGGAACTTTTACGCGATTGATCCCCGGTCCAGGGGGTTGTGATTCTTTGCTGGAATTACGGCTGCGAATCCTCGAGGTTCCGGATGCCCTTCTGCCTGGACCCGCCGAACACTGCCTGGACGATGGACCGGTTCGTCTGGAACTCGGACAACCGGCTGGTGGGCGTTATGTGGGCGATGGAGTCGTCGGTAACCTCTTTGCCCCGACCTTGCGACGAGATTACGAGGTTCGGTATATTGTTACGAACCAGGACGGATGCAGCGATACGGCCTTGCTAAGAATCAGAGTGCATGATGAATGCAATGCGTATTTGTATCTACCCAACGCCTTTGCCCCAGAAGACCCCAACAACCCGGTCAACCGAACCTTTGGCATGGTTTCCTACAACATTGCCAAGGTATGGGTCCGGGTTTATGACCGATACGGACAAGTCGTATTTGAATCAGAGGACTTGAACTTTGGATGGGATGGGACCCACCGCGGTCAGTCTTTACCGGCAGGCACGTATGTTTATTCGCTGGAATACACCGAAGCTTCCCGTCAAAAAGGGCAGCGCTCAGGCCTCCTGCACTTGGTTCGCTAACTCCTGCACTTGGTTCGCTAAGGGATTTGGCGGTGGATTAGGGTCGGTTCTTTTCGGCAAAAAGAACCGCATCGCGCAGACGCACCGACATGGCCGTTTGCAATTCCCCCATCATACCCGAAACCGGGGCAAATTCACGACGACCGTTCAAAAGCCGCTCCATATCGCGCCGCTCCTGTCGTTCTGTAAAGACTTTGTCCGATGGATCCACCCGGTTACGATCGGCCCAAACCCCGGCATAGAGGCGGCTTTTGTCGCCATCGTAGGTAACATAGCGTAGCTCGTCACCCGTCTCAACCTGAAAGATATCCGAGAAATAAACCTCCTCGTTGGAGGCATTGACCATTTGGCATTGCACTTTCATTCGAATCACACTGCGTCCGGTCCACTCGGTGTATTCAACTTTCTTGTAACGGGTTTCGGTTTGTTTTTGTTGGTTGGTCGGGTTCACCACCTCCACCGTGTATCCCTCCCAGCCCCTGCGGACTTCGGATCGCAAATCAGGCGGAATGATCTGAAGCTCAAGAACTTTGCCCCCAAGAACGGTGTTGGCTCCCAAAGAGCGCGCTGTTTCCAGAATGACCTTGTTCCCCCCATAAAGCAAATTGGCCTGTTGCTGCAATGCGTTGTTAATCGCTACTTCATCCACCAACTGAATGAAGCGATTACGTTCCATGGTCAAGGCGGAACGTAAAAAAGTATGCGGTGTTAGCATGAAGGCAAAGCCGGTACTCCCATCAAAGGGCAGAATGGCCAGTTTCATCATCAAACGATTCTCGCAGGCAATCATCATAGAGTCCAGATTCCTGAAACCAGGCAGAATGGCTTCAGCGTCTTTGAAACGCTGGTGGGCCGCCCGAAAACGCTGACGATCAAACATCGCCATGCCGTCTTCGTAGACAGGAATGACCCGGGCCACACGCTCCATTTGGGCCGCATCCCGGTAATTAGGATCCACTCTCTTCATGTCGGATAGTACGGCCTGGGCTTCGGTGAATTGACCTTGGTCCATAAGCCGAGCGGCCTGGTTGTAGGCCCCTTCCAGATAGGCCGCTTTATCCGATTCGTAATCGGCCCGGTAACGGGCCGGGAAATCCAACTCAACGCGCAGAGCCTCCAAGTCACGGTAAAACCTCTCGGCCTTGACGAAGGCAAAAACCGCATCCGTTAATTGTCGCTCCTGGTGCAATCGGTCAAATTTGAGCAACAAAGCATCGAGGTGCTGCTGACCCGAACGCTTGAGTCCGGTTCGGGCCTCAATCAAAGTGGGCTTGGCGCGCAATGCCCGCATGTATTGAAGGGAGGCCTCCTCATGCAAACCTGCAGCAGCCATTTCGTCGCCCTTGGCCGTCCACTTCCGAGGGGATTGGCAAGCGAACAAGCCGAACAAAGTCAGAGAAAAAAATCCCAATTTCGCATAGCGACTGAGATGCTTCGTTATGAATGCAGGATTTGGCATTTGTTACGATTTTAGAATGAAGCCTTTGGAGCTAAAATTAGGGGATTTTCACAAAAATCCGCTTGTAAAAGAACAAGCTCATCCCTACGCCGACCGAAATACCTGTATCCGCCAGGTTAAAGACCGGTCTAAAAAAAACAAAATAGTCCCCCCCCCACACCGGAAGCCAATCCGGCAAAAAGCCTTGGAAAAGAGGGAAATACAACATATCAACCACACGGCCGTACATCCAATCCTCGTAGCCAAACAAACGTCCGTAAAACAGGGAGTCCACAATATTTCCACAGGCCCCGGCCCAGATCAAAGCCAAGGCAACCGTACCACCGGTACGGGTTAGGCCTTTGTTAATGGTATTCCAGAAATAAAAACCCAAACCCACGACCGCCAAAAGCCTGAACAAAGTGAGCCATAACTTACCGGTGCGTCCCCCCAACTCCAAACCAAAGGCCATGCCATTGTTTTCAATGAAAAACAATTGAAAATACCTGCCGAGAACCTCAATCGACTCACCGGGTACCATGTGGGTACGGATCCACAGTTTGGATACCTGATCCAAGACCAACAGACCGAGGGCGACCCCGATCGCCAGAAGTTTGGGCCTCAAGCTATTGCTTTAGTTTAGCTTCCATGGAAAGGGTGGCATGGGGTACGGCCATCAATCGTTCCTTTTGGATCAATTTGCCGGTTTCTCGACAAATCCCGTAGGTTTTGTTTTCGATACGAATCAAAGCATTTTCGAGATGATCAATGAATTTGCGCTGTCGCGCTGCTTGTTGGGAATGCTGTTCTTTTTCGAGGGTCAGGGAGCCTTCTTCCAAGGTGACATAGGAATTGGAGGTGTCCTCGGTCCCGTTTTCGTTGGCATGCATGAGCTGTTCCTGGTGATAGCGGAATTCAGCACGGGCTGTTTCTAGTTTTTCGACAATGATTTTGCGAAATTCCTGCAATTCATCATCGCTGTAACGGGTTTTGTTGGAGCTGTTCATGGTTGAGCGGGTCAAAGGAAGCGTTATAAAATGGATTTGAAAATTAAAAGCCAAAAGGCAATGACCGAACGGTTCAGGCAGGTTTGTTTTCCACTTTGTCAACAAAAACCCGAATTTCCAGACCTTCCAAGTCAAGAACTTCGGCTCCCTCCCGCTGAGCGGAAAAACCCTGTCTGATTTCCGAAGCCAGGACTTCGTTGGCCATGGTAGCCCCGTGCACCGACACCAATTCTGCCACCACCGGAAGATCTTCCAGGGTCAAGAGGATACGATCGGTTAATTGAAAGCCACGATCCTTGCGAATTTTCTGGACGCGGTTCACCAATTCTCTGGCTGTACCCTCCAAGATTAAAGCAGGGCTCAGGGAAGTGTCCAAGGCCACGGTCAACGTCCCTTCGGATGCCGTCTGCCAACCCGGAATATCCAACGTGATAACTTCGAGATCCTGCTCTTCAAAAACACAATTCACATCATCCACACGAAGTTCCAAAAAGCCTGTGCTGAGAAAGCTTTCGACCTGCTCTGCGCTGATTTGCTCCAAAGCAGAACCCAACTTTTGAATCACGGTTGGGTACCGGGGTCCTAGCCGCCTGAATTGAGGACGCAATTTTCGTTGTATTTGCAAACCATCGGTTCCTGTCCAAACGATATCCTTGATATTGACTTCGTTGCGTACGAGGTCCAGCATACTTGCCAAGTCATGGGCATTCAAGCCCGACGGTGGAACCAAACCCAATCGCTGGAGCGGTTGGCGAACACGAATCCCCGCTTTTTTGCGAAGCGACAAGGCCAAAGAACAAACTTGCTGGGCCCATTGCATTCGTTGTTCCAACTCCGGATTTACCATCCCTCGATCGGCCTGAGGCATACGGACCAAATGAACGGACATGGAAACATCCGCAGGGCCTGCACCCATCAAATCCCGGTACAGGCGGTCTGCATAGAAAGGAGCCAAGGGAGCCATTAACTGCGATAGGGTTGCCAGGCATTGGTGCAGCGTCGCAAAGGCGTTCCACTTATCGAGACTCTTGCCATCTTTCCAAAAGCGACGGCGGCACAAACGAACATACCAATTGCTCAACTGCTCATCCGTGAATTCTTGGATAGCACGTGCGGCCCTTGTTGGCTCCATTTCTTCGTAAGCAGAGACGGTTTCGAGGATGAGGGAATGCAGGCGGGACAAAATCCAGCGATCCATTTCCGGGAGGCCTTCGGAATCGGATACCGCAGCTGGGGGATCGACCTGCGGATGAAAGCCATCCAAATTCGCATACAGTGCCCAAAACTGATAGGTATTGTAGAGGGTGCCAAAAAATTTCCGTTGCACTTCCTCAACCCCCTTGGGGTCAAACTTGAGGTTATCCCAGGGCGGTGCATTCACGACCATGTACCAACGCAAGGCATCGGCCCCGTAGCGGTTCAGCATCAAATAGGGATCGATCGTATTGGCCAATCGCTTGGACATTTTGTTGCCGTCCTTGTCGAGGACCAATCCGTTGCTGATCACCGAACGAAAAGCCACGCTATCAAAAAGCATCACCGCCAAGGCATGCAGGGTAAAGAACCAACCCCGCGTTTGATCAACGCCTTCCGCAATAAAATCCGCCGGAAAAGAAGCCGGCAAACCCGTTGTTACAGCCTCCGCACCTGGACCCCAAGGGTAATGCTGCTGAGCATACGGCATGGCCCCCGAATCAAACCAAACATCAATCAAATCGGGCTCGCGATGCATCGGTCGACCGGTAGGAGAAACCAAAACAATGCGATCCACCTCGGGGCGGTGCAAATCGTTTATTTCAGGAGGATTCGGCAAACCAGCAGCGCGGGCCTCCTCCATGGCGGATTTGAGCTCCGCCATAGACCCAATGCACCGGGTTTCCTGCCCGTCTTCGGTTCGCCACAAGGGCAGAGGGGTGCCCCAAAAACGGGAACGAGACAAATTCCAGTCCACCAGGTTTTCGAGCCAATGCCCAAAGCGCCCGGTACCCGTGCTTTCGGGTTTCCAACGGATGGTACGGTTCAATTCAATCATCCGGTCTTTGAAGGCGGTGGTGCGCACAAACCAGGAATCCAAGGGGTAGTAAAGAATGGGCTTGTCGGTGCGCCAACAATGCGGATAACTGTGTTCGTATTTCTCAATGCGGAAGGCCTGCCCGGCACGCTTGAGTTTGAGGGCAATGAGATCATCCGCGCTGAGCAATTTGCGCAAGTCGGTGATCAAAGGCGCCAATTGTTTTTGTTGAATGGAAAGCCATTCGGCTTTTTCGTCATCGCTTAGGAAGGCCTCCTTGACCGGATAGCCCGCCAGGGGAAATTCAGGGTCCTGAACCTCCTCGGTCAAACGGCCGGCCCGGTCCACCAAGGTCAGGCTGCCCAGGTTATATTGACGCCCGGCCCGAAAATCATCGGCCCCAAAACTGGGTGCCAAGTGCACCAAACCGGTACCCTCTTGGGTGCTTACAAAATCAGCCACCACCATCCGGTATGGATCGCCATCCTCCGGTTTTGCGTACGGCAACAAGGGCTCGTAACGCAAATCCTGCAAAGCTGAACCCTTGATTTGGCCCCAAACCTTCAAGGCATCCTTGTCGGAATACGCCTCGAGTCGGTCCAAAGCCAACAAAAACCCTTGCTCTTCGGAGGTATAGGGGTTGGGGCCGCTGACCAAAACATAATCGATTCCGGCGCCTACGCCCAGACCCGTGTTGGATGGCAGGGTCCAAGGGGTGGTGGTCCAGGCCAAGGCATAGACCTGCAAATTCAATTCGCTAAAACGAGCCAGCCCCTCGGGCCCTTCGCCAAAACGAAGGTTTTGGATCAAGGCCTTTCTTGCATCGGGAGTCAACCGAAATTGGGCCACCATCGAAAGATCCTTGACCTGGCGATAGGTCCCCGGCTGATTCAATTCATGGGAGCTAAGCCCTGTTCCTGCGGCAGGGCTGTAAGGCTGGATGGTATAACCCTTGTAAAGGAGGTCTTTTTGGTAAAGTTTTTGGAGCAAAAACCAAACCGACTCGATGTACTCGTTGTGATAGGTTACATAAGGCTTGTCCAAATCGATCCAATACCCCATCAACCGGGTCAATTCTTCCCATTTGCCGGTGTATTGCAAGACATCTTCACGGCAATGCCGGTTGAATTCTTCGATCGATAGGCTTTGGCCAATATCATCCCGGCGGATGCCCAATTTCTTTTCCACCTGCAATTCCACGGGCAGGCCGTGAGTATCCCAACCGCTTTTGCGCTCGACGCGATACCCCTGCATGGTCCAGTACCGTCCCAGGTAATCCTTGATGGCACGGGCCATCACGTGATGGATACCCGGTATCCCGTTGGCCGAGGGGGGACCCTCGTAAAAGACCTTGACCGGACGCTCATCCGCCACCAGGCTTTGCTCAAAAATCCTGTTTTCTTCCCAGAATTCGGTGATTTCCTGTTGAAATGCCGTCCAATCGGCTTTGGTGTATTCCCGGTACCTCTTCATAACCAAGGCGCAAAAATAGGCGTTTTCGTCCCCTCTCCGTTAGGGTTGAAGGACCGAACCCGGTCGTTTCCAGCGGTCCATCCACAAAATCAGGGTAGGTAGCAAAACCAGATTGGCCACCATAGCCAAGAGGAGGGTTACAGCCGACATCAACCCCAAGGCCTGGGTTCCCCCAAAATCCGAAAATGCAAAAACCACAAAGCCAAAAAACAAAATAATGGAGGTATAAATCATGGATCCCCCGGTTTCCAGGGTGCATACCCGCAAATGCTCCATGGTGCTACGGTTATGACGTTTGATTTCTTGGTAATAACGCGCCAAATAGTGAATGCAATCATCGACCGCAATCCCCAAAACGATGCTAAAGATCAAAACGGTGCTGGGCTTGATGGAAACGCCCAACCACCCCATCACACCGGCCGTGAAGAGCAAGGGAAGGCTGTTGGGCAAAAGCGCAAACAACACCGCTTTCCAACTTCGGTACGTGATTCCCATCATAAGGGCTATCAACAAGACAGCGAACAAAATGGAACCGGCCAAAGACCGAATTAAGTATTGATTACCCCGAAGGAACATCAATGAATTCCCCGTAAAATAAACTTTTTCATCACGGCCTTCCATAATGGAATCCACACCGCGCTGCAAACCATCGAGAACCCGGTGCAGGGAATCGGTTCCCACATCGGCCATGTTGTATGAAATGCGCATGAATTGCTTGGTCGAATCCATAAGTCGAAGGCTTAGGCCATCCTTACCGGATTCACCTCGGCTTCGCAACAAATAAGGAAGTACAAAGGCTCTTTCTTGGGAATTGGGGAGTTGGTAATGGGCCGCAGAACCCCCAAAATAGGCCTGATTGGCTGCTTTCACTAATTCAACCATCGAAATAGGCGGACCAAAGACGGGCTGTTCCTCTAACAAATTCTGAATTTGATCCGCCTTCTGGAGGAGGATGGGCGATTGGGCCCCGTTGGGACGACCCGCATCCAAAACCAGGTCCAGGGGCATAACCCCACCAAAATGCTTTTCAAGGAAACGCAAATCCCTATAAACAAGGTCATTGCGTGGTAAATCGTCCACCACATAACTGTTGGTCCGAAGCTGAACGATCCCGCTGATGGCGAAAAACAACAGGCCCAGCGTCACGGTCACCACCACCCGGCGACGGAATTCAATCCACCGGGTCAAGCGCTCCAGCCAACGCCGAATCCTTTGATTTTCGAGGTGACGAATTTGACGAAACCCCGGGGCTGGGAGCAAACTGAGAATTGCCGGAATGATCACAATGCTTAAAACAAACATCACCATGACCGACAAACCGGTCACGAAGCCAAATTCTTGGAGTATAACACTTTCTGTAAAGTAGAAAACAAAAAATCCAACAGCCGTTGTAGCGTTGGTTATCAGGGTTGCCACCCCTATGCGCTCGACAATGCGGGTAAGGGCTTTGATTTTATTACCGTGTTTGCGGTATTCGTTATGGTACTTGTTCACCAAATAAACCCCGTTGGGAACCCCTATGACCACCATCAAGGCAGGAATCAAGCCCGAAATCAGTGTAACGCTGTAACCCATGATGCCCATGATACCCATGGCCCAAACGGTTCCTATTCCCACCAAGGTCAAAGAAAGCAACACGGTTTGGAAGGAACGAAAAAACAAAAAGAGGACCACCCCCGTCACCAAAACCGACGCGACCAAAAACCAAATTAATTCATCCTTGATCCGGGTGGCCATCACGGTGCGGATATACGGCAGGCCCGATAGGTAAACCGTGTTACCGCTAGCAACAGCGTAGGCCGAAGTCCGTTTTTCGACGGCTGAAACCACCTCAATACGACGCGAATCGTTGAGCGCTGACGGTTCCAAGGCCACGGCCATCAGGGCGGTTGATGTGGTAGGGTTCACCAACAAACGCTCGTAGGCGTTTTCAAACCGGTCACCTCCGGGGTTCCAACCGTCGGGACCCAGGCGCGGTTGGTAAACAAAGGATCGTAGGCTATCGTTCCGGACCAAGAGGGGGATATCCGCCACCGTATAGGCCTTGTTGATACCGGGTATTTGCCGAATGGACTGCGCCAATTTGGACCATTCCTGGGCAAAGGCAGGGTCTGATACCGAAGGCACCGTGGTCCCCACCACCATAACATTCCCGTCCACGCCAAAGCGTTGACAAAAATCAAGGTAGACTTTGTAAGCCGTATCGCTCTCCGGAATCAGTCGATTGCCCTGGTAGGACATCTTGACTTTGGTCGCCTGCCAACCCATCAAGCAGGTCAAG
>RFOZ01000033.1 GCA_009926405.1 Cytophagia bacterium
ATGCCCCGTGGCGATCTTCTCACAACCCAATTGGTCGGCTCTTCGCAACAAGGCATCCCACTTGATGTGGGTATTGCACATAACACAAGGATTGGGCGTGCGTCCGGCCATGTACTCGTCTACAAAATAATCAATGACCGATTCCCCGAAATGCTCTCGAATATCCAAAATATAATGAGGAAATCCAAGTCCAACGGCCACTTCGCGGGCATCGTTGATGGAATCCAAACTGCAGCAACCGGTTTCTTTTCGGCTTCCTCCAGAGGCGGCGTAATCCCATGTTTTCATGGTTAATCCCACCACTTCGTAGCCCTCCTCGTGCAGGAGGGCGGCGGTCATGGTGGAATCAAGTCCCCCACTCATCGCGACCAGGACCCGACCTTTGGACTTTTTTATCAACATGGTGCAAATCTACGGGGCTACAACGAAGGGAACGGCCTTTGGGATTCTATTTTTGGGGTAGAGCAATTGATTCAGCCCCATGGCCAGCCTTTCCACCAAAATTCAGAACCAACTTCATCGCCTCAAAGTCTTGGAACAAGGTTTTAAGGAGGCAGGCCTGCGCATTCGATACGAAAAGGGTCATTTTCAGTCCGGTTACTGCCTTTTCGAAGATCAGGGTGTGGTCATTGTCAATAAGTTTTTTTCCCCCGCGGCCAAAATCGATACCCTCGAAGACATTACCCGTCAAATTTTGGGCAGCTGGACTTTTTTGGGTGACCCCCAAAGGGAATCACTAATGCGTACGCTCGATGTAGCCTGAGCATGTCCGGCATGCAAGTTGAATTTTTGGGAACCGGCACATCCCAGGGGGTTCCTCTCATTGGTTGCACCTGCCTCGTTTGTCAATCCACCGACAACCGGGATCGTCGTCTCCGTTGTTCGGTGTTGGTACGGCATCCTTCAGCCCATTTTGTGATTGATTCGGGGCCGGATTTTAGGCAGCAAATGCTTCGCTCCGGGGTACATCGCCTCGACGCCTTGTTGTTTACCCATGGTCACAAGGACCATATCGCTGGCACCGATGATGTAAGAGCTTTTAATTACCTCCAAAAAAAGCCCATGCCGATTTATTCGGATTTGCGGGTTCAGGCTGCGCTGAAAAGAGAATTTTATTACGCATTTGATGAACATCGTTACCCGGGGATTCCTGAATTGCATTTGGTGGAAATAGACGAAGAACCCTTTGATTTGCTGGGGGTTCCGGTTGTTCCATTGCCTGTTATGCACCTTAATTTGCCGGTCCTGGGATTTCGAATAGGTCCCTTTGCTTACATCACCGATGCCAACGCCATACCCGATACCACCATCGAAAGGTTGGAAGGAATCGAAATTCTTGTCTTGAACGCTTTGCGTAAAACCCCTCATCCTTCCCATTTCACCTTGGAACAGGCCTTGGAGCAGGCCGAACGAATCGGGGCCAAACGGACCTACCTCACCCACTTATCCCACCAAATGGGCTTGCATACCGAAGTATCCTCCACATTACCATCGAATGTAGAATTGGCCTACGATGGTCTTGTCTTGGGATGGGACGGCCCTTCTTACCTTTGAACCATGGAAATCGGAACCAAACTACCCTACTTCGAGCTCAAAGGCTGTGACCTTAAGACCCATTCCTTGGTGGATGTCAGCGATAAGTCTTGCATTTTGATCTTGTTTATTTGCAACCACTGCCCCTATGTTGTGGCCTATTTGGACCGAATTAACAAATTGATCCATCGCTATTACGAAGACAACCTGGGCGTATTACTCATTAATTCCAACGACCCAACCAAGTATCCGGTGGATTCCTTTGAAGGAATGCAGGCATTGGCTAAACAATACGGTTGGGAATCCATTTACTTGCACGATGAAAACCAGGAGGTAGCCCGCTTGTTTGATGCCAAAAGAACCCCGGAGGCGTTCTTGTTTAATTCCAGTCGGGAACTCGTTTACCATGGCGCCATTGACGATAGTTGGGAGCAACCTAACCTTGTTACCAGGGTTTATTTGGAGGATGCGATTGAATACACTTTGGATGGTTTGGAGGTGGATGTCCCCCAGGTAGATCCGGTGGGTTGCACCATCAAGTGGAAGCAGGCATGAGCCAACGACCTGGCCTATCGCCTTACCTCGCAGACCGCGAACAGATTGAGAAAGCCTGGGCCGATCCAAGCCTACGTTCGGATCCACAAACCGTCCGTTCGGTGCATCGCATCATGGAGGCGCTGGATCAAGGCCTATTGCGCACCGCTGAGCCAGGTCTCAACGGAATTTGGTCTCCTTTGGAATGGGTCAAAATGGCCGTTCTCATGTATTTCCCCCTCCAAAGTTCGGTCACCATGCATGCGGGTGCCTTGGAATTTTTCGATAAGGTGCCGGTCAAAACAGGTTTTGAAAAACTTGGAATAAGGGTCGTACCTCCTGCGGTCATACGTTACAGCAGCTTCTTGGAGCCCGGTTGTGTGGTGATGCCCTCGTTTGTGAATGTGGGAGCAAGGGTTGGCGCAGGAACAATGGTGGATACCTGGGCAACGGTTGGGTCCTGTGCCCAGATTGGTCGCGATGTGCATTTGAGTGGAGGCGTTGGAATTGGTGGGGTTTTGGAACCAATCCAGGCCAGCCCTGTTATTGTGGAGGATGGGTGTTTTGTAGGATCCCGCTGCGTGGTGGTGGAAGGTGTCCATCTCGAAAAAGAAGTGGTCCTGGGTGCAGGCGTTACTTTAACCGGAACTTCACCAATCGTGGACATGAGCGGTTCCATAACTCAAGTTTACAAAGGACGGGTACCTGCCCGTTCGGTGGTCATTCCGGGAACCATGCCCAAAGAATTTCCTGCAGGAACCGCTCAGGTGCACTGCGCGGTTATCATCGGTCGTCGCCACGAGGGTACCGACCGTAAAACATCCCTGAACCGAGCTTTACGCGATTTTGAGGTTAGCGTCTAAAACGCGCATAGGCCTTTTGGAATTTCTCCACTTTGGGCCTCACAACGAGCTTGCAGTAAGGCTCTTCGCCGTGTAGTCGAAAATATTCTTGGTGGTAATTTTCGGCCACATAAAAAACTCCCGCCTCGGCTACTTCGGTGACCACGGGGTTCTTGAAGGTGTTATCTGCGTTGAGGCGTTCGATAAATTGAAGGGCCGCCTTTTGTTGTTCCTCTCCACGGTAAAAAATCACGGAACGGTACTGCGTCCCCACATCCTCCCCCTGGCGGTTAAGGGTGGTTGGATCGTGGGTACCAAAGAAGATTTCCAATAAATTTTCCAAAGGGATGGCCGAAGGATCGTAGGAGAATTGAACCACCTCGGCGTGACCGGTACGGCCGGTACAGACCTCGCGGTAGCTGGGTTGAGCCACCTGTCCCCCCATGTAACCGGAGCGAACATCGTAGACCCCTTTGATTTGTTCAAAGACTGCTTCGACGCACCAAAAGCATCCGGCTCCCAACGTCAACGTGTCCAAAGGTTTGAGGTTTTGGCTTGAATCAACAGAAGTTTGGTCCAAGGAATCCATAGGCTGGGTTTGGTTTTGGTTTTGATGGGATGTCTCCGGTTGACAGGCTGTCAGCAGAAAGAGGCCCAAAGCGGCGGTCAACACGGCGACTTTCAGGATAACAAATTCACGGTGTTTGAGGAAGGCGGGAAGCCAAATCAGCCGGGCTATAAGCAACGGATTTGAGGGTTTTGCGGTCTGAACGTCGGTAGACCAGGTGTAGACCGTCGATGGTTTCAATATCGCATTCGATGTTATGTCGCTCCTGATAATGCAAGACGGTGGCTTGGGCTTCATCCAAGCTTTGACAAGCCTTGCTCATGTTGGAGCGATGTACCTCCCCAAACAATTCTGCGAAAACGTCTCCCAATCCTAATTCGTGTATTGCCCCACTTAGAACATATTGAAGGTCACAGAGTGCATCGGCTGCTTCCACCAAATCCCGATTCGCCAAGGCTTCCTTCAGTTCGTTCAATTCTTCTTGTAACAAATTGATTCGCAACAGACAACGCTCCTCGCTTGGAAGGCCCGGGGTCATCCCGATGGGATGGCGAAAAAGACGATGAAACTCGGAAACCTTGTGAAGGGC
Source organism: Cytophagia bacterium (assembly GCA_009926405.1). Classification (GTDB taxonomy): domain Bacteria; phylum Bacteroidota; class Bacteroidia; order UBA7662; family UBA7662; genus SYHX01. The sequence goes on from RFOZ01000033.1 coordinate 4,067, forward strand.
AGCAGGTTCGGCAAAGGTCATGGGTTCCTTGCCGTTGGAATCTTCACCCATGGATGTGAATTTAATAGGAGGACGGAGAACCTTCGTCATCGTGACGGTCCTGCCGATCGTAATCAAAATCAGGCATCAACTCCGTCTTCACATGATCAATGGCCTCCTGAAGGCCGTTTAGGAATTTGTTAAAATCCTCTTTATACAAAAAGATTTTGTGTTTGACATATTGACCGTCATCAAATCCCTTTTTGCTCTCGGTCAAGATCAAGTAGTAATCGTTGGAACGGGTCGATTTGACATCAAAAAAATAAGTGCGCTTGCCGGCTCTCACCCTTTTGCTGAAAACTTCTTCGCGATCCCGCTCTCGGTGGCGTTCACCTCCGTAAAAATCATCCATAGTATTTAATTATGCGGTAAAAATAGGGCATTTTGAGGCAAAACATCCCTCGCAAGCCCAGGCTCCTGTTCGGCTGCAACCATCGCGGTGGTTGGGTCTTGCTGTTGCAAATCGTGCATACGGCGATAAAGGCTACAACGATGGAGTAATTCGTTGTGGGTACCACGACCGACTACCTTGCCTGCATCCAGGACAAGAATGCAATCGGCTAGAACCAAAGGTTTGATTTTCAATGAAATAAGAATGATGCCCCGGTCCCCTTTGGCGTTCATTATCTTTTGCATCAAAGAATCCTCTGTTCCACTGTCCAAAGCCGAAAGGGCATCGTCCAAGACCATCCAGCGGGGTTGGCGCAACCAAGCCCTGGCCAGGGCCAATCGTTGTTTTTGTCCACCCGATAATTGGACCCCCCTTTCCCCTATCCCCGTTTGGAGTCCCTGGGGCAGAGCGGCCGCCCAATCGCCCAATTCAACCAGATTCAAAACCTCCCTGCAGGTCGCATCATCGGCCTCCGGTGCGCCCAAGCGAAGATTGGCTCCCAGGGTATCGTTAAAAAAAGCCTGTTCCTGCGGAACCCAGGCAACCTGGCCGTGTAGACTGCTTTCTTTCCATTCGCTCAAGGGCACCCCTCCCAGTTTCAAGGAACCCTCCATCAAGGGAAAACGACCGGTGAGGAGTTTCCATAAGGTGCTTTTTCCACTACCGACCGTGCCCGTTATACCAATGAATTGTCCAGGTTTGGCATCAAACTCAGACAACTCAAGGACAAAGCCGCCTGAAAAACCGGCTTTGAGATTCCGAATTTTCCAGGCAGGAGGTTGATCCGAATGGTAACCTTGGTTTCGATGGGGTCTGCCTTCCAGGCCCAAGATGGGTTCTAGGCGGGCTTGAGCGGCTTTGGCCTGCTGATAGATGGAGGCAACCCAACCCAGCGAGGTGACGGGCCAGGTCAGCATGTTAATGTACAAAATGAATTCCGCAAGGTTCCCTAAGCTGACTTTGCCTTGAACCATTAAATGGCCACCCATCCAAACTGTAATCAAGGTGCTCAGGCCGACCAGGGTGGTCGCTAACGGGAAAAACAAGGCATCGGCCCTTGCAAATGCCATATTCTTGTTTCTGTACTCCTCCAGGTCCGTACCGAATCGACGGATGAAGGAAGGTTCCGCCGAGAAGGCCTGCAGAAGTTTCATGCTGCCCAAACTTTCCTGGACAAAAACGGTCATTTTGCCTAAATGGGCCTGAACCGCGGCGGAACGACTTAGGATTTTGAGGTTGAGGAGGTAGATGCCCAAAACCAGGAAGGGCATCGGCGTCAAAACCCAAAAAGTTAGGACCGGACTTACGGTGAGCATGACCCCGATCACCATCAAGAACATGACCAAAAGATTGAGGCTGTACATCAAGCCCGGGCCGATGAACATTCGGATTTTTCCAACGTCCTCGGTTAATCGCGATGTGAGATCTCCGACTTCAAAGGCCTCAACGGCCTGCGGTTTGGCCGCTAGAATCCTTGCAAAAAGAGTCTCTTTGAGGCGTTGTTCACTGAGCCTGGACATCACTATCAAGGTTTGGCGCATCCAATACATAAAAAGACCCCGGGCAAGGGTCGCAGCCAACAAACCCAAGAGCCATGGCGTGAGGCTTTGGGTCCCTGATTGAGACACTGCGTCCATCAGGTGACGAATAATTCGAGGGGGTATGACTCCCATAAAATTGGTAAGCACCAGGCACAAGAGACCGGGTATCCACAGACGCTCCTGACCGCGCAAGGATTGGAGGAGGGCTGCGAGGGATTTCACACCACAAAATAAAGGCATTTTGGGCTGGGCTTTGGGTTATTTTTGCCGCATCAATCCCAAGCACATGCCGGAAATTCTTGACACTCCCCTTTTGAACGGGCCCATGGCCACCATGCAGCGCATGGGTCATGAGCAACTGGTTTATTGCTATGACGAAGCTTCGGGACTTAAGGCCCTAATTGGCATTCATTCCACCGTTTTGGGACCTGCCCTTGGTGGAACCCGAATGTGGAATTACGCCAGCGAAGACCAGGCCGTAATGGACGTCCTTCGTTTATCGCAGGGAATGACCTTCAAAGCTTCGGTGGCTGGTTTGGATTTGGGTGGCGGGAAAGCAGTCATTATAGGGGATGCCCGGCAACATAAATCCGAAGCTATGTTCAAAGCTTACGGTCGTTTTGTGAATTCGTTATCCGGCCGATACATAACGGCCGAGGATGTTGGAACCTCCAAAACCGATATGGAATGGATAGCCAGCGAAACCAAGCATGTGAGTGGACTGCCCGAAAGCATGGGCGGGAGCGGTGACCCATCCCCTGTGACGGCCTTTGGGGTGTACATGGGCATGAAAGCCGGTGCCCGTGTTGCACTGGGCAGTGATTCGTTGGAAGGTCGCAAAATCCTGGTTCAAGGGGTGGGCCATGTTGGAACCTATCTGGTAGAACATTTGGTTGCTGAAGGGGCCCAAATTTGGGTTTCGGATGTTTACGAGCCCTCCATTCAAAAGCTATTGAGTCGGTTCCCCCAAGTGCAGGTTTGTCATCCGGACCAAGTCGCTTCTGCTGACGTGGATATTTACGCTCCCTGCGCCTTGGGAGCAACCCTGCATGCGCGGAGCATCGCTGAACTTCGTTGTGCCTTGGTTGCAGGCGGTGCCAACAATCAATTGGCCACCGACGAGGATATGCAGCGATTGATGGATCGGAGTATTGCCTATGCTCCGGATTTTGTAATCAACGCGGGCGGGCTCATCAATGTTTATGCCGAAATCAAAGGCTTGGATCGGGAATGGGCCCTCCAAAAAACCCGTGGCATTTACGATCAAACCTTGGCCATTTTTGAGCAGGCCGCCAAAGACCGGGTGAGCACCAACGAAGCGGCGGTTCGTTTAGCCCAACAACGCTTGACCAAGGCTGCCCATGATCAACAGGCATCATCTTCGCGTTAAGTTGCTGCAATGGCTTTTTGCCAGCAGACAACAACATCAGGAGGACCACAGGGAGGTCGCCAAGCAATTCAAAGCCTCGGCTTCAACCAGCCTGCGATCCTATGTTATGGCTTTTCGTTTGCTTGACGCCTTGGTGTTCTATGCCGGGATCCGGCTCGAAGAACGCCAAGGTCGTCACTTGCAAGAAAACCGCCATCCGGGACCTGCCCATGCTTTGGCCAGCAATCCTTTGGCCTCCCTCCTCGAAGGAGACCAAAACTATGCTACCGCCTTGAAAGCAACGGGGATCGAAAATTTGGAGATTTCTTCGGATATGCTTCGTGCCATGTTCGATGCGGTTGCTGAAGGTACCTGCGCCGCTTCCAAGAACCTATCCCTCCATACCCTCGATGGATTGAGAGTGTTTTTTGATAAATGCATTTGCGCCGGGGATTGGTATCCTTCCTGGCAGCAGGAGCATAACCTTTATTGGGATAGCGATCGTTACCTCATTGATCGTCAGGTTCTTCAAACACTGGAATCCATGAAGAACGGATCGACTTTTCCCGATACCAAAGCCATGTTACAAGCATGGCAAAGCGAGGATTCCATGATTCAAACCATGCTGGAATCCTTGTTGGGAAATCCCTCAATCCACCTGGAACGAATCGAAAAACATGCTGGGCAATGGGACCCGGAACGTTTGGCCCGCATGGACTTGTTACTCCTTCAAATGGCCTGCACCGAATGGTTGCATTTGCCAGATGTTCCCGTTAAAGTAACCATGAACGAATACATTGAATTGGCCAAAACCTTTTCGACTCCTCAATCATCTTCTTTTATCAACGGCCTTTTGGATAAAATCAAAGCCGACTTCGTACGGGAGGGATTAATTCAAAAAACCGGCCGAGGACTGGTAGAATCCTAAATTTAATTTGTAGATGTTCTCAAAAGATTTGTTTTTTCGAAGCCGTTCGTTGGTGCTTTGCCTGGCCTATTTGGTTGGTGCTTTGGTTTTTTCGGCCTGTGGTTCGGAATCAGGCCCCAAAACCTTGGATGCCGATGCCGTTGAACTTCCTGTTTCTGCAGACGGTCAAAACCAGACCGATCGCTTACCCAAAATGGTTTTTGACAAAGAAATTCATGATTTTGGGATCATCAAGGCCGGCGAAAAAGTCTCGTATTCGTTTCGATTCGTCAACCGTGGTGGCCGTGATCTGATTATTCAAAGCGCCAGTGGTTCCTGCGGTTGCACCGTGCCGGATTTTCCCAAAGAACCCATTCCGCCGGGTCGCGAGGGTTTTATTCGTGTTATGTTCAATTCGGAAGGCAAAAGCGGTGTTCAAGAAAAACAAGTCACTGTTTTGGCCAACACGTTGCCGAATACCATCACCGTTCGGGTGAAGGCTGAAATTGTCCAACCCTAAATCAGTATCTAAAAACATTGTTATGAATAACCTACACATTTTGCTTGCCATGGCCCCACCCCCTTCCGGTTCCGGCCCCCAAAATCCTTGGATTAGCCTTTTGCCCTGGGTCTTGATTTTCGTAGTCTTTTATTTCTTTATGATTCGCCCCCAAACCGTGAAGGCCAAAGAAGAGAGAAAATTCAGGGATCAATTGGCCAAAGGTGACCGAGTCGTGACCGTTGGAGGGATGCATGGCAAGGTCGTCGAAGTGTCGACGGAATGGGTTCTTTTGGAGAGTGAATCCCAAGCAAAGTTCAAGGTTGAGCGTTCGGCTATTTCCAAGGACAGCACCTTGCATTCCTATCCTCCAGCATCCAAGTGAGCCAACGCATCGGGCTTACCGGTTGCATGGGGTCGGGCAAAACGACGGTTGCTCGTCTTTTTGCACAACTGGGCGTTCCTATTTACGATGCGGACGCCCGTGCCAAAATCCTCATGGTGCAGGAACCGGAACTGAAGAAGAGCATTGTTGACTTGATGGGGCCATCGGCCTATTTGTCCGATGGCTCTCTTAACCGCGATGCAATGGCTTCCATTGTTTTCAAAGATCCTAGCCTTCTCCAGAAACTTAACGCTTTGGTACATCCCGTGGTGGCCAATGATTCGTTGGCTTGGGCCGAACAACAGTCCGCCGAATACAGCATCCACGAAGCGGCCTTGTTAATCCAAAGTGGTTCAGCCCTGGGAATGCGTGCGGTTGTTTTGGTACAGGCCCCGCTACTCATGCGCATGGACCGGGTCCGATTGCGCAATGGTTGGACCGATGAGCAAATTTTGGACCGATTACGGAATCAATGGCCCGAAGAAGAACTTTTACCGTATTGCCGTTACCGCATCGTGAACGATGGTACTCAATCCCTTGTTGTGCAGGTCCTTGAAATTCATCGAGCAATTCTGAGGGATTTGGGAAAATGATTTTGAACCCGGGTGCCCTCGCGGTGCATCCAACCCAGGCCCAACCCCTGGTAGGTCATGAGATTCCAACCGTTGCGAAGTTCACCCAATGCGAGGTTTTGGCCTTGACAGAACCAGGTCGCTAAGGTCTTGTCCAGGTCCACAATGGGACAACCTTCCTCCACACTCCAGGGGCCTGTTTGGGGATAATGCCCGTGCTTTTTGCCATAGGCCATGGCCAATTCCGGACTCGGATACCCGGATGGATGAGAGGCCAAACCACCTTTATAAACGCGCATCTGTTTCTTGAGTTCCTCCCTTAGAATGGACGGTTCTTGCAATGTTTCCTTTGGCGGGTAATCGTTCCTTTTTGCTTCGATTGGTTTGCGCAAGACGGAACAAAAAAATCCTTCTCCTTGGGTCAAACCAGGGATAGACCACCAGGCTGCGTGACGGGGATTCCAACGCTGGTCCAAAACCGATGCGTGAACCCAGCCCCAATCCTCGGGCAGGGACAAGGCGGCAGGTTCCAATCGTCCGGATGTGATCCAAGGAAGAAGTTGACCGGTGTTTTCTTCTTTGCCAAAAGTGCAGGTGGCATAAATCAACCAACCTCCGGGTCGCAAGGCTTGGTAGAGGCTATCCATGATTTTGCTTTGCAAAGCTGCAAGGGTCAAGCTCTTGTCCATTGACCAGTCTTTGGCCGCCTCGCGATGCTTTCGGAACATACCTTCCCCACTGCAAGGCATGTCTACCAAAATCCCGTCAAAAAATCCCGGTAGACCCTGCCAATTCTGCGCCTGGTTTTGCACCATGATTACCCGGTCGCTTCCACTTCGAGCCAAGGTTGCATCCAGAAGGGCCAATCGATGTTCCATCGGTTCGGAGGCAACGAGGATTCCACCTTTGGGCAAAAAATCCAAAAGGGCTAAGGTTTTGCCACCTGGTGCAGCGCAGGCATCCAAAAGCCTTTCCATTGGAGCACCTTCGGTCCTCAAATGTTCCAAGAGTCGGTGGACCATGAGCCCTGCCGCTTCTTGTACATACCAGGCCCCGGCTTGATAACCCGGATAAGAATGGATAGGTCGGAGGCCTTCAGCCCCGCCTCTTGTAAAATAGGTGGCCTCTTGGTGCCAAGGCACCCTTTGACCGGGTTCAAAACCTTCAATTTCATGGGGCGAACAAACCTGCAAACAACGCAGCGTTCGATCCGTAGCCGTTTCGTTGCTCAGGCTGTGAATCAAAGCCTTCGCATGGTCAGGGAATTCTTTCGTGACCCGACGTATGAATTCGTCCGGGAGCCACTGGCCCATTGCTATCGGACGGATTGGTTAGCCTTTGGTTTTGATGGCTTCCCTGCGCTTTTTCATATCGAGGGATTTATCATTCAATTTGAGCTGAGCGTAGAGTTGTTGCAGGGATACCATGGTATTGCTGTCATCGGGTTGCAATTCCAAGGCCTTTTCTAGGAAGGGTTGCGCCTTTTCAAAGGCAGCTTTGGCCTTTGCGATGGCTGCATCGTATTCTTTCTGTTTTGAAAAAGGAATCTTGTTGGCTTCGTTGGCCAATTCCGCTGCGGCATTAAAATACATAGCACCCATGTTGTAATAAGGGTCAAAATAATCGGCTTTGATTTCAATGGCTTTGCGATAATCGCTTTCTGCAAGGGGGCCTTTTTTGAGGTTATCGTAAGCTGTTCCTCGAGCAAAGTAGAGGTTGGCATTGGAGGGATCCAATTCGATGGCCTTGGATAACTTCTCGATAGCCATTTCTTGCTTACCCTGGCTTAGGTAGATGTTAAGTTCGTCGATGACCAATCCAATATCGTTCGGGTGGTCTTTACGGCCCTGTGCCAGGTATTGCAATGCGGCCGCCGTATCACCGGCAATTTTGTTGAGTCGGGCCAATTCCACATAGACCCCGGGTTTATTGTATTGGTTATCCAACAAGGCCTTCCAATAACGCAGGGCTTTGGAACTGGAATCCATTTTGCCAGCTGTCAAAGCCGCATTAAAAAGAACGGAGGTATCGTTGGGGGTAACCGAAAGCAATTGCTCAAAGCGTGCCAAGGCATAGGGGAATTTTTTGTTTACAAAGGCTTCCACCCCTTCGTTGTAAATGGCTCCTTGAATGGTTAGGATTTTTTTGGAAGCATCCTCTTTATGCTCATTTTTGGTGTCTAATTCGACGCAACGACGATAGGATTCCCAGGCGATATTCAAAGCGTCGGGGAATTTGGGCGACCAAGTAGTATCCCCGTAGATGCCCAAATGAACCTCACCACGGTAGAACCAAGCTTTGGCTGAGTTGATGGTTTTGGGGTGGACAATCGCCTCATCGATGGAGGTTTTGGCCTTGTCATATTCGCTGTAACGGATGTAGATGATAGCGCTTTGAACTTTGTTGGGTTGAGCGTAAGCTGCACTTCCCATCACAAGGAACAAAAGGCTCCGAAGCAGGGTTTTCATAGCGGTTGGTTTAAGAAATGGAGGTTTGTTCAGGGTTATCGTTGGTATCGCTCGGTTCCACGGAATCGATGCTTGCAGGGCTATCTTGGTTTTCGTGATCGTCTTTTTGGACCAGGGCCACCGATGCGATTCGGTCGTCTCCTTGCAATTTGATTAAGCGAACCCCTTGGGTGGCCCGGCCCATTACACGCAGGCTCTCCACACCAATTCGAATGGTGACTCCGCTTTTGTTAATGATCATCAGGTCATCTTGTTCATCCACCGCCTGCAGGGCCACCAAGGCTCCCGTTTTTTCGGTTACGTTCAGCGTTCGTACCCCCTTTCCTCCTCGGTTGGTGACCCGATAATCTTCGATGCCGGAACGTTTCCCGTAACCTGTCTCTGAGACCACAAGCAGGGTGGTTTCGGGGTTTTGAACACAAACCATCCCGACTACAAATTCGGAAACCGGATCGATTGAAATTCCGCGGACGCCGGTAGCGGATCGACCCATGGGTCGAACCTTGGATTCATGGAAACGAATGGCCCTGCCTGTATTCACGGCCATGACCATTTCGGATTGTCCATCGGTAAGGCGAGCCTCCAATAGCTGGTCCCCCTCGGTGATATTGATGGCATTGATGCCGTTGGCACGGGGCCTGCTGTACGCTTCGAGGGTCGTCTTTTTGATGACCCCACTCCGTGTGCAGAAAACAATGTAGTTGGAATCCAAATAGGCTTGATCATCCAAACTGCGGACCGAAATGTAGGCTCTTATTTTGTCGTCCTGCGGTATTTGTAACAAATTTTGAACGGCACGACCCTTGGTGTTTTTGGCGCCTTCCGGAATCTCGTAGACCTTGAGCCAGTAACAACGGCCTTGTTCGGTAAAAAAGAGCATCCAATGATGGGTCGACGCGACCAGCATGTGTTCAATAAAATCATGATCGCGGGTTGCCCCTCCCATGGCCCCCTTGCCGCCCCGGTTTTGGACCCGGTATTCGTGGGCTGCCGTTCGTTTGATATAACCCAAATGAGATACGGTGACCACCACATCTTCTTCTTCGATCATATCCTCCATCCGGAAATCACCGGCCGCATACACGATTTCGGAGCGCCGAGCATCGCCGAATCGTTCTTTGATTCCAGCCAATTCGTCTTTGATGAGGGCCATGCGCAGTCCCTCGTCGTCCAGAATGGATTGAAGACGGCTAATCAGGGCCATGATTTCGTTGTATTCCTGGCGGATTTTGTCACGCTCCATGCCGGTAAGGCGCTGCAAGCGTAATTCCAAAATCGCTTTGGCTTGAATTTCGCTCAAGCCGAATTGAGTGATAAGGCCTTCTTTGGCGATATCAGGGGTAGCCGATGCCCGAATCAACGAAATGATTTCATCCAGATGATCCAAGGCTATCAGATAGCCTTCCAGAATATGAGCCTTGCGTTGGGCTTCGGCTAATTCGTAACGCGTTCTTCGTAGAACGACTTCGTGACGGTGGTCCACGAAATGCCGAATGAGATCCAAGAGGTTCAATGCCTGAGGCCGCCCGTGCACCAGGGCAATGTTATTGACCGAAAATGAACTCTGAAGAGCCGTGTATTTGTACAGGTGGTTTAGGACGACCGAAGCCATGGCGTCTTTGCGGATCTCGTAGACAATCCGCATCCCATCCCGGTCCGATTCATCCCGAATTTCAGAGATGCCTTCAAGTTTCTTTTCGTTCACCAGGTCTCCGGTCTTCTGGAGCATGTCGGCTTTGTTGACCAAGTAAGGGATTTCAGTCACCACAATGCGCTCACGCCCGTTGTCGAGCACCTCAACGGTCGCTTTCGCGCGGATGACCACTCTTCCTCTTCCGGTTAACAAGGCATCGCGGATGCCTTCGTACCCGTAGAGCAAGCCCCCGGTTGGAAAATCCGGGGCCTTGACATAGGCCAAAAGCTCTTCGCAGGTGATATCGCGCCGGTCGATATAAGCATGGATGCCATCAATTAATTCGCTAAGGTTATGAGGGGCCATGTTGGTGGCCATCCCCACTGCGATGCCGGCGCTGCCGTTCATGAGGAGATTGGGGAATTTGCACGGCATGACCGTGGGTTCCTCCAATGAATCGTCAAAATTGAGTTGAAAATCGACGGTTTCTTTGTCGATGTCTTCAAGCATTTCTTCGGCCAACCGGGTTAAGCGGGCCTCGGTATAACGCATAGCCGCCGGACTGTCACCATCGACGGAGCCAAAGTTACCTTGACCATCCACCAAAGGATAGCGCATGGACCAAGGCTGGGCCATCCGGACCATGGTATCGTAAACCGAGGAATCCCCGTGGGGGTGGTATTTACCCAACACCTCCCCGACAATACGGGCTGATTTTTTGTAGGGTTTGTTATAGGCCAACCCCAATTCATTCATTCCGAACAAAACCCTTCGATGCACGGGCTTGAGGCCATCGCGAACATCGGGAAGGGCTCGGGAAACAATCACCGACATCGAGTAATCGATGTAGGCGGATTTCATTTCCTCCTCTATCTGAATGGGGATTATTTTGGAAGAATCGGCCATTGGGCAACTTAGGGGTTAAAAGGCCGAAAATACGAGTTTTTTCATGCATTTTTGGCGAATTGAACGTTCTATTTTTGTCCATACACCCCCAAACAACCTGACGATGACCCAACCCATGCCGGATTTCCTTTTTCTGCAAGCCAAAGCCCCCCTTGAACAGGCGGAAACCTCCTTGCAGGTCTTGGATTTGGCCCTCAAAGGAGGCCCTTTTATGATCCCCCTCTTGCTTTTCTCCATTCTAACCGTTTACCTTATGGTGGAACGCTGGATGACCCTGGCCCGTTACCGCAAAGGCATGGATCAGCTGCATCGCGATGTTCAGGTTCTTATCAAATCGGGGCAACGGGTTCAAGCCGTGGAATCTTGTCGCCGTTCGGAACTTCCACTGGCACGCCTGTACTTGCAGCTTTTCGAGAAAAGCAGCGTTTTGACCGAGCAAAACCTTCGTGAGCACATGAATTATTACGGCAAAAAAGAAGCGGTCCTTTACGAGAAAAACTTGGCGATGCTGGCTACTGTCTCGGGTGCGGCTCCCATGGTGGGATTCCTGGGGACGGTTACAGGGATGATCCGGGCTTTTTACCAATTGTCCGTTTCTGGGGCAACGGTGGATCCGGCCGCATTATCAGGGGGGATTTACGAAGCCATGGTAACCACCGCGGCAGGTTTGATGGTCGGTATCCTCGCCTATTTGGCGTATAATTACTTTACAGTGCGTGTTGAGCGTCACCTCACGGAATTGGAATTCATGGTCGGTGATACCTTGGAATTAATGCCTCCGACGACCCCAGAATGAATTTTCGCCAACCCTCCAAGGTCCGTGCCGATTTTAGCATGGCCTCGATGACGGATAT
>RFOZ01000034.1 GCA_009926405.1 Cytophagia bacterium
AAATCACCCCTACCGAATCATCCTGGAAGGCGCCGGCCTCCACAACCTTCAACGCATCACCATCGAAATTCCGTTGGGTACCCTGTCTTGTGTTAGCGGAGTGAGCGGTTCCGGTAAATCCAGCCTCATCAAAGGTGTTTTGTATCCGGCCTTGGCCAATGCTTTGGGACAGGACCCAGCCAAAGCCGGACCCCACGACCGACTGCACGGGGATTTGCATCGCCTGACTTTTGTTGAAATGGTGGACCAGCATCCCATTGGCAAATCTTCGCGATCCAATCCGGCCACCTATTCCAAAGCCTACGATCCCATTCGCAATCTCTTTGCCGCCCAAAGCCTCAGCCGTCAAAGGGGTTACAAGGCCTCCCACTTTTCGTTCAATGTCGAAGGAGGCGGTCGTTGCGAAACCTGCCAAGGCGAAGGTCAAGTCACTGTTTCAATGCAGTTTTTGGCCGACCTGCATTTACCCTGCGAAACCTGCAAAGGTCTGCGTTTCCAAGAAGACCTGTTGGAAGTCCGATACCGCGGTCGGCATATCGCCGAAGTGCTGGCTATGACCGTGGCCGAAGCCTTGGATTTTTTTGGAGATCGCCCGGAAATCGCCGGGAGGTTGCAACCCCTCGCCGATGTTGGCATGGGCTATGTCCCCTTGGGACAATCGTCCACCACCCTCTCCGGAGGTGAGGCCCAACGCATCAAACTTGCTTCGTATTTGGTGCGTGGCCAAAAAGACGGAGCCGGTTTGTTCATTTTTGACGAACCCACCACCGGTCTGCACCTCCACGATATTGCCCAATTGCTGGGAGCTTTTCGAGCCCTCCTTGCCAACGGTCATAGCGTCCTGGTCATTGAACACAACCCCGAGGTTTTGATGGCCTCGGACTGGATTCTGGACCTGGGACCGGAGGGAGGCAGCGGAGGCGGTCAATTGGTTTTTGCAGGAACACCGCAGGACCTGCTGCATCACGGCCAAGGCCATACGGCGGATGCATTGCGCAGCCGCCCCAACCAAGGGGCCTAAGCCCGACCTTTGCAGAATGCCAAGGTTTCTTGCCCTGGATTACGGCCGCCGACGTTGCGGACTGGCGCACTCGGACCCTGGGGGTGTGATTGCAACTCCATTGGATACGGTTCCCACCACCGAATTATGGGCCTACCTCCGACAATACCCGCATTGGGAGGAATTGGAAGCGATGGTGGTGGGCCTCCCACGGCGCGTCAACAACGAGCCCTCCGAAAACGCCGCACGCACCCTGGCCTTTTGCCAACAAATCCATACCCGTCGTCCCTTGCTACCCCTCTACCTTTTGGACGAGCGCTTTACCTCCAGCCTGGCTCACCAAAGCCTCCTGGAATCGGGCGCATCCAAAGCCACCCGACGACGCAAAGAGGTCGTGGACCGCATTGCCGCAGTGCTCATCCTCCAAGACTTTTTGGAAATGTATAACAACGGACGCATCCACCACCTCCAACGCTTTGAACCCTCTCAACAACCATGATCCTTCCCATCGTTCTTTACGGCGACCCGGTCTTGCAACAAAAAGCTGCCGATGTTCCTTCCAATTTTGATGAGCTCCCCGTTTTGATCGAAAACCTGTTCGAAACCATGTACGCCGCTGGGGGCATTGGATTGGCCGCACCGCAGGTAGGCCACTCCCTGCGGATCTTTGTTCTGGATGCCGAGCTAGCCGACGAAGAAGCTTATAAGGGATGCAAAATGGTGTTTATCAATCCTTTGATCCTGGACCAAAGCGGCGAACCCTGGGCCTATACCGAAGGCTGTCTCAGCATTCCTGAATTACGAGGGGATGTGTTACGAAAGCCCAAAATCCGGCTGCGTTACGAAGATGCGGAACGCCGCAGCCACGAAGCTGAATTTGATGGCATGCTGGCGCGAATTATCCAACACGAATACGACCATGTGGACGGTCGCCTCTTTGTTGACCTCTTGCATCCCCTTCGCCGTCGCCTGCTCCAAAAAAAGCTGCAATTGATCCGCAACGGAAAACTGCGTCCGGAATACAAACACAAGGCCCGCTAGCAAGCAAGGCCCGCTAGCAAGCAAGGGCCCGCTAACAAGCAAGGGCCCGCTGCTAATCCTTGCGGCGAAAATCCCCCCGACGCAGTGCCTGAAAAAACTTGGTCCATGCACCCGGACTCAAAAGCGTGCTAGGTATTGGAAACGCGTTGGGTCCCCCAAACTGAGCAAAGGGCTGTTGACCACCCGCGTAATAGGTCTGGGCAATGACCTTCTGCATATAAAGTTTCTGGTTCTCCGAGGCATCCATGCTCATGGCCGAAGCTAATTGCACCAACAATTCTTTCTCCAAATTGCGTCGCGCAATGGAGGTGGCGTCGTCCTTGAGCTCCAGAGCCAGGAACTCCTGCCGAAAAGCCTCCTTGCTAGGCCAGGGGTAAACCAAGGCTGTGGGCAAGTCAATGGTATCCCGCTCCATGGGGACCAAGACCGAATAAAATTCTTCGTCCAATTGTTGGGGCATCACAAAAGTGGAGGCCCGATAACCCACCGCACTAAAAACCAAGGAATCCCCCGGCAACAAGACCATTGAAAAAAAGCCTTTGAGGTCGCTGACCGTGCCTTTGAATCGATTTTTGACCAAAACCGTGGCAAAGGGAACCACGCTCATGCTATCCGATGTCAGGGTGAGGCCCGAGAATTGAACCGGCTGGCTCTGAGCCTGCGCTGTGGGGCCCTGTCCGGCCAAGGCGAACACCACCAAACCCAGCGCGAGTAAGCCGCGTAAACATAGTCGAAACAAAGGAGCAAGGAATGACATAGCAAATGGGGGTAGGGAATTGTTGGCCGTGGTTAAAGATAATAAGAGGGGTCGTAAGTGAATTTTGTGTCAAGAGATGTCACAATCGGGGTTCATCTTTGTTTCAAACAACGCCAAAAGATGAAAAATAGCGCTCTCAACCGTACCGCCATCCTGCTTTGGGAAGATTGCATCGAAATGATTGGACCCGGGGAAACCCCTCTGGAGCAGTTTTTTTCGCAGCCTATGGCCGACCTTCGCCCCGTCCGCATGCATTCCAGGAGCGAAGCCCCCAAGACCCGTTCAGCATCCGCTCATTATTTAAAAAAGTTCGCTTCGAAAACCAAAACCCCCGTCCTCGGGTTGCTGTAATTTTGGGATTCGTTGGGGGCATTCCACCCCCCTTCGGAAATCAACCCGAACAACACCATTCACTTTACACCTACCACTCTTTCATTCAACACCCTTTCAACCACCTTAACCACCATGAGCGTCCAAAACGAAAAATTCAAAGCCCTTCAACTCACCCTTGACAAACTCGAAAAAACCTACGGCAAAGGCGTGGTCATGAAAATGGGTGAAGCCCGTGTCATGAACGTCGATGTCATCCCCACCGGGTCCCTGGGTTTGGACATTGCGCTGGGTATAGGCGGCTTCCCCAAGGGTCGGGTGGTCGAAATCTACGGCCCCGAATCATCGGGTAAAACCACCATTGCGCTGCATGCCATTGCCCAAGCCCAACGCAAAGGAGGCATGGCCGCCTTTATTGATGCTGAACACGCCTTTGACAAAGGGTACGCCGAAAAATTAGGAATCGATACCGAAAACCTCCTGATTTCGCAACCCGATAACGGTGAGCAAGCCCTGGAAATTGCAGATAACCTCATCCGATCCGGGGCCATCGATATTCTGGTTATTGACTCGGTTGCTGCCCTGGTCCCCAAAGCTGAAATCGAAGGCGAAATGGGAGACTCTTCCATGGGCCTACAGGCCCGACTCATGTCCCAGGCATTGCGCAAGCTAACGGGCAGTATCAACAAAACCGGTTGTGTTTGTGTCTTCATCAACCAGCTTCGCGAAAAAATTGGTGTTATGTTCGGCAATCCCGAAACCACCACCGGTGGTAATGCCCTCAAATTCTACGCCTCCGTTCGATTGGATATCCGCCGCATTGGGCAACTCAAAGACGGGTTGGATATCATGGGAAATCGGGTCCGCATCAAAGTCGTCAAAAACAAAGTCGCTCCGCCGTTCCGCCAATGCGAATTCGATATCCTCTACGGCCAAGGCGTTTCCAAAGACGGGGAAATCGTGGATCTTGCAAGCGATTTGAACATAATCAAAAAGAGCGGTTCCTGGTATTCCTACGGGGAGACCAAACTGGGCCAAGGAAGGGATGCTGTTAAGCAGCTTTTTGCCGACAATCCCGAATTAGCCGAAGAAATCGAAGGAAAAATTCGCCTGGCGACCAAGCCCAGCACCACCCCGGAACCGGAAGCTCCGACGGCGTGATCCCAAAACAGGGCTCCTGGCCCTGCAATCGTAGGCAATGTCCTACGATTAGGACGAAAAATTGGTTTTCCACGGGTTGGTGGCTTGTTAAATGATGTTATTTTAACTTCGCAATACCTAAACCCTTATACTATGAACAAATTACGATTGCTTGCTCTCTTTCTGGTCTTGGGCGTCGGAGTCGCCTCGGCCCAATCTGTCAACAAGCCTGTCAAAGGAGATCGTTTGTTCGAGCTCAGTGCAGCAGGAATCAACAACCTTAGCACCGGTCTTAACACAACCCGTGGGGGTGTCATGTTGCGCGATTTTACGGCTGATAACAAAGCCCGCCGCATGGCCGCTAACCTCAATCTTATTCTCGATACCGACAGCGGTGGAGACCGTCGTTTCAACGAAATATCTCTCGCTTACGGTATTGAAAACCACATGAAAGGCTCCAAGCGTATGTCGACCTATTGGGGATATGCCGGCGGTCTCAACTTGCAATCCCTTGACAATATTAGTCTAGCGGGCGGATTGTTTACCGGTTTTGACTTCTACATCGCGGATGGCCTTTACCTTGGTTCAGAGGTGGGATACAATGCCTTGATATCCGTGCGCGAAGCTGACAAATCAACCTTTGTCTTTAGTCTTCCAGGCGCACGGATGAACGGTGCTCTTCGCCTTGGCTATCGCTTCTAAGACCCGTTTTGTTCTAGAAGCATCCTTAAAAAAACAGGACAACCTTTGGTTCGTCCAATACTCCGGAGCCCCGCCTTGTGCGGGGCTTTTTTTTGGGGGACGTAGTCCCTAATCCTTAATAAGGTAAGGGGTACGACCATCCGTGACCACCACCTTCGCATTGGGAGATTTGGCCAATTCAGTAAAAGCCTCGATACTCCTTAATTTCAAAATATTATCGGTTAAGCCTTCCGAAAGAATTTTCTGTGCATCCCTGGTTCCGTTTGCCTCGATTATTTTTCGCTCAGCCTCAAGCTTTTCGCTTTTGAGAACAAACTCCATACGCATCGCCTCTTGTTCGGCTTGCAACTTTTGTTCGATGGATGAGGCCAAGCCAACGGGAAGTTGAATGCTTTTCATGAGAACGGCGGTAATATCAATACCCTGAGAGGATAGGACTTCGTTCATTCGAGCTAGAATAGCTTTTTCGATATCAGATCTCTTTCCGGAATGCATGTCTTTGGCTAAGTATTGGGCACAGATATCAGCGGAAGCAGAACGGAATACATTGGAAATAATACCTCTATACTCTAATCCAACATTGCGGACCAAGGCCGGCGCTTTGACCCGATTGACTTTGTACAAAATAGAAATTTGAGAGGTAACACTAAGTCCTTCCTTGGATGGAAGGGAAATACTTAGTTCGATATCCTGAATCTGGAGATTGGTTTTGACAACCTTGGAAATGAATGGAACATACCAGACGACGCCCTGGGTTCGCGTCTTGTCCGATAAAACCCCTAGTTGCTGTTTCATACCAACTTGGCCAGGCCGAATCACCGTGCATGAGCCCAAAATGAATAAAGAAGCAAGAAAAACAGGCGCCACAGGAAAGAAAGAAATGGATTTCATAAAAATGATATTTAGTCTCATCTAAACGTAAAACATGGCCCTATCGTATGGAAGACATGGGCCAGCAATGGAATCCGAAAGACAGTTCCTAGGCGCTGAGGAGGAGAGGGAGGTAGCGGGGTCGGCGAAATCCCGTCAGATGAACTTGAAAATAAGTCGCTAAGTCGTTCAAAAAATCAGCATAGCCGGTCTCTGTACCCACCAGGCGATGGAGGGATTGGACATACACAGCACAAGAATCCGGTCCCATACGCCAGGTATTCGCCGATACAGCTTCACCCGGGTCCATCCAGGCCCCGCTATTCCCGTCCAAGAGGCAGCCCGGGCGGTAGTTTTGAGGATCAGGGGCAAAGCCCAAGTGCCGGCTGAGGCCTGCAAGGCATTCAGCGACCACGGCCAGGGTATCGGTTCGCTTATAACTTTCCTGTAATTGGGCAGAGAATTCATCGTAGTAAGCCGATTCGTTTTGGCCCTCGGCCAATACCGACGCCAGCCACTCCGCCATGAGGCCGTAAGCCAATCGCTGCATTCCTTTCAAATCCCCCAAAAAAGGGGTGGCAGGGATCATTTCTCGAACCCTTTGAACCGACAAAGAAGAAGCGCCTGTTGTTACCAATTCCAACTCTTGCAAGGGTAATAGTTGGCCGGAACGCAAAATGCCGGGTGTACGATGGGAAGCGAAAACCGAGAACGATAAAGGGCCCGAATCCCGTGTCCACAAAGAAAGCATGTAACGGTGATCTTGGTAAGGGACATGCCTCAGAACCAAACCCCGGTGCTTGTGCATAATTGGACGCGACTTAGATTGTGGGCTATTCGGTGTTACGCGTTAGCACCACGACCTTGGCGACCACCGTTTGTGCCGAAAGATCAAAACTATCAAAGGCCACTGCATGGACCAAGTAAACCCCGCTGTTCACCCGACGACCCGAAGGATCACGAAGATTCCAGCTGACCTGACCACCATCGGCCTTGGTTTGATAAACGAGTTGACCCGTTGCATCGGTGATTTTGATCCAAGCATCGGTCACCAAGCCACGAACCGAAAGGTAGCCCTCAAAGTCCGGCTCCACCGGGTTGGGGAAAACATGAACATCTCCTTGAACCTGAACTCCTTGAGTGGCCGATGAACGATAACCCATCAAGCCTCGGTCGGTTCCCACCAAAACCTCACCAGACACAGGATCAACCGCCAGGGCCAAAATCTGATCCGATAGCAGAGGCGAATTGCGAGTCGTAAACTGAGCCAAAAGCTTGGTACATTCAGGATTAAAAAGCCAGAGGCCGTTGGTGGTGCCGAACCATTTGCGGTTGGCGCCGTCCACGGCGATGGACATGATTTGTTCTGTGCCCAACAAATACCCCACGAATTGTTCTTGTTGAATTTTGAGGCGAGTGGCGTTAAAAGAACTCCGAAAAACGGTCGATGGATTGTAGAAAACCACAGGACCCTGCGAAGTCCCCAGCCAGACAGCGCCGTCCCGGTCCATGGCCATGCAAATCACCTGCGATGAGGGCAGGCCCCCATTTCCTTCGCTTGTTGTTACCGTAACATAACGGGTATTGGTTGCGTCCATTACCACCACTCCCCCGGCCCGGTTACGCATCCATTTGTTACCGGCCCGGTCCACCAGCATATCCAACAATTCGGTCTGCCCCCCGGTAGCAAAAGAGTTCCATGTCCCGTTGGCGTAACGCACCACCAAGGGCTTGGGGGTCCCAAAATTGCTTATCCACAAGGCCCCGGAAGCATCCATATCCACCCCGCTCAGCCTCACCACGTTGGTGGTGCCTTGCTGAACCTGAAGGGCCGAATTGGCGACATTGTAACCCCTTGCACTGTCCCCGTCCACTTGCCAAAGGCCCTGACCCCAGGTCGATAACCAGACCCGTCCGGCGGTGTTGGGGTCCGGAAAAGCACCGGTAACATCGTAGAGGTTCCCCACGCCCACCAAGCTCTGACGATTGAGCGCCCGCCAGCGGTTCCCCGTCAACAAGGCAGCTCCGGCCGGGTCAAAGGTGTTGCCAAAAACACTGCTGTACGCTCCACCCGCCAGGGCGGTACCGCGTGCATTGGATCGCAATTGGAAAACCTTGTCCGTGGACGGCCCTTCGGGAAGGTAGCGAAAAGTCTCCCATGGGGTGAAACGAAAAAGCCCCCCACCCAAATCACCCATCCAAACTTGATACCCATCGTAAAGTGCCATCGAAGGGGAAACCAGCCCATCCGGAATTGGGTAATTGGAAAGGTCCAGATTCTGATCCAATCGAACGGTTCGAAAGGCATTCACGACCAACAATTGGCCTCCGGATACCCCCACAAAAACATTATCCACGCCGGGATTGATCACCATAGCCCGCTGACCACCGTCTTTGTAAAGAATCAAGGAGTCCCCGCGAAAAGTCACCAGGCTATCCCGGTATAACGCCAAGCCAGGAATCCTTTGATTCCCCCAAGCACTATCCCGTTGCCAAAACTCAAAGCTCTGAAGATTAGGCGCATCCTGACGAGCCCTGTAAAGCCCACTGTCGGTGGCTGCGTACCAGAATGAATCCTGAGCCACCAAGGCATTGACGCCCAAATAACGACCCCCGGGCCCAATGACAAAAGTGCTTCGGATTTCGGTTTTGGCCAAATCCAATTCCACCATTCCAAATCCATAACACAAATAAGCATAGCGTCCGGCCTGAACGATGGAGCGGATTTTTTTGCCAAGCGGTACGTTGGCCCTGAGAACAGCATCCAAGGCAACCCATTGGCCTTCTCGGTACAAGTCCAGGTTCCCGTTGGCGTAACCAACGATCAGGGTTTGGTAGGCCTGTGAATAACTGATGGCTGCAACCTCAACGTCATTCAATCCGTTCACACGGGTGATTCGTTCAAGAGAACCATCTTCCGTATCATAGACAAAAATCCCCCCGGAACAACCGGCATAAACCCGTGTGCCGACTTTCTCAACACAAGAAACTTTGTTCAAGGGAAGGTGGGTTCGCCATTGCCCTACGGGCAGCTCCGGGTCCTCCAACGAGCGAAGGGTCCTGGCCCCCACCGGGAAGAACCCCTGCAGGCCAAAGACCAACAGAAGCCATGCGACGGGTAGGATTCGAACCATCATAGTGTCCAGGCGAAGCTACGCAAAAAAACGAGCTGGTACGGGTCCAAAAGGCGGGTGCATGGGCGGAATCTTGTAGTTTTGGCCGTGCATTCGCCCCTTCTTCTCTTGGTTTCCCATCCCCTCCCTTTATGAGCGATTCTATTGGTCACGAGTGCGGTATTGCCTTGCTTCGATTGCGCAAACCGATTTCGTATTACCAACGTCAATACGGCACCCCTTATTACGGCCTGCAAAAACTCTACCTCATGATGGAGAAGCAGCACAACAGGGGACAAGATGGCGCCGGCGTTGCCACCATCAAATTGCAGGTCCCTCCGGGAACCCGCTACATCAGCCGCGCACGCTCGGTCGCCTCCCAACCCCTCAAGGACCTATTTGAGCGGATTTACCGGAACTTCAGTGAAGCCGGGGTTCGTGGGGAGGATTTTGAACAGAATCCGGAGCTAATGCAGGAAATTCTGCCTTACATGGGGGAATTACTCCTGGGGCATCTCCGCTACGGCACCCATGGCAAGAACAATTTGGAAGCCTGTCATCCTTTTTTGAGGCAGCACAATTACCGAAGCCGCAACTTGGTTTTGGCCGGAAACTTTAACCTTACCAACGTGGATCGGCTCTTCGATAAGTTGGTGAATCTAGGCCAACACCCCAAGGAAATGTCGGATACCGTCACCGTGATGGAAAATATCGGGCATTACCTGGACGAAGCACATCGAGAATTGAGTCAGCGCCTGAGTGGCGAACCCGGTTTGAGCGACCGTACGGCCCTGGAAGCAGAGGTAGGCCGTCAACTCGACTTGGTTCGAATTCTGCAAAAGGCCTCCAAGGATTGGGATGGTGGCTTTGCGATGGTCGGCCTTTTGGGCCACGGGGATGCCTTTGTCTTGAGGGACGCCCACGGGATCCGGCCCGCGTATTGGTTTGCTAACGATGAGGTGGTTGTCGCCGCCTCCGAAAGGCCCGCCATGGCCACAGCCCTGGGTATTGCCCCGGACCAAATTCAAGAAATCCCTGCAGGGCATGCCCTGTTAATCCGAGCGGATGGAACCTACGGGCTGCACCGGGTTTTTGAGGAGGCCCCATTGGCCGCTTGTTCCTTTGAGCGGATTTACTTCTCGCGTGGAAACGACCCGATGATCTACAGGGAACGCAAAAAACTCGGAGAATTGTTGGTTCCTCAAATTCTGGAAGCAATTGACGGAGATTTGGATAACACTGTTTTTAGTTATATTCCCAACACCGCCGAATCGGCTTTCTTGGGCATGCTGCAAGGGCTGGAATTGCACCTCCAAAAAGCCAGAACCGAGGCCCTGCATCGCTTGAATCCTGACTCCCTTCGTTCCAGACAAGGAGATGATTACCAAGATTTTATAAATCTAATGCAGCGGCGTCCCCGGGTCGAAAAAGCCGCCATCAAAGATGCCAAGCTACGGACCTTTATTACCGAAGACCACCATCGCAACGACCTGGTTCGTCATGTTTATGATACTACTTCCGGCATTTTAGAGCAAGGCAAGGATGCCTTGGTTGTTATGGATGATTCCATTGTCCGAGGAACCACACTGCGTGAAAGCATCGTTTCGATTCTAGGAGGACTCAACCCACGACTTTTGGTGGTGGTGAGTTCGGCACCAACCATTCGTTACCCGGATTGTTATGGAATTGACATGAGCCGGCTAAGTGACTTTATCGCTTTTCAAGCCTTGTTGAATCTTATTCGTCAAAGGGGTTTGGAAGACCGGTTGCAAGAGGCCACCTTTGAAGCGAGGGCTGATTTGGAACGCTCCGAACATCCCCTCTCCAACCGATTGCAAGGCTTGTACGCCTTGGTAAGCGATCGGGATTTGGAAGATGAAATTGCCCGTTTGCTGACTCCATCCGGCTTGGCCTTTCCCATTCGGGTGGTTTACCAACGATTGGAGGACCTGCACACCGCCTGCCCCGGGCATCGCGGGGATTGGTACTTTGGGGGTCAGTATCCAACCCGAGGCGGGCATCGAGTGGCCAACCGTGCCTTGGTTTATTTCATGGATCAAATCGAGGCGAGGCCCTATTAAGCCTTTTTTAATGATTTTGGTGGGGTTATAAGGGATTTCAGCGGTATTGCTGTACAAATTAGTTCAATTCATGTACATTTTTGAGTCGTTGTTGGCTAGGTGTGTATCCGATTTTAGGTTGCATGAAGCATGCCGGCCAAATCATCTGCCAAAAGGTTAAAGAAAGCGGAATCCGTATTTCCCATATTGCCAAACACCTTAAAGTTCAAAGAGCTACCCTTTACAACATGTTTGAACGGGAAATATGGCCTGCCCACCGCATTCGGTCGGTGGAAGCCCTTCTGCATATCGACCTATCGGATTTGTATTCCAAAGAGCCAATACCCCAGGAAAACCCATACTTTTTGACCCCCGATCAAGCCCAAACCCTCCTGAAAGAACGAGAAGAATACCGCCGCCTTTATCTTGAGGCCATGGAACAAGTTAATTTTTACAAAGCCAATCTCTGATGCCTCACCCCCTAGACAAAATAGTTCAAATCAGCGGAACGAGCGGTTTGCACCGCGTCTTAACCACCTCCAAACAGGGTTATTTGTTGGAAAGTCTCGAATCAGCCCCTCGCCGTTGGCATGCTCCTTCCCAAAGCAAAGTGGCGGCACTGGCCGAAATCGCCATTTATACGCAGGATGATCAGGTTCCTTTGTGGGATGTGTTCTGCAACCTTCACAACATGGGGATGACGGAGGCGGTCCTGACAGAGGCCTTGGCCAACGAAAATTCTTTGGTGGCTTTGTTCAAGCAAGCATTGCCTGCATACGATTCAGACCGTGTTTATGTCAGCGATATGCGCAAGACTCTGCGCTGGTTCCTGGCCCTGCAAGGGCGAGTAGATTTCACGGCCCCTTTGGAAAAAGAGAGCGAAACGGAAGCGGCGACGGAGTAAAGGAAGCGGCGGACAGGGCGAAGGACAGGGCGAAGGACAGGGCGAAGGACAGGGCGACTAGGGGCGTAGGGAGCCCGGGTGCGTCGACGCCAAAAAACGTGGATGCCTAAAATGATAGGCCTCCATGAGGTGTTGAGGTTCCACCGCTGGAAGTCCTTCGATGGCTGCCATGGTTTGAGCAACCCTCGTGAGCCGCTGGCAGGCGCGCATACTGAGTCCACCTCCCTGAACCAAACGATGCATGAGAATTTTGGACTCAGCGTTCAGGACACGTTCGGGCGCCGGGGTCGAATTCGATAGCGGTTGCATAGGCGTGGGAAATGGCGCAGCGACATTATTATCATGGTTGGCCCATTCTTCGGCGCTAACCCGGTCCATACAAACCACCACATCCATGCGGTCCAAAAGCGGGCCGCTAATCCGTCGCTGATACCGCATAACCAAAGATTCCGAACAGCGGCAACGATTACCCGAGCTACCATAATAACCGCAAGGGCAGGGGTTCATGGCGGCAATCAAAATAAAGTGAGCCGGGTAACACACACTTTGGCGATGGCGATTGAGCATAACACGACCCTGCTCGAGCGGCTCGCGCAGGGCTTCCAGCACATCGCGCCGGAATTCGGGCAATTCATCGAGAAACAAAACGCCGCCATGAGCCAAAGTGACTTCACCGGGCATGGGCCAGGCGCCGCCGCCCACCATGGCGGGGAGGGATACCGAAGGATGCGGTTGTCGAAAGGGTCGATGCAAGGCGGCGCCGGTCCGCTCCGGGTAACCGGTCCGCTCCGAGTAACCGGTCCGCTCCGAGTAACCGGTCCGCTCCGGGTAACCGGTCCGGTCCGGGTAACCGGTCCGCTCCGAGTAACCGGTCCGCTCCGAGGTTTCGGGTAACAATGAATAAATACGGGCGAGGTCCCAGGCTTCTTCGGAGCTTATGGGCGGTAACATGCTCGGAAAAGCATGGGCCAGCATGGTCTTGCCACAACCGGGGGGACCCATGAGAAGGACATTGTGGTGGCCGGCGGCAGCGACCTGCAGGGCGCGCTTGGCCAAGGCTTGGCCCCTGACCTGCTGCAGAGGTCGCTGGGCGGCAACGCCGCCTGGTACCGAAGGTACCGCCGCCAGCCCAGGCCGCAACACAGACGCAGCCGAAGCAACCTCCTCCGGGCACCCTTCCATAACAAATTCGACAACCTCCCGTAGGGTCTCAAAAGCATATGCTTTGACACGCGGACACCACAACGCCTCGGTCAAATTAGCCCTTGGCATAATGACCCCACGATAGCCTTGCCGATCCGCCAAATCCATCACCGACAAAATACCCCGCACCCCTTTGATTCTTCCGTCCAACGACAACTCTCCAATCACCAAAAAGTCCCCCAAAAGATCCGATTCCAAAATCCCCGCTTCGGCCAACAACCCCAAGGCAATGGTCAAATCATACGCCGCCCCCTCCTTGCGCAAATCAGCAGGGGCCATGTTCACCAAATGCCGACAGCGCGGTAAATGAAACCCTGCATTCCGCACCGCATTTTGGATTCTCAATTGTCCTTCACGCACGGCCGAATCCGCCATCCCCACCAAGTAAAACCCAAAGGAACGGGTATCCGAATCCACTTCCACCGTCAACAAACGAGCCTCCAAACCCTGCAACAAACCGCTGTAAACCCTCACCATTTGGACGCGAAACTCCGCCCTGACCTCCATTCGACCCGTCATCAAGCGTTTAAACACCCTTGCTTTAAACACCCCTGTTTTTGCGTACTTTTGTCCACCTTCGGGTGATTAGCTCAGCTGGTTTAGAGCACTGCCTTGACAGGGCAGGGGTCACAGGTTCGAATCCTGTATCACCCACCCAAGACAAAAATCCATCGCTACCATGGCGGTCTTGCACAATCCGGTCAACCGCGAAGTCCTCCGAAAACAACTCATGGAGGAAACCTTTCACCGGGTTACCCTTTCTTTTTATCGTTATGTCCGTATTCCGGACCCTCCCAATTTCCGCGATCAACTCTACAGTGAATGGCATGCTCTCGGTTGTTTTGGCCGAATCTACCTGGCCCACGAAGGAATCAACGCCCAAATGTCCATCCCGGAACACGCGATGGATGCCTTCCGTGAGAACCTCCAACAAAACGAATACCTCCAAGGCATTCCGCTCAAAATCGCCGTCGAAGACGACGGGAAATCGTTCTACAAACTGACCCTCAAAATCCGCTCCAAAATTGTAGCGGACGGCATCGACGACCCGGCCTTTGATTCTTCCAAGGTTGGCCGTCACCTCAACGCTGCCGAATTCAACGCCGCCATGGAAGAACCCGGTACCTTGGTGGTGGATATGCGCAATCATTACGAAAGCAAAATCGGGCACTTCGAAGGGGCCATCCTCCCGGATGTCGATACGTTCCGCGAAGAATTGGAACAGGTACCGCGCCTCTTGGCCGGTCAGGAGGACCGCAAAATCCTCCTCTATTGTACCGGAGGAATTCGCTGCGAAAAGGCCTCGGCCTGGCTCAAATACAAAGGATTCACGGATGTGAATCAACTTCACGGCGGAATCATTGATTATGCCCACCAAATCCGCGAACAAGGTCTGCCCAATAAATTCAAAGGACGCAACTTTGTCTTTGATGAACGAATGGGCGAACGCATTACCGAAGATGTGTTAGGAAACTGCGATCTCTGCGGAGAACCCTGCGATCACTACACCAACTGTGCCCGCAAAGCCTGCCACCAACTCTTTATTCAGTGCCCTGCTTGCAGCGAACGGCTCAACGGCTGTTGCGGACCCACCTGCCAAGAGCTACTTGACCAAGGCCCTACGGACGAGGCAACCAAACCGACCAACCCGCATCTTGGTAAATACACCAAAGGCCGACTAAAAAAAGAAAACCAAAAAAATTAGTTAACTTAGAAGTCTCCAAGCCGAGTTTCCCATGAAACTTGCCACCAACGCCAGGGACTTCTGCCTTCGATGCCCCCTCGTACTCGCTCTATGGGCGTTTTTGTTGGGGGCTTGCCAAAAAGACAGCCTTCAAGGCGTTCTCGTCATCAAGTACGAAATCATGGTTCCTTCGCGCTTTGTACCTCAGTTTGGCGGATACGGCCTTAGCGTGACCTACACCACCGGAACGCAACAAACCCAAACCCTCAACATCACACCAGACGGAAACACCTGGTCTAATGAGTTTATACTAGAGGCGGAACAAAGGCCCGTCTTGATCAAATTCTACGGGGGTGGAACCACGAGCGGAACCAGTGGTAAGGCCATCCTGAATTTGTACATCAACGACAAACTCCGCAGCACTTCCGAATACCCCATCTTGAATTCTGGCACCACCTACGGAAGGTTCAACGCTTACCCGGGAACTTCGTTTAACATACCCTAAACTTTTGGGTGTAAGGGTGCCTCAAATCCCTGGTAGAAACTCAAAAAGGAATTTACAATAAGTCGGCAACAACTGATTGGTTCTTACGGCTTACAGAATCTGTCTAATTTCTTCCTTGTAGGGTTCACTTTTGAGAAGTGTAATGTGCTTGACCTGTAGGGGGCGCACTTCTTCTGCGCTACCAATGTATTTCCCCCACCCCCACAAACAACAAAACCCCTTGAAATCAAGAGGTTTTGGGTACTAACAATGGTGGAGGATATCGGAGTCGAACCGACGACCTCTTGCATGCCATGCAAGCGCTCTAGCCAGCTGAGCTAA
>RFOZ01000035.1 GCA_009926405.1 Cytophagia bacterium
GCCGGTTTTGCCGGCTATGCTTTTGCCAAGGGGCATTCGGCTTCTTATGCGGTCGAAAGCTATCAATGCCTCTATTTGAAGGCGTATGCCCCCTTGGCTTATATGGTGGCGGTGTTGAACAACGGTGGTGGATTTTACAGCGCCGAAGAGTATTTGGAGGAGGCTCGCCGTTTGGGGGCGGTGGTGGAGGGACCCTGTGTTCAGTACAGCACAGCCGCTGTTTCGTTGGAGGGTTCCTGTCTGCGTTTGGGTTTGGCTTGGATCCGTGGGTTGGAAGAACGCAGTATTCAAGGCGTCCTCAAGGCTCGAAGCAACGGAGGACTTTACCACAGTGTCGAAGATTTTTGCCGGCGTTCGGGTCTGGGCTTGGAGCAGTCTCTTTTGTTATGGAGGGTCGGGGCACTGCGTTGTCTGGAGCCTACCCGATCCTTGGCTCTGTGGGCTTTGCGTTTGTTTTACAGCAGCGGGGTTCAGGGTGCTCGTTCCGGTTCTTTGTCTTCGGTTTTGTTTGAAGCGGAACCCCTTCAGCCTTTTGTGTTACCCAAAGCAGTACAGGGTTTGGTGAACGGGGTTGGATCGCTGTCTTCGGATCGAATTCGTCAGGCGTACGATGAAATGGACTTGCTAGGTTTTCCTTTGGTGTCTCCCTTTGACTTGGTAGAACCGTCTGGTTACGGTTCTCTTTTGGGCTGGGATGCGACGATACCGGCGGGGACTACCGTCAGTCTGGATCTTTATACAGTGCATATTCGGACCGTGCGTACGGTTCGGGGTGAGCGGATGGCTTTCGGGACCTGGAGGGATCCGTCGGGTTCTTGGGTGGATACGGTGCATTTTCCGCCTCAATGGAAGTCATGGCCTTGGAAGGGTCGAGGGATTTACCGCTTGAGCGGTATCCTTCGTGAAGAGTACGATTATCGTTTTGTCGAAGTTTCATCCATGCACAAGCGGGCCTATGTCTCCCTTGAATCTGCCTCCTTTGCCGCCTGAGCCCGGCTTCTTTTTTGGGGAGGGTTCCAGGTCTTCCGATGATTGGGGCCAAGATTCCGTTACCCCAAAGAACGGTTCCGGGGATCGTGAGCCGGAGACCTTTGAAGGAGCCCGTTGTGTTTTGCATTTGGATCTGGATACGTTTTTTGTATCGGTCGAACGCTTGATGGATGGTCGATTGCGGGGTAAACCCCTGATTATTGGGGGAGGGGGTGACCGGGCCGTGGTTTCGTCCTGCAGTTACGAAGCGCGGTCCATGGGTGTTTCATCGGGTATGCCCGTTCGCATGGCTTTGCGTTTGTGTCCGGAAGCGATTTTGGTGCGGGGTCATGCCGAGCAATACGGAGAATACAGCCGGATGGTCACTTCTTTGATTCAGGAGGCGTTGCCGGTGGTTGAGAAAGCGTCGGTGGATGAATTTTATGCTGATTTGAGTGGAATGGATAAGTATCTGGGTTGTCTTCGGTTGGCTACGGAGCTTCGAAACCGTATTGCCCGCGAAACAGGGCTTCCCTCTTCGTTGGGTTTGTCGGTGAACAAAACCGTCTCCAAAGTGGCGACCGGACAAGCCAAGCCGGATAACCAATATTGTGTTCGGAAAGGGTATGAAGTTCGTTTTTTGGCCCCGCTCCCGGTACGAAAAATTCCGATGGTAGGCCCCGTTTGGTCTGCTCAGTTGGAAGAATTGGGTTTGGGCCGGATTCAACAATTGCAAGAGGTTCCTTGCGAGTACTTGGTTCGGCTTTTTGGTAAGAACGGTGTGATGCTTTGGGAGAAAGCCAGGGGGGTGGATCCTCAGCCGGTTCTCCCTTACCGCGAACAAAAGTCGCTTTCGGCCGAACGAACATTCGAGCAGGATAGCGCCGACCCCCTGTTTCTCAAAACCAAGCTACGGTCCCTCGCCGAAGGCTTGGGTTACGAGCTACGTTCGCAGGGTTTGGTTTGCGGGTGTCTGACGATTCGCTTGCGTTATGCCGACTTTGAGACCGTCAGCAGGCAGCAAAAGATTCCTTACACAGCGTCGGATCGGTTGATCATGGACAGCGCCTGCACCTTGTTTGAACGCCTTTACACTCGACGGATGCGAGTTCGTTTGGTGGGACTGCGTCTCAGTGAATTGAGCAGGGTCGGGGCTCAGCTGGATTTGTTCGGGGATCCTTCCGAGGAGGATGCCCTGCACAAGACCATGGATCGTCTCAAAGAGCGATTTGGGACCCGGGTCCTACGATGGGCCGGAGGTCTGGGTTAAAGGGCAGCGTCCCGTAACAATTCGCGCATATCCTCGATGCCACCGGCATTGAAGAGCCCGGTTACGCCACTTTGTTGAAGCATTTGCATGGCCAGAGCACTGCGAGCACCGCTTCGACAATACAGGAAGCGAGGTTCGGGCATTTGAGCGATCCGTTCGCTGTGGTCCAAGATTTCGTGGTGAGGAATGTGAACACTGTTTTCAAGGTGGTCCTGCTGGTATTCGTCGGTGGTACGAACGTCAATAAGGGCATAGGTTCCGGAGCGTATGGCTTCAAGAGGCTGGGTGGTCATAGGTTAATCGAAAGGGACAAGATAAAATCGAATCAGGTTAAAAGGGAATCAGGATAAAAGGAATCAGGCAAAACGGATCGCGATAGAAGGAGGATGGCCGAAAGGATTGTTAGAAAAACAAGACCAAAATCAAAACAAATACCAAAGCAGTCGCGACCCAAAGCCGGAAATCGATACGAGGCCGACCTTGTTCGGGGATGGGGACATTGTACTCGGGTTTTTGGGGTCGGAACTGATGATAAATATGAAGAATTACGAGACCCAACAAAAACTGGACGAAGACTTCATAAAAATGGCCCCGTATCCCGTGAATGAGAGCAATAAAGGATGAACTAAAAAGCCAGGGTAGAAAGAGGCTGAAGCGTACGAATTCAGCCCTTGATTCTTCCTCTTCGGCGACCCGCTGTTCCCGCCCATTGAATAAGAGAGGGGGAAGGAAGAAACGAGCCAAGGCCAAAAACAAACCAAAAGCAAAAATCCCCAAAATAACCCTGACACCCAAATTGAGCCCCGTAGCCGTATAGACTTGCCCCAAGTATTTGGGTATAAACACCCCGGCCACGGCACCGCAAAGCAATCGGCTAAAACCGTGCAAACTGGTCCAAATGATCAGACCGAGGGATAGGCCGTTTAACCACAAAAATTCCCAACGTTGAAGGAGGTAGAAGGCAGCAAAAGCAAATACGAGGGGGCCAATGAAATAAGCGCCTATGGTGGATCCGCCGGACCAACCAGCTCCCTGAATAACCGAGTCCTCGGAAATTTTGTCAATCACCAGGCCGTAATAATGAAGTTCAGGCCTTAAACCTTCTAGCTGGGCCAGGACATACGAGAGCAGGATGAGGGGAATTCGTACAATGTAAAAGCCAATAATTGCGAGGCAAGTGTTGTTAATCAACAAAGCGCGTCGCTCTTGGCTCGTCCAAATGGGGACGTAGGGTTTTTCAAAATCTTCGTCCATGCTTTTTCTCGAATTAATGGTAAAAGTACGGGATAGATGGCGAAATTAGTCTTTAACGCGCGGTATAGTCAGCCAAATGGGTCTGGTCGGGATGCAGGGTGCCCTGATTCAGCAAACGAGCCCGGGCCAGCTTCGGATGTTGGGGTTCGCCGGGATCCGAAAAGAGGGAGGATTCTATGTAAGGTGTTATAAAATGTTCAAGCAAGGCTTGGCTAAATTCATTGGAAGCTTCGCGGGGTAATTCGCAGGGTAGGTTATCAACGGCCATCATATCCACGCCGTTGGAATCCCACGGTGCAATCTCGGTTAAAGTGGAACGAGAAATTCCATAATAGGGGTTATCAATCCGCGATGCTCGGGTGGTTATGGGCACCGACCCGTTGATATCACAGGAAATGTCAGCGATTTGAGATACCCTGAAGGAGGGTTCACGAATCGCCGCCGCTTCGAAATGCCGTGGACTGCGAGGGTCCCAATAGATGGTATTGACTAGAACATCCGCCCTTCGAAGGTAGGGGGCCATGGTTGACATGTAGGCCCCAGGCCTTTGGTAAAAATCAGATTCCACAAAAGCCCCCCCATCCTTGGCTGCAACCATATGTTGGGATTGAAGGACAACCAGCCCGGGTTTGGAGTGAATTTGGGACCATGGTTTTTCGGGAAATTTGAGGATTTGTTCTGGCTGGAACATTTCTATGCCAGCGGCTTGGAGCATTTGCAAGGCTCCTTTGCCCACCCGGCCGTGGCCGCATACCACAAAGAGGGCAGCGTCGAGCGAAAGTTCCGGCAACAAATCCAGCATGCCCTGGTAGGACCCAATTTCAGCCGCTGTGGGTACGGAACGATGCCCGTTGCGGAGACCGCGCATGCGCAATGCATGCCAGCCCCCAACGATGCCAGCCCAATGACCGAAGGCCACGGTCCGACGACCGAATTCGTCGGTCATTAATTCATAATCATAAAGACTGATACCGTTCCGGACCATATGCTGCATCATCGAACGGTTGTAGGGTTGGGCTTTGATGGTATGGGAGAAAAAAGCATACGCCAGTCCTGGGATTAGCTGGGCTGTATCGACCTCTTTGACTCCCAACACCAATCCACAATGGCTCAGGTCTTCCGAAACAAGGCAGCCGGCTCCCCTGTATAATTCATCGCTGTAACACCGAAAAGAGGACGGTTGAACAACGATTTGGAGATCTTTGAATTGATTCAAAAGGAAACGACAATCATCGGGTACCAGCGGGGTTCGAAGATCCGGTGGATTCTTGGATTCGCGAAGGATGCCCAGTTTCATGGTTTTCATTTTTTTAGAGGAATTGGTACAGGCCTTAAGGGGTTTTGGGTTGCAGTTCTTGGAGCAAACGATCGCCTTGAACCACATGGCGAAGATTCCACAACACAAATCGAATGTCAACGCCAATGGAACGACTGTAGTCTTTGTTCCAAGCATAATCATTGATCGTGGCCCCAAAGGCACGGTCAAAATTGAGCCCTACCAATTCACCGTCAGCATTCATGACCGGTGAGCCGGAATTCCCCCCTGTTGTATCCAAATTGTAGAGGAAGGCAACCGGAATCGCCTCAGGGTCCTCCAAAGGTTTTTTGACCTTGGTTTGGTCGGCCTCGGCAGAAATCGCTTGAAGTCCCAAATCCCCAAATCTGTTTTCACGGGTCGTTGTTTGCAATACCTTAGGGGCATGGAAGGCTCGCCAAATGGCTGAATCCAAGGCGTAGTCGGGATGCTTCGAAGCAGCCTTTTGGAACATCCCCGATAGGTGGGTGAAGGGTTCATGGTACACCGCATCGTCGGGACGGTAACCCTGAACCCGCCCGTAGGTTAGACGCAGTGTTCCGTTGGCATCCGGTACAAATTGTTCCTGACCGCTGGCACGCAATCGCAAGTCAAGAAAAACCGGTAACAAGGTGTTGATTCGGGCATTCCAATCCGCTTGATCTTTTTTGATCCGTTGGGACAGAGACCACCAATAGGTTCCCCATTTTGCGCTGGCCCCCTTGAAGGACGGAAAATCCTTGGATTTGACCAGGCGAGTCAGCCAGGCATCCCAGGCTTTGGTATTGGTGGTGGGACGTAGTTCCGGATGCCTATTCACGAAATACATTAAAACTTGAACTTCTAGTTCGGGACGCCAGGTGGAACGATTTGCTTTGGCCCATGTTGCCAAGGTGGAATCATGGGGCTTGGATTGA
Organism: Cytophagia bacterium; assembly: GCA_009926405.1. Lineage (GTDB taxonomy): Bacteria > Bacteroidota > Bacteroidia > UBA7662 > UBA7662 > SYHX01. The sequence goes on from RFOZ01000035.1 coordinate 5,705, forward strand.
TTTTCGGCGGCCTTTATAAGCCATTGGGCCGTCCGTGATTGCGATACCATGTGTTGAAAATTCAGATGCAAATCTGCGTTTTCGGAGAGAACATTGTACAAAGAATCCAACCGATCCAACTGTTGACGTTCCTCGGTGCTTGCCAATGCTCTGGCCAAACGGTCTTTGTTTTCAAATTGTTCCAGGATGGGGGAACGCTGCAGACCCTGGCTTTTGCCTCTATAATTTTTGGTGGTATTACCAAGGGATTTGATACGCGATGACCAGACCAACGCTTCGGCCGTTGATTGGCGACTTTGGTTCTCCAATTGTTGGATGAGCCAATCGAAATTGGTCTGGGTAATCGGTAACAACTTTTGTTGCTGGTATCGGAGGTATGAGGCCGGGTAATGACGGAACGTTCGTCCGGGATAGCCCATTATCATCACAAAGTCCTGCTCTTGGAGTGGACGACTGGCCAGGGGTAGGTAGGCGGTTGGAACCAAAGGCACATTGTCCGGATGATAGGAGCGATTCTCGCCGTTGGGGCCGGTATAGGCCCTCAAAAAAGTATAATCACCGGTATGTCGGGGCCATACCCAGTTATCCGATTCGCCCCCAAATTCGCCAATGGCTCTGGAAGGAACATAGACCAGTCGTATATCTCGTAAAGTACGGTAGCGGAAGAGCAAGTAGGATTTGCCCGGAAACATTTCGGAAACTTCAAAGGTCAAGGTACTATCCTTCAAAGAGGCCTCTTTTTCGATGCGGGCCATTCGTTCCCGGATGGCTTTTTGGCGTTCCACCGGACGGTCGTTCCCTGGTAAATCCGAAAGAACTGCTGGGCTGCAGTCTTCAAAGCCAACGGTAATCCGCAGGCTGAGGCCCTTGGCTGGAATTTCTTCTCGAAAATCTTTGGCGTAAAAACCATTCTCCAAATGGTTGTTCTGCGGTGTGCTGGCCGAAGCGACCGCATCGAAGGCGCAATGGTGGTTGGTCATCAACAAACCTTGAGGCGAAACAAAGGCCCCCGAACAACCTCCAACCCGAACCAAAGCAGGAAGGATCCCGCTATCGTTAAGGCTTAGAATGCGAATGGGATTTATTCGCAGGCCCGCCTTGGCAAGGGAATCCCGGTTAATGGCCGTTGGCGGATACATTCCTTCGTCGGGTCGGGTCCCTGCAATCAAGGGTTTGTGGGCCATCGAAATCAAGAAAAACGTGAAAAGGGCAATCAAGGATTTCTTCATGCAGCGTGGGGTTTATGGATGTGTTGTTGAACGGCGTTCTGGGCAGCCTGCATCATGGCTCGGGCTTTTTGGATGGTATCCCCATCAAAATTCCAGGCGTTGATAGAGGGCAAAACATCAAAGCGTAGGGTGATTCCAAAGGGCAAAGGCAAAAAGTTCCAACGGGCCAATTCCCAAGACCGCTGCACGGCTACCGGTACCAGTTCAATGTTGGGAACACTTTTCATTAATTGCTCCAGCCCTCCGCTTTTGAAGGTTCCCAAACGGCCATTGCGGGATCGGGTTCCTTCGGGAAAGTACAAGACGCTTTCCCCACTGCTTGCAATTCGAAGGCCCAGCCGATGCATTGCTACCAAAGATTGGTTTGGGTTCTTGCGCTGAATGGCAATCACGCCCCCCGTTTTGAAATTATAGGAAACCGAAGGAATCCCGTTGGCCAATTCGGCCTTGGAAACCAAAACGGGTCGATAGGTCCGGAGTTTCCAAATCAAAGGCGGTATATCGTTGAGGCTTTGGTGGTTGGCAACAAAAATTTTGGTATTCGAATTTGAGGCTGGATCAGGTAGGTTTTGGTTCGTATTCCAGGAAATACGGCAACCATTGAAAAGCAAGCATTGGTAAAGGCAACGATTCATGAGCCGAATCCCGTTTTGGTGAATTTGGTACCCACCCAAAAGGTAACTCAAGCGAAGAATCGGATCAAAAACCAAAACGGTCATCCCAAAACCCAACAAATACAGGGGCGTTCCAATCCATCCCAAAACCCAGGAAAGGGCCAAGGCCAAAGAAGTAGGTTTTTTGAGGGTGGGTGAGGGCATTGAGACGAATGGAATGCAGGAGGCCGAAAATAGGCATGGAGAGGCTAGGATAAAAAGGCCAATTTTGGGCAATTATTGACTTTGCAAGCGTTTCTTTAGGGCATGAATCAATGGATGTGGGGTGTTGTCCTCGTTTTGGGGGTGTTGCTTTTGTGGGTTGTATTTCGTTTGGGAGCCGCTGAGCGGGTTCCGGAACCCCGCTATCGAAGGGTGGCCCTTCTAAGGCAGGGCGTTGAAATTCGGGAATACCCCTCCTTGGCCATTGCCAAAACCCCGATGCGCGATGCCAGCATGGGATCTTCGGCCAACGAGGGATTTCGGAGGGTGGCCCGTTATCTCTTTGGGGGTAATCGTTCCAAAGAGTCCATGGCCATGACGGCGCCAGTCGTCATGGAAATGGGTGACCAACCCGCTTTGTATTTCTATATGCCCTTTGATCGAACGTTGGAGCAGCTTCCTTCCACCATGGACAGCACGGTTCGTTTGGAAATGCAACCATCCCGAACGCTGGCTGTTTTGTCTTTTGGGGGCTTTGCCGGGAACAAGGATTTGCGCAAACATCGGCGTCGTTTGGAAGCCGTCTTGGCCCAAGAAGGCTATACCATCCGCGGTCCCTTCTTGTACATGGGTTACAATGCCCCTTGGACCTTGGTGGGACGACGCAACGAAGTGGCCTATGAGGTAATAGTCAATCAATTGCCCTAATTCCAGGTCGTCGTTCGATCCATTCAATCCAACAACAATTCGGCTCGTTTCCAAAATACGCCCATTAGGTTGGGGCCTGTTCCAAGAACAGATACCCCCGGGTTGTGGAGCTGCAGGGAGTTGAACCCTGGTCCAGTCAAGCCGATCCCCGACTTTCTACATGCTTAGCGTTCCCTTGGTTTTGGTCGAGCACCAGGCGGGAGGCGGGCCGCAGTGTTCGCTTAGGCTTTAGGGTTCTTGTTCCTTGGTCAAGCCTGCCTTAGAACCAGCTCACGGTGGTCGATGCCTCCATTGGATAGGCCAGTGAGCTCATCTATCCGGAGACAACTCTTGCTAATTCCTAGAATTAAGCAGCGAGTGCGTAGTCGTAGTTGCCGTTTAAGGCTTGAATCATCGGATTAACGAGCAACGATTCCAGGCTCGGCATGCTTACCGGGTCATCTAAACAAGCTGTCGATTCCGTTCAGCCCCGTGGTACAAAGGTACGAACAAAAAAAGGGTTCAGATGCCGTTGGGGTTCCAAAGTCTGCTCCATGCCTGCCCTGGATTCTCGACCGGGTTCCCTGTGTTATGACCTGTACTCGGATCAGGCGTTGCGGTCCCTGGCGGTCGGCTTTCCAAGATCATCGCGCTCAAAGCCAACCATTCAGAAAGTTGATCCTCTCGAAGGCCTTCTCCTTCCCAAGGGGGCAAAGGCGTATCCAAGGATTCTGCGCCTCGAAAATAGGTTGAAATAAAACCGGTATCAAAGTGACCTTCCACAAAGGCCGGATGGTCCATGACCCAGCGTCCAAAGGCCAGGGTGGACGCAAGTCCTTCAAGTTCAAATTCATCGAGGGCTCTGCGCATCCGGGCCAAGGCCGCGGGTCGATCCGAGGCGTGCACGATAAGCTTGGCCATCAGGGGGTCGTAATGAACAGGAATCTCCATGCCTTCCTCGTACCCGGAGTCCAAACGTACGCCGGGTCCCTGGGGTGGGCGAAAACGGGTGAGGGTTCCCAAATCGGGTAAAAATTGTTGGCGAGGATCCTCGGCGCACAATCGAAGCTCGATGCTGTGCCCTTGAATGCGAAGGTCCTTTTGGTCAAATGGCAAAGGCTCACCGGCAGCAATTTGAAATTGAAGGCGTACCAGATCCAAACCGGTAATGCACTCGGTAACCGGATGTTCGACCTGCAACCGGGTATTCATTTCCAAGAAATAAAATCGGTTGTTACGGTCCAACAAAAACTCGACTGTTCCTGCATTTTGGTATTGGCAGGCCTTGGCGACCCGCACGGCTGCTTGACCCATGGCCTCTCGTAGTTCAGGGGTGAGGCAGGAGGAAGGGGCTTCTTCGATGAGCTTTTGGTGCCTTCTTTGGACCGAACATTCTCTTTCAAAAAGGTGGACGGTGCGCCCTTCGCCATCCGCTAGGATTTGAATTTCGATGTGACGCGGGTTTTCAAGGTACTTTTCGATAAAAACCGATCCATCGCCAAAGGCGCTTTGAGCTTCGGAAACAGCGGTGTTGAGCGATTCCTGAAGATCCTCGGCTCGGTGAACGATTCGCATACCCTTTCCGCCACCACCGGCAGCGGCTTTGATAAGGAGGGGAAAGCCAATTTGCTGAGCGATGTTCAGGGCTTCTTTGGGGTCCGAAACGGGGTGATCGGTTCCTGGAACCAGGGGTATATCAAAGCCGGCCACGGCTTGTTTGGCGGCCACCTTGTTCCCCATGGTTCGTATGCTTTGGGAAGATGGGCCAATCAAGATCAATCCGGCCTTTTCCACGGCTTGGGCAAAGTCGGCGTTCTCGGACAGGAAACCGTATCCCGGATGAATCGCCTGGCAACCTTGCTCCAAAGCCAAGGCAATCAAAGCCTCACCGCGCAGGTAAGAGGCCGATGAAGGGGCAGGCCCCAGACAAAAGGCCCAATCGGCCTGACGGACGTGGGGGGCTGCGCGATCCGCTTCTGAATAAACGGCCACCGTTTCGAGGCCTGCCTCGCGGGCACTGCGTAGAATACGCAAGGCAATTTCACCCCGATTGGCCACAAGAATTTTGGTTAGGGGGCGGGGTGAATGGGCAAAGATGGAACTCATAATGCAAAGATGCTGGAGAACCAAGGTTAATTTAGCCCCGATCCATGAACCCTTCTGCTCAAATTCGTCGCGCCTTGGTCCTCTTGGGTCACGATGTTCGTCGTGAAACCCGGCAAGCCCAGGCGTTGGCCGGATCGCTGCTTTATTTGGTGGCAGGGGTCTTTGCGGCGCAGTTGTTGCTTCGTCCGGTGGGCCCCGCGGCATGGTTGACCTTTTATTGGTTGTTGGTGCTCTTTGTTTCGGTCTACACGGTTTCCAGGAGTTTCCTGGGTCAAAGTCGGGGCTTGCATCTCTACTACCGGGTTAGTGTACCCGGTGTGGCATGGTGGTTAACCAAGGTGATGACCGGAACCCTGATGATGTGGGTTTTGATGGGGTTCTGTGCTTTGCTCATGGCTTTGTGGATGGGCTACCCCATTCAGGACACGGGGCTCTTTGTTTTGACCATCTTCTTGGGGGCCCCCCTCTTGGTTACCGTGTTAACCTTGGTTTCGGCCATGTCCCAAGGGTCCACCCAGCCTGCTCAGTTGATGCCGGTTCTGGGTTTTCCCTTGTTGGTGCCCGGACTTTTGCTGGTTCATCGCCTGTCCAAATTGGCCTTGGACGGTTTGTCCCGGGATTTGGCTTGGACCTATGCCGGGGCCATGGTTGGGCTGAATCTTATGTTGCTAGCCCTTGGCATCCTTCTTTTTCCTTTTCTTTGGAGGGATTAATATCTTTGAGGCAGCCTACGCAGGCCCCTCTATGAATTCAACGCTTGCACCCAAGCCCCTGCATCCGGTCCTGAAAGGGCTGGCAATTTTGCTATTAGTTTACAGCTTTTTTATGGGTTGGCTGGGCGATGTTCCCCGCAAAGTGATCCTGAACGAGTCAGTCCGTAACCTTTATTTTCACGTTCCCATGTGGTTTGGTATGCTTTTAATGCTTCTGGGTTCGGCTGTTTATTCGATACGCTATCTTTTGTTTCAACAATTTTTGGACGATACCCAGGCGCAGGCACTCAGCTTGGTGGGCCTGGTTTTTGGTTTTTTAGGCCTTTTTACCGGCATGGTATGGGCTCAATTCACGTGGGGGTCCTGGTGGAGTGGAGATCCGAAACAAAACGCCTCGGCCGTCGGGTTGCTTTTGTACCTGGCCTACATGGTTTTGCGCTCTTCCTTTGAGGATGCTCGCAACAGAGCCCGCATGGCGGCAGTTTACAATGTGTTGGCGTTTTTTTGTTTGATCCCTTTGCTTTTTATCCTTCCTCGACTCACCGATTCGCTTCACCCTGGGAACGGGGGGAACCCTGGCTTTTCGGCGTACGACTTGGATGGCCGTATGCGTTGGGTTTTTTATCCGGCGGTCGTGGGTTGGACTTTGATGGGGTGGTGGTTGGCCAATTTGTGGGCCCGGTACCGAACCCTCACGACAAGCGTTGCTCCTCCTAATTCAAAACCTTAATCCATCGATTATGATGTTGCTTCGTTTTTTGGCTTGGAATGTATGGCAGACCTTGCAGGTTTCGTTGGGCTCATTACCGGGGTCTTCGGAGCCTTCCGGGGTTGAAATGGCGGACCTGATGCGAAGCAACGGCAAGATCTATGTCGTTCTAGCGGTCGTTCTCATCATTCAACTTGGACTTTTTGGGTTCTTGTGGAACCTGGATCGCCGGTTGTCCCGTTGGGAATCCTCCTCTGCCCGTCAATCCAAGGCCAAACTTTGAGAAGGCCAGACCTCCAGCAACCCCTTCCTTCGAATTCTGCGAACCAAGCTATCAAAGGTTCCCTCGAAGGGCTTGTTCTCTTTCGATGGATTCAAAAAGGGCTTTGAAATTTCCTTTGCCAAAGGATTTGGCGCCCCGACGTTGAATGATTTCAAAGAACAGGGTCGGCCGATCCTGTACGGGTTTGGTAAACAACTGCAAGAGGTAACCGTGTTCATCCCGGTCCACCAAAATATTGAGGGATTTGAGAATTGAGATATCTTCGTGGATGGCTCCAACCCTTTCGGTAAGGTCATCGTAGTAAGTCTCAGGAACATAGAGAAATTCAACCCCCCGACGACGAAGTTCGGTAACCGTGTGCACGATGTCATAGGTCTCTACGGCGATGTGTTGGACGCCGGCCCCACGGTAGAATTCAATGTACTCTTCAATTTGGGATTTCTTTTTGCCTTCGGCCGGCTCGTTGATGGGAAATTTGACATAGCCGTTGCCGTTGGATACGACTTTGGACATCAAGGCTGAATACTCGGTGGAGATATCCTTGTCGTCAAAGGTGATTAGCAATTGAAACCCCATGACTTTTTCGTAAAAATCAACCCAGGTGTTCATGGCGCCCAATTCAACATTGCCAACGCAATGGTCCACGTACTGCAGACCGACCGATTCCACGGGTAATTTCCAACGGGGGCTGTCGTAACCCGGCATAAAAAGCCCCTGGTAATCCTTGCGTTCCACAAACCGGTGCACCGTATCTCCGTAGGTATGAATGGAAGCGGTGACAACACGACCGTGGGCGTCTTCGTGGACTTGAGGCGCCTGGTGGGGACGGGCACCACGGGCCACCGTGGCTTCAAAGGCGGCATTGGCATCGTCAACCCACAACGAAAGGAATTTGACTCCGTCCCCGTGCTTGTCCACATGCCGCGATATTTCCGTATCAGGATACAGGGAAGAGGTCAGAACCAAGCGGATTTTGTTTTGTTGTAACACATAGCTAGCCCTGTCTTTAAGGCCTGTTTCGGGACCCGCGTAGGCGATAAGTTCGTAGCCAAAAGCGGCCTGGTAATAATAGGCCGATTGCTTGGCGTTGCCGACATAGAGCTCCAAATGATCGGTGCCTAACAAGGGGAGGAAATCCTCGTTCACCAAGGCAGGCTTGGGATGGGTCAAAGGTTCGTTCATGGTTGATGGGGGAAGTCTTGAGGACTGGATTTGAAATATAGGGTTGTCAATGACCTGTTATTCGTAAGCGGGTTCCATCCAGGAGCGGTAATAGGTTCCGTCGTCCAGGGCCATGGCTTGTTGGGTGATGGCCAAAGGCCGAAAAGTGTCAATCATCACCGCGTATTCGTCGGTCGAGGTTTTGCCAATGCTGCGTTCGTAGGCGCCTGGGTGAGGCCCATGAGGTATGCCACCGGGGTGTAGGGTGATTTGGCCTGGACCTATATCGTTGCGGCTCATAAAATCTCCATCGACATAGTACAGGATTTCTTCGGAATCGATGTTGGAGTGGTTGTACGGAGCCGGAATGGAGAGTGGGTGGTAATCGTAGAGCCGAGGACAAAAGCTGCAGACCACAAAGCCTTTGCTTTCAAAGGTTTGGTGAACGGGGGGCGGTTGATGAACGCGACCGGTAATGGGTTCAAAATTGTAAATGCTGAAACCGTACGGGAAATTATAACCATCGTAGCCCACCACATCAAAGGGGTGGCTGGCATAGATGACCGAATGCAACATCCCTTGCTTGCGGATTTTGATCTCAAAAGAACCCTTGGCATCATGGGTTTCCAAATCGGTGGGGAGTTTGTAGTCCCTTTCACAATAAGGGGAATGTTCCAACAATTGACCGAACCAGTTTCGGTAACGTTTGGGGGTGTAAAGGGGATCGTGGGATTCCAGGTACAAGAGCCGGTTGTCGTTACCGTCGAATTCAAAACAGTGAATCATACCCCGCGGAATCAAAAGGTAATCTCCTTTCTCAAAAGCGATGTTTCCTAACTGGGTCCGAAGGGTCCCGGTTCCACGGTGCACAAAAACCAGTTCATCGGCGTCCGCGTTTTTGTAGAAATAATCCTGGCTGCTTCCCGAAGGGGCCGCCAGGCCCATGGTAATTTCTTTGTTGAGAAACAGGGGAACCCGGCTTTGCAGGTAATCACCAACGGGTTGGACCTGAAAGCCTTTGTAACGCCGGGGCGTGATATTGTGTTGAACGGCAATCTGAGGTCGCAGGTCCAAAATCTCGCCCATGGATCGAATGATGGTGGGTCGATGCAGGTGGTACATCAAGGAGGACATGCCGTCGAAGCCAACGGTCCCAAACAATTGTTCGTAATAAAGTTCCCCGTTGGGTTTGCGGAACTGGGTATGGCGTTTGGGGGGTATTTGTCCCAGGCGGTGATAAACGGGCATAGGCGGAGGGGCTAGGGTCTTGGCGAAGTTAAGGACGGTCCACCCAGTCTACGAGAATTAGGTTGGTATCGCGGTTTCCGCCGTTACGACGGTTGGAGGCAAAAATCAAGCGACGGCCATCGGGCGAAAACATGGGGAAAGAGTCAAACGTCGGGTCATAGGTGATTTGCTTCAGCCCGCTACCGTCCAGGTTGACCATAAACAGGTTGAAAGGGAAACCCCGTTTGCTGTGGTGGTTGGTCGAAAAAATAACTCGCTGGCCGTCCGGGTGGAAGTAGGGTGCCCAATTGGCTCCTCCCAGTTGGGTGATTTGGCGGAGGCCGCTTCCGTCCAGGTTGCAGACAAAGAGCTCCATGCGGGTGGGGGCGACCAGACCTTCGGAGAGGAGTTGTTGGTATTCCTCTACTTCCGGGGGTGTCTGGGGGCGGGATGCCCTAAAAACAAGTTGTTTGCTATCCGGCGAAAAAAAGGCACCACCATCGTAACCGAGGGCGCTGGTCACACGGGTTATTTGGCGTTCCGGCCA
>RFOZ01000036.1 GCA_009926405.1 Cytophagia bacterium
CGAACCGTTTTTTTTGGGAGACTTGTTCGTATTTTCGGAAGATGAAAAAAATAGAGCTGGAACTCTTGGCTCTTTCCGAAAGCAACGCATCTGTTCATTCCTATGCGGTGGTCCTGGGGGAAAAGGGGGGGCGTCGCAAACTTCCCATCATTATCGGATCTTTTGAGGCACAGGCGATAGCCATTGAACTTGAAAAGATGAAGCCGGCCCGGCCTTTGACGCATGATTTGTTATTGAATTTTGCAAGGGCTTTTGAACTTGACCTGCAGGAGGTGATTATCACAGACCTGCGCGAGGGTGTTTACTTTGCCAATCTCCATTGGATTAGCCATAACGAGCCGGGTCGGGAGTGGATATTGGATGCCCGAACCAGCGATGCCATCGCACTCGCTGTTCGATTTGCTTGCCCAATTTATACCGTCGAAAGCGTCCTAGAGCAGGGAGCGGTCGATGCCGCCCAAGCTGACATCGTTGAGCCAGGTTCCACGTTCGAAGAGTCAGAACCAAGCCCGGCTCCCTCATCAATTTCCTCATCCTCTTTATCGACGAACCAGCGCTCCCTTAGGGCGTTGGAACAAGAACTCAAAGATGCTCTGAACGAAGAGGATTACGAAAAAGCAGCCCAAATCCGAGATATCATCCAAAATCGTCGTAAATCCGGGGAACGTTAGCCCCACTTCCAGAACCCCATCTTTCTAAAAACAAGAAACAAACATGGATCATTTTCGCGGCGTATTAGGTATCCTCTTTTTAATTGGAATACTTTTTCTTTTTTCGGAAAAACGAAAGGCCATACGCTGGAAAACCGTTGGGATTGCCTTGGCCTTGCAGGCAGGTTTGGCGGTAATGGTTCATCGGGTGGATTGGTTTCGGGAGGTTTTCTCCTGGATTTCCGGATTCTTTGTGGTGGTCTTGGGCTTTACCAAGGCGGGATCCCTGTTTTTGTTTGGGTCTCTGGTTGAAAGGGTGGATAGCTTTGGCTTCATTTTTGTTTTCCAGGTACTCCCTAACATTGTATTTTTTGCCGCTTTGAGTTCTTTGTTTTATTACATGGGACTCTTGCAAAAAATCGTTTGGCTTTTTGCTTGGGTTATGCGCAAAGGCTTGCAAATTTCAGGGGCGGAGAGTTTATCGGCCTCGGCCAATATTTTTTTGGGTCAAACCGAAGCGCCCTTGTTGGTTCGGCCCTACATCATGGGGATGACCCGATCAGAATTGTTGGCCCTGATGGTAGGTGGGATGGCGACCATCGCAGGGTCGGTTCTGGCCGCGTATGTTGGTTTCCTGGGCGGTTCCGATCCGGAACAGCAGCGTCTCTTTGCGACGCATTTGTTATGCGCCTCCATGATGGCTGCCCCTGCCGGTATTCTGGCTGCCAAAATCTTGGTGCCCGAGACGGAGGCCGTCAATGAACGTTTGGAACTGAACCGGGAACAAACCGGGAGCAATGTGCTCGAAGCCATTGCCAACGGAACAACGGATGGACTACGGTTGGCGGTGAATGTGGGGGCGATGCTTTTGGTATTTACGGCCTTGATGGCCATGGCCAATTATATCCTTCAATACGGGATCGGGGAATGGACGGGATGGAATCAAAGGATCGCCTTGGAGACCGGCGGTCGCCAAACCGGCTTGACCATGCAGTACATTTTGGGGGTTGTTTTTGCTCCCTTGGCCTGGCTCCTGGGAATCGCCTCCAAGGATATTGTTTTGGTGGGACAGCTGCTGGGTGAAAAGGCTATCCTCAACGAATTTTTTGCCTACACCACCTTGACGCAGTTCAAAATCAGTGGGGCGCTGCAAGACCCTCGTTCGATTATCGTTGCCACCTATGCCCTCTGTGGTTTTGCCAATTTTGCATCCATCGGAATTCAGATTGGAGGAATTGGCGCTTTGGCCCCGGAGCGGCGAGCTTTGTTATCACAGTTGGGGCTCAAGGCGTTGTTGGGAGGGACAGTTGCTTCTCTTTTGAACGCAGCGATGGCAGGAATGCTGTTATGATGTCCGACCATGAAGACCGCTGGTTCTTGGATGTATGTACGATGTTAAATTTCGAATGATGATGCGTTTGTTTTTTCAAATCTTATTTTTTGTGTTATGGGCCGTTCCGGGATTGTACGCTCAGGATGGACCGGGTTTACCCTTGCAGCCGGCTGTTTCGGTTTTGAAGGTGGGCGAGGCCCGGGAATTGCCAACACGCATGGACTTTTATACGGTAGCGAATGCGCCCTATAGTCTATGGAACCAAGCCAAATCGGCCGAACCGGCGTGGCAAGGGCTCGAAGCAGATTTGGCAGCCGCCTTTGTAGATTGGATGCGCAAGGTGCGCGGAATTAACCTGGCCTTTGATCCTCTTTTTTACAAGAATGCAGCAGAGCTCAAAGCGGCCATGCTGGCGGATCCCTCTCATGCTGTGGGTGTTATGGTAAGCGATGTGGGCGTTGATCCGGTGCAGGATAGTGGTTGGGCCCCATCGTTGCCCTGGTTGATCTCCAAAATGGGCGTTCTGGTTCCTCTGTCCAATACGGGTGTCTGGAATGATTGGAAAAGCGGGCTCAAAAGCGGCGAGGGCGCTCGATGGGTTGTGCACCGCAGCCCGATGAGCCTATCGTGGATGCGGGCTTGGTCCGTTCAGGTATCGTCCAAAGGCAGCATCGAGGATATGGAGGACGAACTGTCTTGGTGGAAGGCGTTGGGCAAAAGCAAGGCGCCCGTTGTGGGGGTGGCGGATGTGGGGACCCTATCCTATGCTTTGCGACAAGAGGGGGCTTATGCTTGGAAGGTTCAGGTGCCTCAGGGTCAAAAGCCGACGATTCGTTCCCTGGTCTTCCCCAGCCAAAGCCTTTTGGCTCCTTATTGGAAGGAATTCCTGAGCTGGGGCTGGGGCTGGGCTTCTTCCAAAGAAATGAAAGACCTCCTGGAGAAGCATTTTGGCTATGCAGCCCAAGAACATATTCAGCCGGTTCGGCCCTAGGGAGGGGGGGCTTAGCCGCGCAGCAGGTCGGCCATGGCCTTACCAATATCAGCGGGAGACGCGACGACGTGAATTCCGCATTCGGACATGATCCGCATTTTGGCTTCCGCCGTATCGTCCTTGCCTCCTACAATGGCACCGGCATGGCCCATGCGTCGTCCGGGAGGTGCGGTTTGACCTGCTATGAAGCCGACCACAGGTTTGGGATTTCCGGCATCGCGAAGCCAGCGGGCCGCTTCAGCTTCCATGCCTCCGCCTATTTCTCCTATCATGATCACGCCTTCTGTTTCGGGATCCTGCATAAACAACTCCAACGCCTGCCGCGTAGAGGTGCCAATGACGGGGTCGCCTCCAATGCCGATGGCCGTGGATATCCCAAGGCCGGCTTTGACCACCTGATCAGCGGCTTCGTAGGTCAGAGTCCCTGATTTGGAAACGATTCCAACGCGACCGGATTTGAAGACAAAACCGGGCATAATTCCTACTTTGGCCTGACCGGGTGTGATGATGCCCGGGCAATTGGGGCCAATGAGTCGGGAACCTCGGCGCTGGACCATGGCCGCAGCCCGAACCATATCCGAGGTGGGAATGCCTTCGGTGATGCAAACAATGAGGGGCACGCCGGCATCGGCGGCTTCCATAATGGCATCCCCGGCAAAGGCTGGTGGCACAAAAATGATGGAAACATTGGCCGAAGTGGCTTTCACGGCGCTACGCATATCGTCAAAAACCGGAAGTCCCAAGTGTTCGGTACCTCCCTTGCCAGGCGTTACGCCACCCACAACGCAGGTTCCGTACTCGATCATTTGGCTGGCATGGAAAGTGCCTTCGGAACCGGTAAAGCCCTGGACCAATATTCGCGATGAAGAATTAACAAGTATGCTCATAAAAAAACGGTTTTCGAAAGCCCGGGCCCAAAAATAGCCCTGACCGTCGGCCTTACCAAAAAAGTCTGCTTTCTTCTTTCACCAGGCCAATCGGCCGCTGACGATCGGGTGATCAGAAAGCCTGGTCCCTGTATTGCTGCAAGTGACGGGTGGCGTAAACGAGCTCGTTCAGGTCTTCGTTTTCGCTTTTGAGAATTTGTTGACGGTCCCCTTCCCAGGTTTTTCGGCCTTTGTGAAGAAAAATGATATGATCTGCGCATTCCAGGACTGAATTCATATCATGCGTATTGACCACGGTGGTGATATTGAATTCTTGGGTTAGGTCCCGAATCAAGTGATCAATCCGTAGGGAGGTTTTGGGGTCCAGTCCTGAATTGGGTTCGTCACAAAACAAATAGCGGGGTTCCAAAACAATCGCTCGGGCAATACCCACCCGCTTTTTCATGCCTCCGCTTAGTTCCGACGGAAACAAGGGCCCCTTGCCAGCCAGTCCAACTTTCTCTAAACAATACGCAACGCGATCAAGCATTTGGGCGCGCGGTGCCGGTTTGAACATGCGAAGTGGAAAGAGCAGGTTATCCTCGACCGTCAACGAATCAAAAAGGGCGGCGTTCTGAAAGAGCATGCCAATGTTCTGACGGAGAACTTGTTTCTCGCTCCGGTCCATGGCACCCAAAGACGAGTTTTCGTAAAAAAGCTCGCCTTGGTCTGGAACCACCAGCCCAACCATGATTTTCATCAAAACAGACTTGCCGCTACCGCTGGCCCCTATCACCATGTTGATGCGACCCTGGCCAAAAGATGCGTGAATGTCTTGGAGGACTTGTTGTTCCCCAAATCGCTTACCGATGCCTTTTAATTGAATCATAACAACAATTCTGCCAGGATATAGTCCCCTGACAAAATGAGAATGCAGCAATAAACCACCGCCTTGGTGGAAGCACGTCCGACTTCCAGCGCACCGCCATGAACATGGTAACCGTGGTAGGCCGAAACCGAGGATATAAAAAAAGCAAAGGTGAAGGCCTTGCACATGGCAAAGAAGACATCGTAGGCCAAGAAAGAGGATCGGGCACCTTCGATAAATTGGTCGTAGGTAATGAGTCCGGTGAGTTGACAAATCACCATACCCCCGGCAATCGCCGTGGAGATCGATATCACAACCAACAAAGGTATCATGGTTAGGCAGGCCAGGATTTTGGGGCCGACTAAGTAGGCAACCGGGTTAACGCCCATGATTTCGAGGGCGTCAATTTGTTCAGAGCTGCGCATGTAGCCCAATTCAGAGGCAATGTTGGAGCCAATTTTGCCGGCCAAAACCAACGAGGTGACCGAAGGTCCCAGTTCCAGGATACTGGAGTTGGTGACAATCGATCCAACCACCGTGAGGGAGATGTAAGGAGCCACCAATTGATAAACCGTTTGGACTGCCGAAACGCCCCCCATAAATACCGCCACAAAGGCGACGATACCGACCGAGCCCAAACCGATGGAGGCCATTTGGCGCACCGTTTCCTCCCAATACATACGCCCGTTCTCGGGCTTGGATAGCATTTGGCGTAGCATGAGCAGGTATCGCCCAAAGTGGAAGAAAAAATTCATCTCGCCCAAAATTACATGAAAGTGACCAGCTTCGGTGGTTGAGATGCCCCGTTCCAACGAAGGAAGCCCTTACATTTGGGTATGTCATCACCATCCCCTGCCCCTGCCTCCGCCAAGCCTGTCATTCCCCGTATTGCCGTTGTTACCGGGGTCAGCAGGGGCATAGGGCGGGAAATCGCCCGCCAATTGTTGGAACAAGGCTGGGAAGTTTTTGGTTGTGCCAGGCGTTCTCGCGAAGATCTCGGTTGGTCAGACGAAACGGGGCGACTTCACTATGCATCGGCGGATTTGGCAACCAAGGAAGGCTGCCTAGGCTGGGTTGACTTCCTCAACGAAAACTGCGAGCGGGTGGATATGTTGGTTCACAACGCGGGTTCCTTTGTACCGGATACCCTGTTGGACGCCCCGGACGGCCAAATGGAGGGGCAGATGTCCTTGCATGTTTACAGCGCCTATCGCCTCAGCAGAGCCTTGTATCCATTGTTAAAAAAGTCCGAACGTCCCTATGTCTTCACGCTTTGTTCGGTGGCTTCCTTGAGAGCCTATTCCGGCGGTGCTTCGTATTGCATCAGCAAATTTGCCTTGCTGGGATTGACCAAGATGCTTCGTCAGGAATGGATCCAAGAAGGCATCGCTGTTTCGGCCATTCTGCCCGGCGCCGTTTATACGGATTCCTGGTTGGGCAGTCCATGGCCCGAAGAGCGCTTAATGCCCCCTGCCGACGTGGCAGCGGCCGTATTGCATGCCTATGCGGCCTCTCCTCGTACGGTTTTTGAAGAAATTCTCCTACGTCCCTTTCAGGGCGATTTGTAACCGTTGATGAACGGAACGTTTGTGCTTTTCTCCTCCATGGACGTCCTTACACCACCCCAAAAAATTTCCAACACAGGATACCATCCCCCCTTGGTCGGTGAAGCGGGATGCGATGAGGCCGGGCGGGGATGCCTGGCGGGACCGGTGGTGGCAGCAGCGGTGATCTTGGATCCCCTGCAGGACTGGTCTATGTTACGGGATTCCAAAAAACTATCCGAGGTTCAACGCGAACAATGCGGTCAGCGTATTCGTGAATATGCGCTTGCCTGGGCGGTGGGGATTTGCAGCCCCGCCGAAATTGATCAAATGAATATTCTGCAGGCCAGTATTTTGGCTATGCATCGGGCTTTGGAACAACTCACGGAGGTCCCTCAGGTGATTCTGGTAGACGGCAACCGATTCAAGGCCTGGGGGGAGGTGCCTCATCGTTGCGAAATACGTGGTGACGGGCGGTTTTGCAGCATTGCTGCGGCGGGTATCCTGGCCAAAAACCACCGGGATGCCCTCATGATGGAGGCTCACCGGGACTATCCCCGTTATGGTTGGGATCGTAACAAAGGATACCCTACTTCTGAACATCGCAACGCCGTGCAAACGCTGGGCCCCACGCCTTTGCATCGCCTGACCTTTCGGATTCGCTGACCTGTCGGCGGTATGTTTAAGGCTCCAGTAGCCGACGCAAACCGATGGTCTCCCGATGCACATCCCTCACATCCCGGGCCGGTGTTCCAAAATACGTTTTTCCTCCGGGGATGGATTTGGTAACCCCCGATTGCCCCAGCACATTCGCGCCTTCCCCAATATCGATGTCTTTTTGAACGCCCACTTGGCCCCATAGGCAAACGCCGTCTGCAATTCTCGTTTTGCCTCCAACGCCAACCTGTGCAGCAATCAAGCAATTTTTGCCAACCACCACGCCGTGACCCAGGTGGACCTGGTTATCCAGTTTGGTGCCTTCGCCCAGGATGGTATCGCCCGAAACACCTTTGTCAATGGTACAGGCAGCACCAATTTCAACCGCGTCGTGAACGATGACCCGCCCGCAGCTTAACAAACGATCGTAGGAACCGTTGGGTCGCTTTTTGTAATAAAATGCATCGGCCCCCAAAATGGACCCGGCATGAATAACAACCCGGTCTCCGATGATGGTGTCGGCGTAAATCACAACATGGGGATGGATAACGCAGGAGCGACCAATACGAACCCGGTCCCCCAAAACAACACCCTGCATGATAACGGTGTCTTCGCCGACTTCGACATCCTGACCGGCATGGTATTGGTGCCCCATCGGGTTGCTAAACGGACGGTAACGACGAACCAAGTCGTTGTAAACATCAAAGGGTGAATCGCAGACCAGCAGGCATTTCCCGGGGGGGCATTCCATTCGGCTGTTTATCAAAACAACGCTGGCTGGGGAGGCCAAGACCTTGGGGTAATATTTGGGATGATCGCAATAAGTTAGGTCACCAGGCCCCACCTTGTGAATTTCATTGATACCGGTGATAATCAGGGAAGAATCGCCGATGATTTCGAGGCCGAGTTCAGCGGCCAAAGCTGGCAGGTGCAGAGGGTCACGCAATTGCATGGTGGATTGGTTTACAAACCAAAGATAAGACCGGTCCTAAGCGTACTTTTGAGGGTCAAGAAACCTGATTTTCCCACAGATATCGCTCAACGTTTTCTTTTTTAACCAACCCTATGGATTCGAACTTCATCCGCAAAACGCCCCTCCATGCAAGTCACTTGGCCCTTCATGCCAAGATGGTACCCTTTGCCGGCTTTGACATGCCGGTCAGTTACAGCGGCATCAAGGCCGAACACCTGGCGGTTCGTTCCGCTTGTGGGCTTTTTGATGTATCACACATGGGGGAGTTTAGGGTCAGCGGTCCCGGGGCCTTGGGTTTTTTGGAAAAGCTAACTTCCAACCATGTAGCCTCGCTGTTTCCTGGACGGGTTCAGTATTCCTGCATGCCCAACGGTCGAGGTGGTTTGGTGGACGATTTGTTGGTTTACAACCTGGCTCCTGAATCCTACTTGCTGGTGGTCAATGCGGGGAACCTCCGCAAAGATTGGGAATGGCTTAGCAGCCATCTTCCAGCCGATGGCAGCGTAGTCCTGGAGGATCATTCGGATGATACTGCCTTGTTGGCCCTCCAAGGACCTCGTGCCTTGGATATCCTGCAGCCCCTTTGCGATGTTGATTTGTCGGGATTGGCGTATTACCATTTCACCCACGCCACGGTGGCCGGGCTGGGTTCGGTGCTGGTATCGGCGACTGGTTATACCGGTGCCGGTGGTTTTGAGTTGTATGTTCCGTCCAATCAGGCGATCCTGCTTTGGGAGGCCTTGATGTTGGCCGGAGCAGCCCATGGCTTGCAGCCCTGCGGTTTGGGTTGCCGTGATACCCTCCGTCTCGAAATGGGATTCTGCCTCTACGGCAACGATATCGATGAAACCACCTCTCCCATCGAAGCAGGGCTGTCCTGGATTACGTCCTTCAAAAAAGATTTCATTGATAAAGATCTTTTGTTGGAACAAAAGAAAAACGGACCATCGCGACGTTTGGTCGGTTTTGTTATGGAAGACAAAGGCATACCCCGCCACGGTTACCGCCTCTGCGATGCCGATGGTTTGGAAATCGGAAAGGTTACCTCCGGTTCCGAGTCCATATCGACGGGACGATACATTGGTATGGGGTATGTAACTTCCGAATACGCAGCGCCCGGCAGCGTGGTTTTTGTTGAAAACAGGGATCGTCTCCTGCGCGCCGTGACGGTCCGGCCGCCTTTTCTACCGTCCAACCCGTAACAACTGTTGTGTTATGTCGGATCAGGCCTTTTTGTTGCAGGTAGCCTTCACCCCCGAAGAGTTGGGGACGACCGTGGTCAAAGGCGCAAGGGTGGTCGTTTTGGACGTCCTACGTGCAACATCGGCCGTTTGTGCGGGCCTTCATGCCGGAATTCGTTGTTTTCGACCCGTCCTTACCCCCGAACAAAGCTTGTCCCTGGCCGAGCAAGGGTTTATCCCGGCGGCTGAACGCGATGGGTTGGTGGCTCCCGGCTTTGAGGTTGGAAATTCTCCCTTGGTTTTTCGGGAGCCCCGCTTCCAAGGGACCCAAATTGCATTGACCACAACCAACGGAACGCGAGCCCTGCATGCAGCGCGCGATGCCGGTGCCTCCGAAATATTGGTAGGCGCGTTTTTGGGTTTGGAGGTCTTGTTGCAGGAACTCCGCCAAAACCCAAGACCCACCGTCCTTTTGGGTTCGGGCTGGCAAGGCAAATTCAGTTGGGAAGATACCCTCTTGGCCGGAGCCCTTGCCGAGGGCTTGTTGACACATTCCCTTGGGTACCATGCCCAGGATGACCGTGTCCAGGCGGCCCGCTCCATATGGCAAAACCATTGCCACGATCTGCGCACGGCCATTCGTATGTCATCGCATTTTGCGCGATTGGCCTCTGCTGGTTTGGAGGAGGATATTGATTTCTGCGTGCAGCTCAACGCATGCCCTATGTTTGGTCGTCTGGTGGGCGAGGACCTGGTACCCGGGTTGGGTTAGGGTTGCAATTTGGGGTTGGCCAGGTGTCGATCTTGATCCCGGGCTGTTTTTTTGGCCAGGCTGAGCCCCAACTCTTTTTGGAGGTCAATCCCGCATTGATTCGCGAGGCAAAGCAGAACCCATAACACATCCGCCATTTCGGAGCCGAGTTGTTCGGGGGATTCACCCGCTTTGAAGGATTGTTCCCCGTAGGTTCGGGCCATGATACGGGCCATTTCACCCACTTCCTCCATGAGGATGGCGTTGTTGGTCAAGGGGTCAAAGTACCGAACACCGTAGGTCTGTATCCAGGCATGGACCAGGTTTTGGGCGATTTGAATTCCTTCGGGGTTTTCAAAAAGGGGAAGGTTGGATTTTTCCATGGCGGGGCAGTGGGTTGACCGGGTTAAGGTAGCCTGGTTTAAATTGATCGGGAGCGGTCTCGGCTGTCCATCCAGATGGTCACCGGTCCGTCGTTGAGGAGTGTAATTTGCATATCGGCCCCAAATACTCCTGATTGTACTCGATTGGGCCAGGCTTCGCGGCATAAATCCACAAATTGCAGAAACAAAGGTTCGGCGACCGCCGGGGCGGCTGCTTTGCTGTAGCCCGGTCGATTGCCCTTGGCCGTATCCGCCATCAGGGTGAACTGAGAAACGATGAGGCACTCCCCCTGTATGTCTTGAACCGAAAGGTTCATACGGCCTTCCTCGTCCCCAAAGATGCGGAGTCGGAGCATTTTGCCAACCAAGTATTGCAGGTCTTCGTTCGTATCCTGGGGTTCCATACCGACCAAAGCCAGGAGTCCGGGGCCAATGCGGGCATGGGTTTGGCCGTTGATGTCGAGCTGGGCATGGGACACCCTTTGTAACAACAAACGCATGGGTTCTAGTTGTATTGATTGTCGTTGGCCAAAATGCTCAGGTACGACAGGAATCGTTCCGAATGGATACGGCCCTCCTTGACGGCTTCCTGTACAGCGCAAGACGGTTCGTGGGAATGGCTGCAATTGGGGAAGCGGCAGGCCGGGGCGATTTCCCGGATTTCCCGAAAATGGTAGGCGATTTCGTAGGGCTGCAGATCCAGAATGCCCCATTCCTTGATCCCTGGGCTGTCGATGACGGCGGTTCCGGGTCCGGTTTCGTAAAGGGTGGCCGTGGTGGTGGTATGGGTTCCTTTGCCGCTGTAGGCGCTGATGGCCCCGGTCGCGGCTTGCAAACCAGGAAACAAGGCGTTGATGAGGCTGCTTTTGCCCGCGCCGGAATAGCCGGTCAGCAATTGAGTACCATGGTTCATGGCCTCGGCTAATTCGGGTATGCCATCCCCGTTCAGAGCCGAGCAAAACCAGGTTTCGATGCCAGCATCGGCGTAAACCAGTCGCCAATGTTCGGCGAGGGTTCGGTCCTCGACGGTCCAGCGATCGGATTTGTTCAAGACCAGATGACAAGGGATTCCAAAGGCCGCGGCGGTCAAGGCAATTCGGTCGGCAAATCCTCCCGAAAACCGGGGTTCAAACAGGGAACACACCATCCAAACCCGGTCGAGGTTGGCGGCCAAGGCATGGGTTTGTTTGGAAAGGTTGGTGGCCTTGCGGACCATGTGGTTGCGGCGGTCTTCGACCGATTCCACGGTCCAGTCCCCGGTCCCTTGGTTATAACACAATTCAACGATGTCGCCGCAACAAACCGGGTTGGTGGATTTGAGCTTTTGCAAACGAATTTTACCCCGCAGAATTGCCTGAACAACGGGAGCCTCCTCGTTAAGGATTCGGGCCAGAACCCGATGCCCGTGGGATTCGAGTACCAGCCCCTTCACTTAGACCTTGGTGCGGTTGTTGTAGTACAGGGAATAATCCTTGCGGTGGGGGATGGTCTCTTTGAGCAAGGCCAGGGAAATGACCTCTTCCATGCGATCCACATAATGGAAAGTCATATCCGAAAGGTAGGTTTGTTTAATTTCTTCAACATCCTTCCGATTTCCTTTGCAGAGGATGATTTCCGAGATTCCGGCCCGCTTGGCGGCCAAAATCTTTTCTTTGATGCCCCCAACAGGGAGTACTTTGCCCCGGAGGGTAATTTCCCCGGTCATGGCCAGTTTCTTGCGGATTTTGCGTTGGGTGTAGGTGGACAGCAAGGAAGTGAGCATGGTAATGCCAGCAGAAGGGCCGTCTTTGGGCGTGGCTCCTTCGGGAACGTGAATATGGATATCCGAATGCTCAAAAAGTTCAGGGTTGATATTCCAATCAGCGGCATGCGATCGGATGTAAGCCATGGCAATGCTGGCCGATTCCTTCATCACATCCCCCAGGTTACCGGTAATGTTGATGCGTCCTTTGCCTTGGCTAAGGCTGCTTTCGATGTAGAGGATATCCCCTCCCGATGCCGTCCAGGCCAATCCCGTAACAACTCCTGTATGGAGGTTGTTTTCGTAGAGTTCAGGTTCAAATTGACGAACCCCCAAAATGCGGGCCGCGCTTTCCTGGTCCACCTGGATTTCGTAAGGTTCTTCCAGGGCCTTGAGTTTGGCGTACCCCCGAACCAGCGAAGCGATTTTTTTGTCCAGCGAGCGGACCCCTGATTCACGGGTATAGGCTTCGATCAGGTGTCGGATCATGGGAATGGGAATACGCAAATCATTGCGGTCCAAGCCATGGGCCTCAAGTTGTTTGGGAATCAAGTACTTGCGCGCAATCTCGGTTTTCTCTTCGAGGGTGTACCCGTTGATTTCCACAATCTCCATGCGGTCCAAGAGGGCCGGCTGTATCGTGGCCAAGCTGTTGGCGGTTGCTATAAAGAGGACCTTGCTGAGGTCGTAATCCAATTCCAGGTAGTGGTCAAAGAATGCGTTGTTTTGTTCCGGATCCAGAACTTCGAGAAGGGCCGACGAAACATCGCCCCGGAAGTCTTGCCCTACCTTGTCGATTTCATCCAAGACCATGACAGGGTTGGAACAGCCTGCTTTTTTGATGCTCTGAATAATTCGACCCGGCATGGCGCCGATATAGGTTCGGCGATGACCGCGTATGGTGGCCTCGTCGTGGACACCGCCCAGACTCATGCGGACATATTCTCGACCCAGGGCACGGGCGATGCTTTTGCCCAAAGAAGTTTTACCAACCCCTGGAGGTCCCACCAAAAGGAGAATCGGGGCTTTCATGTTGGACTTGAGTTTGAGAACCGCCAGGTATTCCAGAATGCGGTCTTTGATTTTCTCAAGGCCGTAATGATCGGTATCCAGGATTTTTTGAGCTCTTTTGAGGTCAAAGCGGTCTTTGGTTACCGTATCCCAGGGCAATTCCAGCAAAAGTTCGACATAGTTCAAGACCACGCTGTAATCGGCCGCCGCCGGGTTCATCCGTAACAATTTATCAACTTCTTTTTCAAAATGTTTGCGGGTAGCATCGTTCCATTTCTTGGATTTGGCGCGCTCCTTGAGGTTCTGGACTTCCAGATCCGGGGTGGCTCCTCCCAACTCTTCCTGGATGGTTTTGAGTTGTTGATGCAAAAAATACTCCCGCTGTTGTTTGTCCAAATCGGTTTTGACTTTGGACTGAATTTGGTTTTTGAGTTCCAGCAATTGCAGCTCTTTGTTCAGGTATTCCAAGACCCGGGTGGAGCGTTCATGCAAATCGTGGATTTCCAGCAAGGTTTGTTTTTCGCCGACTTCGATGTTGAGGTTGCTGGCAATAAAGTTGACCAGAAAGGCCGGGCTTTCAATGTTACGAAGGGCCAGGGCGGCTTCGCTGGGAATGTTCGGAGAGAGCTCAATGATTTGGAGAGCCAAATCCTTGATAGTCGAAATCAAGGCGTTGAATTCCTTGTTTTTGGGATCCGGCAGCAAATCGGGATTCGGGGCGAGGTGGGCCTTGAGGTAGGGCTCTCGTTGTACCACCTCCTTCAGTTCAAAGCGCTGGCGGCCCTGGATAATGACCGTGGTATTGCCATCCGGCATGCGTAGCATCTTGAGGATGCGAGCCAGGGTGCCAATGCGGTGCAAGTCCTCGGGTCCGGGGTCTTCCACCGAAATATCCCGTTGGGACATCACCCCGATGGTTTTGGTCTTGTTGTTGGCTTCGCGGATCAGGCGTATGGATTTATCCCGTCCCACCGTGATGGGAATGACCACCCCCGGAAAGAGGACCGTGTTGCGCAGCGGAAGGATCGGAACCGGCTTTTGGTAGGCTTCGTCCAGGCTGGGGTCCTCCTCTTCTTTGAAGGACATAATGGGGATAAACTCGGAATCGTCTTCGTACAGGGTCATGGTCGGTGGGGGAGGGGCTTAGGTTCGTACAAAATAAGCAAGGATTGTGCCATGTCAGAGGAACTGACAGACTGTCCTCGGTCGGCAGCTCGGCCTTGCCAAATCAGGTTGTCAAGCCTTCGAGGCTGACCGAGGAGCTGGGTACCACCACCAGCCCACTTTCCTCGAACCAATCCAGAAGGATCGCATCCGGGGCATGGATTTCTCCGCTCAAAAGGGCGGTGGACAGCTTGTTCAGGACCTCCTTTTGGATAAGTCGGCGCAGGGGACGGGCCCCGTAAAGGGGGTCGTAACCGTTCCTGGCCAGGTAATCCAAGACGGCATCGGTGTAGGTTAGTCGCACCTGTCGTTTTTCGAGGCGTTCCTGAAGTTCTTTGAGCTGCAGGGTTGCAATGGAACGAATATTATCGTGGGTTAAGGGATGAAACTCCACCACTTCGTCGATACGGTTGATGAATTCGGGGCGAAAGCGGGAACGCAAAAGCTCGTCCAATTCGGGGCGATTTCCGTCCTCGTCCTCCAGCCCGGCTCCCAAATTGGAGGTCATAATCAGGAGGGTGTTTTTGAAATTCACCGTTCGTCCTTTGTTATCCGTCAGGCGGCCTTCGTCCATAATTTGCAGGAGCAGGTTGTAAACATCGGTATGCGCTTTTTCGATTTCATCCAACAAAACCAAGGCATACGGACGGCGTCGAACCGCTTCGGTCAATTGCC
>RFOZ01000037.1 GCA_009926405.1 Cytophagia bacterium
AAATTCGATTTTCAAACAAGAACTCAAAAATAATTTTGTTATTTGCCGGGTTCGCTACCTCCTCGATACCAAACCCAACCCTCGCTTGGATTACCAAGATCTTAAAGTTCGCTTCGCAGATGTTCTTTCTAAGGGGAGGGCTCATGCTCCAAGTTCGGACGAAATCGCCAATGCGGTGGCGAGTATTCGTCGATCCAAATTACCGGATCCGGCTCAAGTAGGAAATGCTGGTAGTTTTTTCAAGAACCCGATTTTGACAAAGGAACAGGCAGATTCCTTGAAGAATTTGCATCCCACGTTGCCTTTGTTTGCAACCAAACCGGAGGATGATACCAAGGGTCATTTCAAAACATCGGCCGCTTGGTTCATTGAGCAATGTGGTTGGAAGGGGCACAAGCGTGGCTCTATCGGTGTCTCTGAAACCCATGCCTTGGTTTTGGTTCATTACGGTGGAGGCAAGGGCGAAGACTTGTGGCAGCTTGCTCAGGATATCCGTTCTTCGGTAAGGTCAGAATTTGGTGTCGATTTGGAGCCCGAAGTAAATCCTGTTTTTTAGGATTCTAACAAAAACAATCCTTGCGGATTAATGCGAACCCTTACGCCCAATGGGAGGGGGTAATTTCGTAGGCCATGCCCAAAGGGCAACCCAAACAAAACCGGCACGCCGAGGTCCCGGGTTCGTTCATAGGCGATACCTATGGGCTCCTCCCCATGGGGTACCGTGTGGTCTTTGATATCGGTAAAATCTCCTAGTAAAATAGCTTTTACTTTGTCCAGTTGACCGCTTCGTCGCAAGGCCAACCACATCCGATCCAAGTGGTAGCGGTATTCATCGATATCCTCGGCTATAAGAATTAGGTCTTTGCGATCCGGTAATGAGTTTGACCCTAACAAACTATAGATTACCGATAAATTCCCCCCAAAAAGGTAGCCTTCAATGGTTTGGGAACTTGATTTTTTAACCGGCGGCCAACCAAAAAGATGGGCCCTTGGGGGTTGAGCTACGCCGAGCGAATTGGGTGATCTGTGGTCATTTTCAAAAGCAATGTAGGGGGAACCCGGCATGCGAAAGCCGCCCTCCAACAGGCCCAAGGTGAGTTCCCAACTTTGGATGCTCCATTCGGTGGTACTAAATTGAAAAGGCATGGGGCCATGCAAACCGGCAACTCCGGTTTGCGCTAAGGCATGGTTTAAGATGGCGGTGGAGTCGCTGTATCCACAAAGCCATTTAGGATTACGGCGTAGCGCAGACCAATCCACCAAGTCGAGAATTCTTGCTGCCCCATAGCCACCTCGGGCCATAAAAAGGGCCGATACATCCGATCGATTAAGAAAATTCTGAAGATCGGCGGCTCTTTCTTCATCAGTTCCGGCCAATTGATGCTTGAATTGGCCGATGCTAAGGCCGACTTCGACCTCAAAACCCCGGCGTTCCATCCATTCAACCCAGGCCCTGATTTGTGCAAAGTCTACCCCTCGTGAAGGAGCGACCAAGCCGACGGTATCGCCCTTCCGCAATGGTGGCGGTACGAGGAGGGTATCGTGTAGAGCCGGCACAGATTTCCGGATGTTTTGATTAGACGCGTGTTCTTTGCAAAAGGCATTCAAAAAGCAGAATTCCACCTGCGACGGAAACATTCAAAGAACCAATGGTTCGAGCCTTTTCTGGCATGGGAATGCGCAGCAAAGCATCGCAGCGCCGAAGGGTATCCGGGCTCAGACCTTGGTCTTCGGCGCCCAAAACCAATGCCAGGGGCCCGGTAAGGTCCTGATCACGGCCCAAGTCTTTGCCTTTTTCGCTGGCTCCCATGATGCGAAAACCGCTATTAGCCAAATATCGAAGGGAATCCGCCAAGGAAAGGGTACGGCAAACCGGTAACAATTCCAAGGCACCTGCGCTGGCCTTGATGGCATCGGGAGTGACTTGGGCGTTGTCCAGACCGGGTATCAGAAAAGCATCCGCTCCTAAGCACCAGGCTGAGCGTGCCAGAGCCCCCAGATTGCGAACATCGGTGATGCCATCGCTTACAACCAAGAGAGGCGATTGGCCTTGATCAAAGGCGGATTGCACCCATTCTTCCAGGGTATGGTAGGCAATGGGCGATGCTTGTGCCACGATACCCTGATGATTGCCAGGGCAAAGTTGTTGTAATTTCTCGGGCGGTACTTCCTGAACGGGCACCGAGCGTTGCCGGGCTTCCCGGAGCAATCCCAGGACTACCGGGTCCTTTTTGCCTCTTTGAACCCAAATGCGGTTGATTTCCTGACCTGAATCCAAGAGGACTTCAACGGCATGCACCCCCGGGCGCAGGTCGCCGGGGGACTTGAATCCTCCCCCTCCACGTCCTCTGTACCCTCGGTCCCTGAACATACAAATCCTTAGGAGCCCAGGGCGGTTAGTCGCTTTTGGAAACCATTGGCCAAGGAGCCTTGACCAAAATTCTGCGATAACCGGACCATTTCGTTCATGACAGCCCTCGCAGCCTGTTCATCCCGCTCGTAGAAACTCCGTTGTTCACCCCGTAACGAAGCAAAATAAATCGCCTCGGATTCGTAGGTATCAAAAAATTCCTTGGCTAAGCGATTGGCTTTGGCTGTTGCACCCGCCCGATGGTAAAATTCCACCATTTGGTAATTGTAGGGAAGGTACGTGATTTTGCGGTTGGGCATTTCGGTATCGCACAGGTCCAAAACTCGAACCGCATCCTCGTTTCGGCCGGCCAAAAGGAGATTCTCAACCAAGCGCATTGCATTGCTCCGCAAATTGATGGTCATTCGGTTGGTTTCGGGATCGATGTAAATCTCCTCCTTCATGCGTCCCCAGCGGAATTTTTTGGTGAAATTCTCCAGCATGATATCCACCGCTGTTTGGGAAGGCAAACCCTGATTGGCAGGAACGCTGAAAGGGGTCAGGCGATAGACCAGGCCCTCCAAACGGAAATAATCTTCGAGGCCCAAATATTGCTCAGAGCCCATGGAAACTGTCCAACAAACCGGCCTTTTCCATTGATTCTGGGCCAACAAGTCCATGATAATCAAGTCGTTTTTCATGACCCCGTTCCGGGCAAAGGTCCATTCGATACGTTCAGGAACGCGGGATGAATCGGTGGCTGTAACAGCGCCCTGAGCCAGGGCGTTTTGGAAATTGACGGGTAGCGAAAAGTTTTGGGTAGGGAAATAGTTGATCATGGTTCCACTTTGGGTCGGCAGTTTGGCCGAGGGATCATCGCTCGCCATGAATTGCACCAACTGCTCCAAATCATAAAACCCCTCGAGTTTGCGATCAAAAAATGGCAAGTAATCCCGGGTGCCCATGGCAATTTTGTCTTGAGTGATGCTCAGGGGGATGGCTTCGCTTTGGTTCATACTTCGGCGAAGGTGGTCAATATACCAATCCGTTCCTAGCAGGCTCAAATTAACAACACGCACATCGGAACGGATTCCTTCAACTTCTTGGGCATACCACAAGGGGTAAGTATCGTTATCGCCCATGGTGAAGAGTATGGCATTGGGCGGGCAGGATTCCAAGTAATTTACAGCGATATCGCGGGCGGTGTATTTTCCGGAACGATCATGGTCATCCCAGTTTTGGGCTCCCATTAGTGCAGGGATTCCCAGACCAACCACCACAGCAAGGGACGCTGCCAAGCCAGGCGTTAGCTTGGTGCCCATCAACCGGCCCAGAGCCATAACGCCCAATCCAATCCAAACAGCAAAGGCATAGAAAGAACCAACATAGGCGTAGTCTCGCTCGCGCGGTTGGAGTGGCTCAAAATTCAAATAAATAACAATGGCGATTCCGGTAAGTAAAAAGAGCAGGAAAACAGTCCATGCATCGCCTTTGGCCTTTTTGAATTGGTACCATAGGCCGAGAAGACCCAGAAGAAGCGGTAGTCCAAAATACGTGTTACGGGCTTTGTTCCCTTTCCGATGAGCCGGGAGTTTGGCCGATGGTCCAACGCGTGATTCATCCAGCGCTTCGATACCACTGATCCAGTTGCCTTTTTCGAAATCCCGCCCGTGACCCTGGATGTCATTCTGCCGGCCAACGAAATTCCAGAGAAAATAGCGCATGTACATGTGCCCCAACTGATAGGTAAACAAGAAATTCATGTTATCCGAAAAACGAGGCTTTTCACCGTCATTTAAATCGAGCCAGGACTTGTAAAAATCAATGTGTCGCTGCTGAGTACCGGCGCGTTTGTAGGCGCGGGGCAAAAAGGTGTTTTGAGTTGGATCATAAATCGGAATGATATCCCGGCCGGCTTCCACATAATTGTCGGCCCCTTTGCGGTATTTCATCGGACCTTCTTCTTGATCAACAATTTCGGCGGTAAAATAGGGCCCCGTAAGCAGAGGGCGATCGCCGTATTGTTCGCGGTTGATGTAAGATAACAATGAAAAAATATCCGACGGTTTGTTCATGTTAATCGAGGGATCGGCATGGGAGCGGATCACAATCATGCTGTAGGAAGAATACCCGATCACCACAAAGGCGGTACCCAGCAAGAGTTGATTCAAAAGAACCTTGCCAGTCCGGTGGGTATGGGCAATCCCCCAAGCCAAACCGCCCACAAAAAGGACAGCAAAGGCCCAGTTTCCAGTGCCAAATGGAAGCCCCATGCTGTTGACGGCCAGGAGTTCAAATTTGGAGGCCAGGGTCGGCAAGCCGGGGATAATCCCGTACTGAACCAAAGCCAAAACACCGACCGACGCCAACAAGCTAACAAAAACACCGCGCGGTGTGGGTGTGTTATGGCGCAAATAGACCACCAAGCATATAGCCGGAATCGCCAGCAAATTCAGCAAGTGTACGCCGATGGACAGTCCCATTAGGTAGGCAATTAACAAAAGCCAGCGGTCCGCATTAGGCTCATCGGCAACGCGCTCCCATTTCAAAACGGCCCAGAAAACAACGGCAGTGAAGAAAGAAGAGTAAGCATAAACTTCACCCTCGACGGCAGAGAACCAAAACGAGTCCGAGAATGTATAGGCCAGAGCGCCCACCAAGCCGGAACCCATCACCAACCATAGGGAAGACCCCGTAAGGTTTTGCTGTTCATTTTCGACGATTTTGCGGGCCAAGGCGGTAATGGTCCAAAACAAAAAGAGGATGGTAAAACCAGAGGTGAGTCCGCTTAGAAAATTGACAGACCAGGCTACATTTTCGGGGCTACCGGCCAAAAGGGTGAACAGGCGCCCAGTTAGCATAAAGAAAGGGGCCCCTGGGGGGTGCATAACTTGCAATTTGAAGCAGGCCGAAATAAATTCCCCGCAGTCCCAAAAGGAGGTGGTCGGTTCCAGGGTAAGGGTGTAAACAGCCGTCGCAAAGGCAAAAACCAACCATCCCAAGAGGTTGTTAATTTTCTGGTAGCTCATTTCTCTTCAATTTAGCCCCGAAAATAGGGATAAATGCCTCGAATCGGGCTATATTTGCCCTCCGTTTCCGGACTTTGAAAGCCCTTAAAGGCCTCAAGGTCTGCCGAAACGGGAACCAAACTGGCCGATGGTGTAATTGGCAACACGTCTGATTTTGGTTCAGAAGAGTCTAGGTTCGAGACCTAGTCGGCCAACAAAAAGGGCTGCCCGGAGGCAGCCCTTTTTATTTTGGGGCGTCATGCGCCTTTGGTCGGTACCCGTTGAAGTCCATCATGGGTGGGACTGCTTACGGGGTCACGCCTCAAAACTAGTAGCGGTACATTTCGGTTTTGAAAGGACCGTTGAGACCAACTCCAATATAATCGGCTTGTTCAGTGCTAAGGGTTTCGAGCTCTGCTCCGACTTTGGAAAGATGGAGGGCCGCTACCTTTTCGTCCAGGTGCTTGGGCAGAACATACACCTGGTTGCTGTAATTACCGGCATTGCTCCACAACTCCATTTGAGCCAAGGTTTGATTGGTAAAGGAGTTGGACATCACAAAGCTAGGGTGTCCCATGGCACAACCAAGGTTGACCAGGCGGCCTTCGGCTAGAACAATAATCTCGCGGCCCTCAATGGTGTAAACATCGACTTGCGGCTTGACAGTGTACTTGGAAGATCCATGGTTTTTGTTTAACCAGGCCATGTCAATCTCGTTGTCAAAGTGTCCGATGTTGCAGACAATGGTTTTGTCTTTCATTCTACGAAAATGCCTGTCGGTCACAATGTTACAGTTTCCGGTCGCTGTTACGACCATGTCCACTCGGTCGATAACACTGTCCAAACGCTGAACCTGGTAACCGTCCATGGCGGCCTGCAAAGCGCAGATAGGATCAATCTCTGTAACAATAACACGTGCACCGGCACCGCGAAGACTTTCGGCAGTTCCTTTGCCGACATCTCCGTAACCGCAGACCACCGCGACTTTGCCAGCCATCATAACATCGGTTGCACGGCGGATGGCATCAACGGCTGATTCGCGACAACCGTATTTGTTATCAAATTTGGATTTGGTAACGGAATCGTTCACATTAATGGCGGGAACAGGCAGGGTGCCTTCGCGCATCCGCTTGTAGAGGCGGGCTACCCCGGTGGTGGTTTCTTCGGAGATACCACGGAGGTCGGCCACCATTTCAGGGTAGCGGTCCAGCACGACATTGGTCAAATCACCCCCGTCATCAAGGATCATGTTCAAAGGCAGTCCGCCTTCAAATGCATGCAGGGTTTGTTCAATGCACCATTCGTACTCTTCCTCGGTCATTCCTTTCCATGCATAGACCGGGATTCCGGCGGCGGCGATGGCGGCGGCGGCGTGGTCCTGGGTCGAAAAAATATTGCAGGAAGACCAGCTGACTTCAGCGCCGAGTTCCTTGAGGGTTTCAATCAAAACAGCGGTCTGAATGGTCATGTGGAGGCAACCTGCAATGCGGGCACCTTTGAGGGGCTTGGTGGGACCGAATTCTTCACGCAATGCCATCAGGCCCGGCATTTCGGCTTCGGCCAGACGAATTTCTTTGCGACCCCATTCGGCGAGGGCAATGTCTTTGACTTTGTATTGAGCAACAGCGCTTTCCATAGTTTTTGGTTTGGGCCGCAAATATACGATGCCCGGGGTGGTAGCGTTGTATTTTTGCAGTTGAAGACCACGGAATCCCCGCAGGGGCGCCGGGCCTTCTTGTCTCAACCCAAAAATCCCCCTCCTATGCCTTATCCCGAATTTATGGTCGCACCCATGCGCAAAGAATTAACCGACCTGGGTTTTGAAGAATTAAGAACCCCTGAACAGGTTCAAGAATTTGTGAACCGTAAAGACGACCTTGCTTTGGTGGTGGTGAATTCAGTCTGCGGTTGTGCAGCGGCCAATGCCCGTCCTGGTATTCGCAAAGCCCTTGAACATGCCTCCGCCCCCAAAGCCAGGGTTACGGTCTTCGCAGGCATGGAAACCGATGCCGTTGACGAAATGCGAACTCATTTTTTGCCTTACCCTCCTTCCTCCCCCTGCATTGCTTTGTTTAAGGGAGGTCAATTGGTCCAACTCATTGAGCGGAGTGGTATTGAAGGGCACAGTGCCGATGCGATTGCGGATCGGCTCCAGTCCATGTTTGCCGAATAACCCGCCGGCTTTTAGCGGGCCGGGATTTCGTATTTCTCGCTGAATTTGCGATAGAGCGCCTTTTGTTTGTCATCCAGGTTGACCCTGCGGCCATCGACAAAGGCATGGGTGGGGTTGTTTCCTCGCATATCCAGTGCATCCCCTGTGGACAAGAAAAGCGTCGCACTTTTGCCTACTTCGAGGCTGCCATACCGACCCTCAATGCCCAAAATGCGGGCGGCGTCCAGGGTTAGGGCTTGGAGCGCCCGCAAGGTGTCCAGCCCAAAGCCAACAGCATGCCCAGCCTGGTAAGGTAGATTACGCTGATTCCAGGCCCCATCCATGCTAAACCCAAACCGAACCCCGGCGCGCGCTAAACGGGCCGGAGCATCGTAGGCCGAATACACGGGATCCCCGTCTCGGTTGGGGAGTCGGTGTACTTTGGTCAAAATCAAATCAATTTTTTGGGCGGCCAGCCAATCTTGGATTTGGTCTGCTTCCTCGGCTCCAACCAATACCGGCTTGAGGTTCCAGCGTGCAAAAAATTCGACGGCAGCCACCATGCCTTTGGCATCCCCAACTCGTACAAAGACCTTGGTTTGGCCGTTCCATAACCCGCTGGCTGAGGCCAGTTTGAGGTTGATAGGTCGCTGATTCCCGGAGGGGTCGTTGTTTGGGTTTTGGAGGTGGTAATCCCTGGCCTCGTTAAGGTATTGTTCCAGCGAGCCCAAGGTGAGATTGCGGGCTTTGTTTTGTTCCTCGGCACTGGGCGCTCGGGGTCCGGTGCTATTGCTCATGGAGGGCCACTGCAAATACATTCCATCGGCCGCTTTGATGCAGGCATCCTCCCAATTCCAGGCATCCAATTGCACAACCGCGGATCGTCCCGAAATCAGACCACCCTCCGGAGCGATTTGGGCCAGCAGGACCCCGTGGTTACGAACGGTCGGTACGATTCTTGAATCAGAATTATAAGCAATCAAGGCATGAACATGGGGGTTCAGGGTGCCGGATTCGGTATGATCCCTGGTGGCGCGGACCGATTCGATTTCGTACAAGCCCAGAAGGGTATGGAGGGCAATAAATCCAGGATAAACATGCTGACCTCGGGCATCGATAATTTCGGAATTCACCGCATCCAATCGGATTTCAGCACCACGGCCCACATAGACGATCTCTCCCTTGTCGAAGCCGATGACTCCGGGATAGGGAGGGTTGACCGCATCGTGGATGATGGCTCCGGTAATCCAAACGGGTTTGGTTTGGGGTTTGCCTGGGCTGGGATTGGATTGGGCCAAGACCGACAAGGTCATCAGCCAGATCAATCCGAGGGTGGTGGCTGCCGAATGGAGGAGAATTCCACGAATGCTGAATAGGTTTTTCATCGATATTAAATCATTAAACGGATTTTTGGGGGCCGTTGAGCCATGCCGCAATGCGATCCCGAACTTGATGTGGTTCCAGACCAAAATGACGGGCCAGGTCAGGGCCAGGGGCTGAATAGCCGAAGGTATCGACCCCCAAATTAAGGCCATCATGACCCGTGAATCGGGTCCAACCCAGGGTAACGCCGGCTTCCAGCGATACACGATGGGCATGGGCTGGTCCGAGGACTTCGGCCTGGTAGGAGGCGGGTTGTTCATCCAAAAGTTCCCAACATGGCAACGAATAAACACGGATTTCGCGATGTTGGAACGACCCGTCTCTTTCGGCAAGCCCTTGGCAAGCCTGAATTAAGGTCGCGACCTCGGAGCCAGAGGCGTAGCCATAAAGCGGGGCTAAGGTTGAGTCAGCGCCTTCTTGCATCCAAGCCAGGTAGGCACCTTTGGCCACTTTGGCATCCAGGGCTTGGTTTGATCCTTCGGTACAAGCCAGGGTGGGCACATTTTGACGAGTCAAGGCCAGCACGGCCGGTTGATGACTTTGGGCAGCCCACAAGCGGAGGCAGGCCTGGGTCTCGCGTGCATCCGCTGGTCGCATGACCCAAAGGTCCGGGATGGCCCGAAGGCTCATCACGTGTTCAATGGACTGGTGGGTAGGCCCATCCTCCCCCAAAAAAATCGAATCGTGGGTAAAAACATGAAGGACCGAAACCTTCTGAATGGCACTCATTCGGATGGCATTGCGCATATAATCCGAGAAAGTCAAAAAGGTTGCGCCAAACGGTTTGAAATCCGGGGCGTACAGAGCCATCCCGTTGAGAATTGCGGCCATGGGAAATTCGCGAACCCCAAAGGCCAGGTTTCGACCGGCCCGATGATTCCTGGTGAACTCTCCAACCGCAGAAGCAAAGGCCCCGGTATTGTTCGAAGGTTCTAGGTCGGCGCTCCCTCCGGTTAGCCCTATCATGGAAGGAGCCATTTGGGCCAAGGCTTGGCCAAAGGCAACGCGGGTGGCCAGGCTTTGGCCGGTTTCGTAGGAGGGCCAGGCGATTTCGGGCGCCGACTTCCGATCCGAAGTGGCCGTGTATCCGGCAGCGATGGCGTTGAGTTCCTGAAGCCTTCGATTGAAATGCTCGT
Source organism: Cytophagia bacterium (assembly GCA_009926405.1). Lineage (GTDB taxonomy): Bacteria > Bacteroidota > Bacteroidia > UBA7662 > UBA7662 > SYHX01. The sequence continues at coordinate 10,030 of RFOZ01000037.1, forward strand.
AAACCTGGGGTTGAACCGCAAAAGTGCTCTCTGGATCCAAGCCGAGTCGGCTCTTGGTTGCGGCAATTTCCTGGGCGGGTAGGGGTTCACCGTGGGTTTTGGCCAGGCCCTCCATGGTAGCGGCGCCTTGGGCCATCGTACTTTGGCCGATGATGATCAAGGGCTGGCTGCGCTCAGCCTGGGTGGCCCGTTCCATGGCTTGACGCAAGGCGTGGTGGTCATGCCCGTTGATCTCGAGGACCTCCCATTGCATGGATTCAAAATGAGCCTTGAAGTCCAAGGAACTAACCCGATCAACGGGCCCTGAGATTTGGATATCGTTTTTGTCGTAATAAAGGACCAAATTGCCGAGACCCCAATGGCCGGCCAGTTGACAAGCGCCCAAAGCAACATCTTCCTGCAAATCACCATCCCCCGCCAGTACCCAGACCCTGGGCAAACGGCCCAACGGACGCAGGGCTTGTTCCTGAAGGGCAGCAACGGCCATACCTACGCCCATGGCGACTCCTTGACCCAAGGGGCCGGTGGTGGCTTCAACACCCGCCGTCAAGTGGCTTTCGGGGTGGCCCGGTGTTAGGCTTCCCAATTGACGAAATCGTTTGATTTCATCCATACTCAGCATACCCGCCAAATGAAGGAGGCTGTACAGCAACATGGATTCATGGCCGGCCGATAACACAAAGCGGTCCCTCAAAGGCCATTTTGGGAAGTTCGGCGCAAAATGTAAGGTCTCCATCCACAACAAGGCCGCAAAATCACAGGACGAAAAAGCTCCTCCCGGATGCCCTGAACGGGCGGCTGCCGTGGCGTCCATTACCAGGCCTTTGATGCTTGCAATGACCGCTAGGTCCTTGGGGTTCGCATTTGTACTCACGGGCAAAAATTAGGTTTATTTCGTTTCCAAAGATGCACCAATTCCCAACAAAGTAGGCTCTAAATCAGGATTTCAGGCCGGCCAATCGCTCGGTGTTCTCGGCTAATTTGAGGGCATTAATCATGTCCTGTAAATCGCCGTCCATGAATTGATCCAACGAATAGACGGTCATTCCGATGCGGTGATCGGTTACTCGGCTCTGTGGGAAATTGTAGGTTCGAATCTTGGCCGATCGGTCACCGGTGGAGACCATGGATTTGCGTTTGCCGGCTTCTTCGGCATCTGCTTTTTGTTTTTCAAGTTCATAAAGCCGGGTTCGCAACATTTCCATGGCCCGGGCCCTGTTTCCCAATTGCGAACGTTCCACTTGGCAGGTCACCACAATGCCGGTGGGTTTATGGGTTAACATGACTTTGGTTTCGACTTTGTTGACATTTTGACCCCCTGCGCCGCCTGATCGGGCGGTTTGGAGCTCGATATCCGCCGGGTTTAGAACCACATCAATTTCTTCGGCCTCTGGCATGACCGCCACGGTGGCAGCGGAAGTGTGCACCCGGCCTTGGGTCTCGGTCGCTGGAACACGTTGAACCCGGTGTACCCCGGATTCGAATTTGAGTGTACCATAGACCTCTTCGCCGCTGACGCGGTAAATGATTTCTTTGTATCCGCCAAGGGTGCTTTCGCTCGCATCCTGCAGCTCTACCTTCCAGCCTTGTTTCTCGCAGTATCGTTGATACATACGCGCCAAATCCCCTGCAAAAAGGCCCGCCTCGTCTCCACCGGTACCCGCTCTGATTTCAAGAAGAACGTCTTTGTCGTCTTCGGGATCCCGAGGGATGAGAAGCCAAGTGAGCTCTTCTTCCAAAATTGGTAATTCGGCCTGGGCCTGATCGAGTTCTTGACGACCCAATTCAACCCATTCGGGATCGGTATTTTCAGTCAAAAAAACCTTGCCGTCTTCGATTCTTTGGATGGTTTTCCGATAACGATCGGCTACTTCCAGAATTTTCTGAAGTTTGCTGTATTCTTTGTTAAGACTGGCCATTCTGGAGGAGTCCCCAAAAACAGCCGGGTCCTGCAATGTGCGCTCTACGTCGTTGAATCGAGCTTGAAGGGGAGCAATCCGGTCAAGCATGGGCGGCCTTGGTTAGGGGAGAATCGTTCATAGGGGCGAAAAAGATTTTAGCGGCCATAGCCTGTGCTTTGATGATTCGGATAGGTTTTCAAATCCAGATTACCGGCATGAAAGCGGGCGTAGGTGGGTTGATGCATCCACTCGCCGAGGTTGACATAGGTCCCTCCGCCCGGAAGGGGACAAAAGATTGGCAAATGCCGATGCCCAAAAATCAGGTAGTCCAAAGGCGCGAGGCCTGCTTGTTGACGCTCGTATTGTTTGCGCAAGCTGTATTGGTATAGCCATTCTTTGGTGGGATCAAAAACAGGTGGATGGCCGTTCTGACCGTACGATTCAATTCTTTGGGATGCTCGGCTCTGGCGAGACCATCCTTGGGCCAGCGCAAAAGAAAAATCCGGATGCAGGAATCCAAAAAGTCGTTGATTGAATCGTGATCCAAAAATTCGCTTGAGGCGTTTGTATCCCCGATCGCCGGGTCCTTTTCCGTCTCCGTGGGCCAGAAGTAAATGTTTTCCCTCCCATTCAGTCACCAAAGTGTCCCGATGCAACTCGACCCCTAGTTCTTGTTCCAGGTAACCAAAAGTCCATCCGTCGTGGTTCCCGGTGAAATAATGGATCGGAATCCCTGCATCGGTCAAAGCGGCAAGACAACCCTGCAATCGCACAAAATGTTTGGGGACGGCATGACGCAATTCAAACCAAAAATCAAAAACATCTCCTAACAAATAATACGCCGAAGCATCCGAAGCCGTTTCTTCAAAAAATCGTAACAAGAGTTGTTCCCGGGGGCGCGATGCAGCAACCGATGGGCTGCCCAAATGAAAATCGCTAAGGAGATAAATGGATTTCATCGGCACTTTACCCCTTTACCTCAAATTCATCCTCTAGCAAAAAGACCCATAACTCTCGGGGTCCGTGAGCACCCAGAACCAATGTTTTTTCGATATCGGCGGTTCGACTCGGTCCCGTAATGGTTGAAATCAGGGAGGGGATATTTTGATCCCTATAACGCTGCCGCAGGAGGTCAAAGGCATCCTTTAGTCGCGGCACCAATTGACTGCTGCGGGCCAGGACCCAGTGAACCGGAGGGTAGACCGTGAGACTCCGCCCGTAGGCCTGGGCAGAACTCACCAAAACGGATCCGCTCCAGGCGATTAAGGCCTCGCATCCCGTCACGCCGATACCGGCTTCATCGATGTGTTCGGTATCAATACGATAGGTGATGCCGGCTTTTCGTAACAAATCCTGAATGGAAGGCTCCAAACAAAAGAGGTTGCGGTTTGGAAGGCTTTCGAGGGCCTTGGCCAGGTAGCCAGCCAATTCGGTTGGGTTTTCGGCATAGACAAATTGGCCCTTAAGTTGCAGCAAGCGCTTGGCAAAGGCCAAAGCCAAATCTTCCTCAACCGGCTCAAAGGGGTCCTCACCAGCCTGCTCTCGCCGTACCCGAAGAGGCGGATCGGATGGGTGAATCAGGGCTTTGCGCAGGCGCTGGATAACGGTCTCGCGCGGTGAGAGCGCCATGCCGCTTTAGGATTGTTCGTTGGGAGTGGAAGGACTCGTCGCTTCGGCAGGCGTTTCGGCATCAGGCACTGTGCTGGTACTTGATTCGGCTGTTTGTTCCGGAACGATCAACGATGCATGTTCAAAGGGTCGAGGCCCTGCCAGACGCTCCAAATCCACCTGAAAAATGACCTCTTTGGTGAGCAATTCTTTGGCGATGGCTTCGAGAATATCTCGTTTGGATTGCACAAGGGCCAGGGTTTTTTGATAAGCTTGGTCAATGATGGCTCGAACTTCCTTGTCAATCAACAAAGCCGTTTCTTCTGAATACGGTTTGCGGAACTGGTATTCTCCTTGGGTATCGTTGAAGCTGATGGGCCCAACGGCTTTGCTCATTCCATAAAGCGTGACCATACCATAGGCAACGCGGGTGATGCGTTCAAGATCGTTCTGCGCTCCGGTGCTAATGCGTCCAAAAACTACTTCCTCAGCGGCTCTACCGCCCAAGGTCATGCACATGGTATCCAAGAGTTGCTCCGTTGTGTAGAGGTATTGTTCTTTGGGCAGGTATTGGGCATAGCCCAAAGCGGCCACGCCCCGCGGTACAATGCTAACCTTGACAAGGGGATCCGTGCTGTCAAGAAACCATCCGACAACGGCATGGCCGGCCTCGTGGTAGGCGACGATTTTTTTCTCTTCAGGGGAAATAATTTTGTTCTTCTTCTCCAAGCCCCCAATAACCCTGTCAATCGCCGCATTAAAATCAATCATTTCAACTTCTTTCTTATCGGTACGCGCTGCGATCAATGCGGCTTCATTGCACACGTTGGCAATTTCGGCTCCCGCAAATCCAGGCGTCTGTTCGGCCAATTTGTGGGCATCAACTTCGGCGGCCAGTTTCAAAGATTTTAAATGGACTTTAAAGATTTGTTCCCTACCAATGAGGTCGGGTCGATCAATGCTAATTTGTCTGTCAAAGCGACCCGGCCGTAACAAGGCAGGATCCAGGACATCCGGGCGGTTGGTCGCCGCCATCATGATAATCCCCAGGTCGGTCGAGAAGCCGTCCATTTCCACCAAAAGTTGATTCAACGTGCTTTCG
>RFOZ01000038.1 GCA_009926405.1 Cytophagia bacterium
TTCGAATAGCATCCAAAGCTCTGGGAATATCTTCGGTACCACCGGCCGAGCTCAAAAAACCCAAGCGACCGAAATGAAAACCAAAAACCGGCAAACGAGCCCCCACCGCTAAGGGAACGGTGTCCAGCATGGTTCCGTCACCTCCCAGCACCAAGACCATGGCCGCCCCTCCCAGAGTTGAGGGCTCCTCCAAGCCCCAAACATCCGTACCGTTACCACTTTGCCCAAAAAAAGCGGGATTGGGAACGTTCAATGCATCCCGCACAAGCGGTTCCAGCGATCGATGCCAGCGCAAGGACAAGCCTTGGCGTTCAGCTGCATCGCGCAATGCCCGAAGGCCTGCAAGTTGATGCTTGATCGAAGGCCTGGCGTAAACCAGAAGTTGGGTGATGGACATGGTGCGTAGGATGCTAAAATTAAAGGCTAAACAGGAAAGATTCTACGCAATCGACAGCGGAGAATGAAGTGAAGGACGTAGGGCATGCGTTACGAACAATTGCAGCCATGCCTGGGATAAATCAGTCGTAATCGACTCAGGATGAAATTGATAACCCCATAACGGACGGCTTTTGTGGCGCATCGCCTGAACGGTGCCATCATCGGAAGCACTGGCCAGAAGTAGGTAAGATTCGGGGACCTTATCCAAGACCAAGGAATGATAACGCATCACGTGACAGGCTTCGGTATCGATGGCTATTGAATTGTATTGATGTTGTAACATATCACGCATAGTTGGCTCAAGCCGCAATGTGCTTCGCTTGCCATGAACAGGCGATGCGGCATGAACCAATTGTGAGCCCGCCTTCAATCCCAGGGCTTGATGACCCAGACAGATGCCCAACAACGGAAGGTGGTCCGCATAACGATCCACAAAGGACATTAAACCACCTGCATGGGGGGGCGTACCCGGACCCGGACCCAAAATGGCTGCATCCCACGATGTGGACTCCCATGCTTCAGGGCCTTGATGATGATCCACCACGCGGCATTGGTAACCGGCCTTCATGACCCAAGCCTTCAGGTTGTACGTAAAGCTATCGTGGTTGTCCAAAAGCAAGAATCGAACCATGGTTCAATTAAGGTAAAAGGGCTATGATTCCACGACCGCATTCCAACCAAAGCCACCCCGTCCAAGGCCACAGTTTCCGAAACCAAGCCTCTCCTCCTTCAAAACCGACCATCCACGTCGCCAAAACCGACCAAAGCACCAAACCCTGCCCGACTTGAAGAAAGGCACCCAGCAACCGATAGGGCGTTTCCAAGCCAATTTTGCGGGCCATCCAGCCCGATGCCTTGCTCAAAGCCCAAAGCCCTACCCTTACCACCACCACCACCAAGAGGATGGCCAAAGCCTTACCGCCGTCCCGAATGATGGCCGGTGGCAAGAACTTCTCCAAAAACGCGGTACCTCCGGTAAACAAAGCATAAACCAACCCCAAAGCAAGGAATAGACCTACCCAATCAAGCAAAACACCGACCAGCCCCTTTTGATAACCCTTCCAGAGGGCATAGAGGCAATACCCACCCAGCAATAATTCAGGCCATTTCATTGGGTAAAAATCCGATAAAATTGTCAACTAGCCTACGATTCAACTTAACTTACGGTATGATGTCCCTTGTTCTTGTATTCGGACTCCTGCTAGGATACCCCGAACAACGCAACGATACAGCCCTGGTTCAAGTGGGAACGGCCTCGGTTTATGCCAAGCGTTTTGACGGAAGGCGAACCAGTTCGGGCCAAATCCATCGAAGCAACGCCCTAAGTGCCGCCCACAAATCCCTTCCACCGGGTACCCGTGTCAAAGTAACCCACTTGCGCAATGGTTGTTCCGTCGAAATCGTTGTGAACGATCGGCTTCCCCGGCAATCCCCGCATATTATCGACTTGTCCCCCAAGGCAGCGGCTCAAATCGAAATACCAACCAAAGGCATAGGCCGTGTACGGGTGGAGGAAATTCGACCTTGATCCGGACCCATTCTTGGGCTCCCTAGGGGCTGTGATCGTCATCTCCAGCGCCCTTCCAACCAACGTCGGTATCCTCCTGATTGTTGTCCTCCTGATTGTTGTCCTCCAATACCCTTGCATCGGGACCCCATGGGGACCTCAAGAGGGGCTGCCCTGCCTCTACCCAAGCGCTCAGCCACCAATCCGCAACATGGGCCACCGATGCAGCCAATTGACGGCCCATCAACCCCCCAAGGCAGCGATGATAACACTGAACAAACGGAATTGATTCCTGGCGAAGCAGGCGATTGCCACGACGAAAAGGCGCGTAATGAAGATCCAAAGGAACCTCCGAACGGCACAAACATTCGCAATCAAAAACACTTTCCAAGTGCAAATAAGCATCGTTCATAATTTGCCATATCTGGCGTGCAGGGTGCTTCACGATTTCGGCCCTGCGTAATGTTTGGACCATGGTATCACCCAAATATTCCGGTATCCTACTTTCGAGCAAAGCATGAAGCCCGTGCTGACCGCTGTTCTGTCCGTTGTAATTGGAACACAAATGAAGCGGAACATGGGCATCGGCCAAGTAATGACCTAAATCTGCCGCCGTTCGTAGAATTAATCCATGGTTTCCCTGTTCAAAAGCCCACACCAAGCGTCGGTAAACTTGGGGCGCATGCCAAGGCAAAATCCCTCGGCTTCGTAGATGCTTCTCAGTATAACATTGAACAGCACTGTCCCAGTGAAGGGGCAAAGTCCAACGCTCGCTATCGTTCCATCGATCCATATCCATAAAATGACAGGAGGCCTCCAACGGATCCCAGGATCTGCGCTGATCGGCCGCAACCGCCCTCTCCTTGAGGGTCGAACGATGGTATTCAAAAAACTCTCTTAGAGGGGAAGGTAACGCGTAGACTGCTGATTCATTGATATAACGATGCGCTGCAAAACCCCAAGAATGGGCATCGAGCGTACAGAAAAATAAAAGGATCGTGATGGAGGCCCACCATCGTTTTGTTAGACTCAAAAGGAACATTGCCGGCAAAAATCAACCATCCCCCCCAAAGGAACCGGTCTTAAGCGTTTTTCAACGCTTCACCCAGCAAAAAAACGCCCCCTAGGAACCTATCATCAGGCGATTGATTCGCTTGAGGGGGCCTGGGCAATGCGATTGATGGCAAGCTATGCAGCGACTAACCAAGGCGTCAAAATTTTTGGCCGTGGGTTGTTCACCAACCAGGCGATGCGACTCGTGATAAGCCTTGGCTTTTTCAAAGAACGCATCAACGAGTACGGTGGTATCGGTTGGACGCTGGGTTTCAAAAGGCATGGGAGCCCAGGCAGGTTGGGCAGGGCGGTTGGATGAATCGCTGATAATCCATGCCCGCATGGATTCGGCTTGTTCGGCCATAGCCCGCATGGCGGCTGCCATGGGCGAAGCCTTGGGCAACTCCATTCCCTGACTGCAGGTAGTATCCTCAAGGCCGGAACCGTTTTGGGTCAATTCATCCTGCGGACCGCTTTGACAAGCCAAGACCAATCCACCTATCAAGAGGCAGAAAAAAGCGCGAAGGCTCATCGTTATTTTTTGAGCCTTACGCCGCTGGCTTCAAAAACCAATTCAATTTCTGGTTCGGTGATGGCGGCGATTTCGTCCGCTGTTTTGCCACCGTCTTCGGCGTAATGCCGTAGGGCCTCGACGCTGGTGGTATCATAGGTTGCAACGCCCTGCATCACAACGCGCGATCCAGCCGATTCAAGAGGCACAAAAAACGCATAATCCTTGAAGCCAACCCGCAGGGTTTTGCCGTTCCCCATATCCAACTTCATCCAGCAACCCTTTTTTTGGCAGCATTCCTGAATAGTCCCGGACAACTTGAGCTCGGCCATGGTTTTGCCTTTCATTTGCTCAGGAAGTTCGGTAACATCGATAGCACCATCCACGGAAATGGAATCCCCGAAATAGGCCCAATCCTTGTCTTGGTTGGCTGCAGGATTCTTACAGGAAACCATCCCCCATAAGCCTACAAACAGGATAAACAAGAAGACTAGGACCGGTGGGATGTGGGTTTTGTTCATTTTAAGGAGTTTGTGGGCGTAAAATTAGGGATTGTCAAGGTTTTTTCGTAAATTTGCGGTTCTCAAAATCAAAAAACATGGCCAATCACGCCTCCGCGATCAAAAGAATACGTCAAACCGCCGTCCGTCGTCTCCGCAATCGTTATCAGCTCAAGACGACCAAAACCATGATTAAAAGGCTCAAGAGCCTTTCTGTGGCCGATGAAGCCCGTCAAATGCTTCCATCGGTGATTTCCCGTATTGATAAATTGGCCAAAAAGCATATTATTCATGTCAACAAGGCCGCCCGCCAAAAATCACAGCTGGCGCGTCAAGTTGCCGGCCTTGCCGCCTAAGGCTCCTTTGAGCCAAAACCGTTGATTAAACGTTTCGACCCGACTCCTCCAGGAGTCGGGTCTTTTTTTTGCAGGCTATGGAACCCTGCCCTAAAACCCGGTCTCAACCTGCCATTCGGGACCTCCCTGAACATTCCAGACCGCGAGAGCGACTCATCAACCAAGGCCGATCCAGCTTAGAAGACCGAGAGCTGCTGGCTATTTTGCTTGGTAGTGGAACCGGCAAAGAATCAGCCCTGGGCCTCGCCAACAGAATTTTAGAACTTTGTCGGTACCATTTGGGGCATTTGGGCCAAATCCATGTTCGGCAACTTGCCCAGATACCCGGCATTGGTCCTGCCAAAGCTGTCAAAATATTAGCGGCCCTTGAACTTGGCAAGCGTAGCCTGGAGTGCAAAACCCTGGAGCAGCCCCAAATACGAGGCTCTGCGGATGTCTTTACCCATTGCAAAAATCTATTTCTGCACAAGGATCATGAAATTTTTGCCATCGCCCTTCTTAACCAAGCCAATCGAATGCTGGGCATCGAACAAATCAGCGAAGGGGGCATCAACTTTACGGCTGCAGACCCCCGGATTATCCTTCGGCTAGTTTTGGATTACCGAGCCTGTGGTTTGATCCTGATGCACAATCATCCATCCGGTCAATTACAACCCAGCGATGCAGACCGTTCCCTGACCCAAAAAATAGAATCGGCGGCGCGTTTCTTGGATGTGCGGGTTTTGGACCATTTAATTTTTGCACAGCATCGCTATTTCAGTTTTGCTGATGCTGGTCTTTTGATGGGCGCATCCCCTTGATAGAACCCTTAATTTTGAATCAATCTAAACGACCATGCAACCCAATCTCCCTCATCGCTCATATCGTGGATCATCCATTGGTTCTTCTTTTTGGTTTTTGTTTTTGCTTTTAGCAGCGGGTCTGGCATCTTCAGCAAAAGCCCAGATCGTCTTAACAACCGGTGATACCATACGAGCATCGGGTAATGCCTCGCAATTTGAAATTGTGGGATACGGTGGCCTTGTCAACCAAGGCTCCAACTCGGTTCAACTTCGATGGCTTCGGGTGGGCAGTCAATTACCCTCCGGTTGGACCCATACGATCTGTGATCTCAATTCTTGCTATCCGCCCTTTGTGGACAGCGCCGATTTTACCTTAACGGCTCGGGATACCTCCAATTTGGATGGGCATTTTTATCCCAACGGTCAAGCCGGAGCCGGATACCAACGCATACGGATCAGCACCTTGCCCGCCAATGCACCGCTCATGGTCGTAACATTTGTGGCTAGCACTGCAAGTTCTACGATACAGACCCTGGCCTCTGCTCCTAACAAAGCCGCCTGGAAGCTTGTTGGTCCTGAATTAATTCTAGCGACCGATGGTTTGGAAGGCAAAGCCACTATGCGCATTGTTGACATCGGAGGACGTGAAATTCATCGGATCCAAATTTCTGCACCTATTGAAAGGGTGGCCATGGACCACTGGCCCAACGGGGTTTATCAAGCGGTCCTGGGGAGCGGATCAGGAACCGAACATTACCGATTCGTTCTCAATCGGTAGGTTCCAAACGGGCAATTTTCCAACCCACCTCTACAACCGAAGGCAGGGGACTCACCCGCATGTTTTGCAGAACCCGAAAGGTATAAACTCCCTTTCGACGCAAGATCAAACGATCTTGAACGGGAACCTCGACTGAATACAAGTCCCCCAACGAACTCTGCCCCAGCCAGCGACCTTCGGAATCAGTCAAAGGGATGTCGCTGTTCCAAACCGAAGAATCACCCGCCGGTCCTGTTACCAAACAAACCACATGCACGTTGCGGTAGGGGTAATCCCCTTCGTGACGCAATTGAAGCCATAAGCGACAGGCGTTGACGCTGTCTTGGTTATCAAAACGAAAGACGACGGCGCTTCGATCCCTCCAGCCTCCCTGGGGCAACAGGACCTGAGCATCGTATTCCGCCGTCGCAGAACATCCTGTAATGAACATGAATGCTAGCCCAACGCCGATGGCATTCAACCTGCTGTATAAGCAACCGGAAAATTTCATTAGGGGGTGCTGGGCTTGACCGCTGGCGCAGGAGCCTTGGGCTTGGTTCGCTTTTTCTTGCGACTCTTGTTCTTGGGACGGTCAAAGCGGTTCAACCCCCCGCCAACATTCACCTCGTAATCGGGCTCGGTTTCGACTGTTTTTTCCTCAACCGGGGCGTATCCGCTCAGGCTTTCGGGAATAACGCCTTTCTGAATTTGATCCAACAATTCCCGAACCTGATCAACATGCAGTCCCACCGTAGGGTTCTCGGATCCACCGGCTTCTCGGCGACGGAGTTGAAACCACATGGTCTTCTTGAAAATATCGGTTTTGATGCAATCAAAAACCCCGGTCTTGGTCTGCAAAAAGCGAACGCCTTTGGGAATATCCTTGATGGCATCCAAATAGGTGTCCAATTCATAATTCAGGCAACACTTGAGGCGACCGCATTGTCCGGATAATTTCACTTGGTTAATGGACAATTGCTGGTATCGAGCCGCTGTTGAAGTTACCGGCTTGAAATCGGTTAACCAGGTACTGCAACACAATTCACGACCACAAACACCCAAGCCCCCGAGCCGTGCCGCTTCTTGACGGGAATTGATTTGACGCATTTCAACACGGGCGCTGAGGTTTTCGGCTAGTTTGCGAACCAATTCCCGGAAATCCACCCGCTGCTCGGCCGTGTAATAAAGGAAAATTTTGGAGGCATCGGCCTGGTATTCCACGTCGGTCAACTTCATGTTGAGGCGCATCATGTCCACCACACCGCGGGCCCGGCCCAAGACATCCATCTCTTTGGATCTCAGCCCCTGCAATCGCTCGCGCTCTGTTTCATTTGCTTTGCGAAAAATCTTGCGAACCTCGCTATCGCTCGTGCTCTGCTTCCGTTTACGCATTTGCAATCGGACCAACTCACCCTTGAGGGTAACCTGACCCATATCGTAACCGTTTTTGGCTTCGACCACCACCCATTCGTTGGGGTACAGGGCCGCTTTGGAAGCGTTCACAAAATACTCTTTGCGGTTAGCCTTGAACCGCCCACCCATTCAGGCTCGCTTGAACCCTGGGGTTCGGCGGGTAGGTCCGCTAGCCAGTCAAAGGCATTAAAACGATTGCAGCCACCGCTGGCACAATGCCCCTTGCTCCCGCATCCGGCGGGCGAACAAGATCCTCCACTGCAATTACCGCATCCCATATTTTCCTGTATGGGCGAAGATACGGCCAAAACCAACCTTCAAAGAAGGAACTCAGGCTCCGAACAAAGGAGCAGAACCCACCGCAAGGGGACGATGGTTGCTCGCTTTGATTTGTCGCTTTTTTTCGGCGGCCAAGGCTTCCTGCAAATCAAAAAATAAATTGTGCATGACCAATCGCTGATGCCCGTTGCGCTCCAGCCGGTAGGAAGCCGTTTCCAAAGCCTCCTGCATCGCGGCCAAACTGGGCGCAGAAATAAACGGCGAGAACTTGACCACAAAATCGTTTTCTTCGGCCGACCAACCACTGCCTTGGATTTGGAGGTGCCGGTAGAGATAGCATTGCCGCAACAACAAAAGGCCGTAATCCATAAAACCTTTGAGGGCTTCCCTTCCTGCATCGCCGGCTTCATTCACCCAACGCTGCACCTCCGTGACTTTGGAACCATAGGCCAGCCTCAAAAGGTTCATGAACCGGCGACCGTGTTCGTATGGTTCTTCGTTCATGCTCTGTAAAGCCTTATGCAAATCACCATTGGCTTGAACCGCGCCATCGGCTGCTCTATCGGCCGGGTAGCCCGCATCCAACAAGTAGGTTCTAATGGATTCGGTATCCAAAGGAGGAACCCGCAGGGTTCGAGTCCTGGACAAAATCGTGGGTAATATTTGTTCAGGCTGGGAACTCACCAGCAAAAAAATCGTTCGCTCAGGGGGCTCCTCCAGCATCTTGAGCAATAGGTTTCCAGCCTCCCCAAGGTATTCGGCTAACCACAAGAGAACCACCTTGTAGCGTCCCTCAAAAGCGGATAAACCCAGTTTGGAGAGAATAGCATAGCATTCGTGGCGGGATATATTCAATTGTTTTTGGTCAGCCTGCATTACTCCAAGTGAGGGTTTTGGGTAAAGGCTTGGCGGAATTCACGCATCCATTGTTCGGATCCGGGCTTTTCGCTCTCACCGGGCCTGGTAACAACCGGAAAAACCCAATGCAAGTCGGGATGAATCAGTTTATCAACCTTGCGACAGGAAGCGCATTCGCCGCAGGAATCAAGCTCGCCTGGCTGGTGGCACATGAGCCACTGGGCATAGGCCAAAGCCAATGGTAGTTTTCCGGATCCAGGCGGGCCCGCAAAAAGTTGGGCATGGGGAATTTGGCCGCTTTCCAAACCCTGCCTCAAAAGAGCTTTGACCCCCTCCTGCCCGGGTATATCGGCCAATTTCATACCCAAAGTTAAGATTTTGGTGCTACCTTTCAACATAGCCCATGAAGCTGATTCTGCTCCGCCATGCCAAAGCCCAAAAAGCTACCGGGGATGTCCCGGATCGTGACAGACCTCTTCAGGAGCGGGGTCAATGGCAGACATTCCTACTGGCACAACACCTCCCCGGACCTTTGGCCGTGGATGGATCCCTGAAGTGGACCATTTGGTGCAGTCCGGCCCTTCGAACCCTTCAAACCCTTCAAGGCTGGCAGAAACATAGCCAAAAATCCAGCGCTTGGGATGGGCTTCCAAATCCACAGATGCATCCCTGGCTGTACCTAGCGGACGCGGAGCGATTGGAGTCTGAACGCCTTTTGCTGGACCCCGCTTCGAACCTGCTGGTCATCGGTCATAACAACGGACTAAGCGATTGGGCCGAAACACTTCTTGGAAAAGTTCGTTCTCCCCTTCGCACCGGCCAAATCCTGGTGCTCCAAGAAAATACCCAAGAAGATTCGACCGCCATTTGGCAAGAGGAACAATCGTGGGTTGCGGACCAAGAATGATCTTACGTATAAGCAGGGTGCGTATTGCAACTCCAATGAGTTGGCTGTTACGGTTTGTTCTCCAAAACAACCCTTTAGCCCTTGGATTGGCCTTGGTTGCAGGGCCACACCTTCCGACCACTGCGTTGGGAAACTTCCAAAAATCCTCCTCCTTCACAGGCGATACGATTGCGGCCTTCGATCCTAATAACCAAAACACAGGGCAAAATCGTCTGAACTTTTGGATGAATTCATTAAAGAATTCGCCGGTTTTACCCTCCCCTGTTATGGGACGCTCGCCTGAAACCGGTTTTCTTGTAGGCATGGGGTTGTTCTTTGGACCAGGTAAAAACCAAGGAACCGATGGGGGCCGCGGGTCCCAATGGAACATTGCGGGAGCATACACGACCAAAAAGCAATGGATTTTTAGCCATTCGGGTACCTACTCCACCCCCGAGGATCGTTCCCTTTGGCAATGGAACCTGGGCTGGCGACGTTTTTGGGATCGCTTTTATGGGATAGGACCCGGAATAAACGCCGATGTATGGACACCTTATCGCTTTCATACCGCCAATTTTCAGATCACCTACAACCGTCGGCTGGGATTGGGGCGGCATTTTGTGGGTCCTGTTTTGCGATTCAATACCATGAATCAGGTACGCTGGGATGGTCCCCTGCCCGATAGCCTGGTCTCCAAGGTTCCGGGCTATTGGGGACACCGAACCCTGGGACTGGGCGGACGCTGGGTTTACGATACCCGACGCCATGTCATCAACCCCCGAAATGGCCTGTTCTTTGAAGGTTCCATCCGATGGCATCCAGCCATGCCAAAAGCCCTTTCCCCGGAAGCGGAGGCTTGGAGACAACGGCAGTTTGTTCCGGATGATTCCGTTTTTAATCCATCCTATTGGTTCTGGAATCTAGACCTGCGGGGTTACCAACCCCTTCATAACATCAAACATTTTGATGCCGTGTGGGCCTGGCGCCTTGTCATGCAATCGGCTGGCAACGGTGTAGCCTTTCGGGAGATGCCAGGACTGGGTGGTGATAATTTGTTGCGAGGTCATTTCCGGGGCTCTTATCGAGACCGCTGTTTGTGGGGCGTAGAAAACGAATGGCGCGGGCAATGGGGATCCCATGTTGGTTGGAACCTGTACAACGGCTGGGGAATGGTTGGGCCCTCTTGGTCAGCGATGAGCCGTTACCAACCCAGGTTATCCTACGGCGCAGGACTACGCTGGACCCCTAACCCATCCGCCAGAACCCTGTTGCGTATCGATTGGGCCCGTACCATCGATGGCCACAGCGGCATTTACTTTGAGGTCAACGAGGCCTTTTGAATTTAGCCCCCCTTCCCATGATTTACGAAATTGACGGTGTCCTGGTTTCCGAAGAAATCCTCCGAGAACCTTTTGCTTGCTCCATTTTGCATTGCAAGGGTGCCTGTTGCGAAGAAGGAGATCTAGGTGCCCCCCTGGACGAGTCCGAACTCCCCCTGATTCAACAAGACTTGGACCGGATTAAGCCCTACCTACCCACCGAATCGGTGGAGACCATTGATCGCCTTGGATTCTACGAAAGGGCTCCGGACGGAGAAGCGGTTACCCAAACCCTGAACGGCCGAGCTTGTGTCTTTGCAAAACGCGACCCGAACGGTCATTGGCAATGCGGCATTGAGCAAGCCTGGAAGGCCGGAAAAACAAACTTTCGCAAACCCCTGTCCTGCCACCTCTACCCTATTCGAGTCAGTTCCCTTCGAGGCGGGGGCGAAGCCCTCAACTACGATCGCTGGGATATATGCCAACCTGCCTGCAATACCCGTAACAACGGGGGTATCCGGATGTATGAATTCCTTCAAGTGGCTCTAGAGCGAAAATACGGGAGCGCCTGGTTCAACCAATTAAAAGAGGTTGCCTCAATCCTTCCAGAGCAAAGTTAAATTACCCTTGAAATTGTAGGTTTTTCCATCGGCACCGGTGAATCGCAGTTCATAGATGTAGGTGTCCTGCATGGCCTTTTCGGCCGATTCGTCCTGAATTTCACCAACATAGCCCTTCCAGCCCAAATCCACATTTCGGGTTTCCAAAATCACTTTGCCCCAGCGGCTCATGATTTTGAAATAGTACAAACTATCGCCGGCAATCCGGTAATTGAAGGACGGCTTGAATTCACCGTTGCCACCGGTTGAACCACCCAAAACGGCCGTTGGGAAAAAAGCGCGGGGTTCTTGACGGATGGTGATTTTATTCGAGATCGCACGTCCTTTGAACTCCCACTGGTTGTCTTTTTCGACCGCCACAATGAAATAGTCAAACAAACCATCCGAGCTAGGAATATTATCGACTGCATCTCCATATTCATGGAACGGCTTCCAAGGAGGGAGAGCCCCAGGCTCCTTACGGGGTAAGCCAAAAAATGGTGTTGTACTGCCGCTGGCATTGCGGTACACGATAAAACTGTCGACTTTGCCGTTGAACGATAACAACGAATCAAAGGAATTCCATTTCAATAGATTTAGGTAGTTGGCTCGGTCTCCGGGAACCAAAAACAGACAGGTGAAGTCTTGGGATGTATCCGATAACAAATAACAAGCATCGTAAACAATCACACGGTAGGTGTATTGGACCTTATCAGGGTTTCGAGCGGATGTATCGTTGTAGTAATAGGAGCGGTAAGTACCCACAGATCCAGTCAAAAAGCTAGGATTACCCAAGGTATCAATTAAACGGAAGGAAGCGTTCGGGCCATCCCTGCGCAGAAGTTCCAATTTACCAACAGAGGCATTCTCGGGAATATTAAAACGAACCCACACCGAATTAAACGAGATGGAATCCACCGAGGCCGATTCTATATAAGAGAAAACGGGCTCAGGAATATCGTACAAGGCGGTATCGAGGTTGGAGTGGGATCGGAAACCTCGAGCATTGCAGGCCACCACCAAGTAGCGATACGTGTTGCCCAAAGACAAAGTTGGGTCGATATCCGAATACGATGATCCCAAAACTGTATCCCTCAAAACATAACCTTGACCAGGATCCTGTCGGTAAACCAAGTAATACAGCAGATCATCCCAACCCTCGTACTCTCGCCAACCCAAGAGGATGCGGTTAAGGCAGGGCTCGGCAACGGCCTCCACATTCACAACCCGGTGGGGCAACGATCCACCGCCTATATTAAGGCAGGTATCCACGGAGCTCAAAAGAATTGCTTGAAAATTAGGGTCCGAAGCACTAAGACCCACATTGCCTTGGTAAAAAGAATCCAATTCCAGCGTGACAGGATCGCGGTTGGGAACCGTTAACAAAGGCGGTTGACCGGGCGCAATCGGCGAAAAGCGGAACTCCACAAAATCCCTTAAGGTATCCACCTCGGGATACCATGCTATTTGAACTTGATCACCAATACCTGTGGTATCAACCGAAACATACTTTAAACGCATCGAGTCCGGTAGAATGTATTTGGCCAGAATCCAACGACTCCAATAAATCATTCCAGGAATTCCTGTTCCGTTGTCATAAACCCCCAAACGATAATGAAGGCTGTCGTTGCAAAACAGAAACGGCAAGGTGCTATCGATGCGCGGGCCCTCTACTATTTTGAGAGAATCCCAAGTGGCCAAGGCCGGGTAACGCCGTTGCATGTACGATGAATCGGTGAGAAACTGCGTGTTGGCTATCCCCATGGTATCCCAAACAAGGATACCGCGCAGATTGGCCTTATCGTTGGTGTGATTACCCCCAAAGGTTTTGATAACAACACTTTCGTCGTAACGTAGGTTGATATCGCAACCGCTAAGGGTCCAGATTTTATAGTAGTAATCCTGGGCATCCAAGCGCAAGTTGGGGTCGTTGTCTTCAAAATAATCAGCAAAGGGATCGGTAACACTACCCACCATGACCCAAGGGCCGGTTGGCAAAATGCTTCGATAGATTTGATAACTGTTAAAAGAACTCAGGCGACGATTGACAGACTTTGCCTTGAGTTGGGCGGGCGTTAAACCTCGGGTATCCAAGGCGTTGTTAAGACTGTCCAAAGGATCAATGGTGCTGGTGTCAATCCGATTACGGAAATACAAGCGAACACGGTCGTTTTGGTCACCGACCGATACTCCGTAAAAAGTGGGAGCCGGAAGGGCTGGAAGATTACGCAATCGAACGCTAAAAATTCTGGACTGCTTGCCCAACAAGGGAGGGGTAAAGTCCCCGGCCGTTACCAGGAAAGGAAAAATACGCGAATGATTGTAGCATTGGTTGACAAAAACCGAATCGCATCGCGAAATCCATCCAAATCGAAGGAGGGTTGAATTGATTTGGGCATACCCGTACCCCGTAAACAAATTGTTAGACAAAATCTGAGGTGTTGGCACATCGGTCCGACCTGCCAAAAAGGGCAGAGCTGAAGCCGTGGAGCAAACACCTGGACGAGGTGTTCCGCTACCTGATGCAGCAGCCGCATTCAGGTAAGGACTATGAATCCCGATGCTCAAATAATTATCCGTACCCGGTGGTAAGCCGAAAGGAACATCATCCCCCGCCAAAAACGACTGCGACAACGTGTCCTCCACATAGAATTCTCGGAAGAATCGAGAATTCGACGAAAAATAGGGGGG
>RFOZ01000039.1 GCA_009926405.1 Cytophagia bacterium
TCGCCGGGCACGCCCAACCCTTCACGGCCCAGGCCGGGGATGCGGTGGATCGCTTTCACCTGGTCTTTGCGGCCCAGGGGACTGCGGTCCAAGCCTTGGAGTCGGTTGAAAAAGTCAGCGCCCACCTATCCGACGGTCGCCTGAACCTGCGTGGTTTGCGTCAAGGGCCGGCCACCCTCCAATGGATGGACCTGAGTGGAAGGGTCCTGGGCCATGAAACCCTGAACGATTCCGACCAGGTCTTGACCTGCCCGACCTTCCTGCAGGAAGGCCAGTACTACTTGCTCAGCGTCCAGAGCCCCCAGGGAAGCTACCATTTCCGCTTGCGCCGCTAAGTCAACTGCCAATCTTCAACAACCAACACCGTAAATCTTTTGTTATGCTTCGCTGCTTTCAAAGTACAATCTTCAACCGTTTAGTCCTCAATGCAGCCATCCTGGCCTTGGTCCTCTGCGCCCAGGTAACCCTGGCCCAACCCCCACCGCCCGATGACCCCAACAACGTGGGCGGTGGTACCGGAGGAGCCGGCGTCCCCATTGATGGGGGATTGAGCATACTCCTGGCAGCCGGGGCCGGATTGGGTTTGAAGAAGGCCTGGGATGCCCGCAAATCCGGAACATCGGAAGAACCATCCAGTGAAGAACCTACGTCCGAACTTTAGTTTACCCTTCAACCCTTGGTGGGTTGGTCTTCTTCTTATTGGCCTTGTCTCAGGGAATCTGCAAGCCCAAAACCGGGTTGAGAACCTAGACCAACCTCAATTTTCTAACTTTGATGCGCTAAATCCTTCTCTGCTGGATGGAAGTCGTCGCGTTATTACCCTCACCTACACCGCCTATCAAACGGCATTTGATCCGTTGTTCCAACAACCTATTTGGGTAAGCTACCGACTGAACCGCGAAAGGGTTGGTGGTGGGGCTGAACGTTCCAGTGGTTTTTGGAACGAACCCCGGCTGAAGAGTCAAGACGCCTCAGACGAAGATTACAAAGGATCGGGGATGGATCGGGGGCATTTGGTACCTGCGGCCGATATGGCTTGGTCCGTAAGGGCCATGCACGAGAGTTTTTCGTATGCCAACGTCTCTCCTCAGCGACCTGGCTTTAACCGAGGAATTTGGAAACGCCTCGAAAACCAGGTCAGAACCTGGGCCTCGGATTTGTCAGCAAAGGATACCCTGGGTTTGATGGTTTGGGCCGGACCGGTCCTTGAACCTGAACCCGAACGATGGGGTTCCTTGTGGGTTCCCACCCGATTTTATAAAATCATCTACCATCCAGCCCAAAACAGGGTCGTAGCCTGCTTGATGCAAAACGCAGCTTCCCAAGTGGAGATATCAGCTACCATCGTGACGGTGGATAGCATTGAAAATATCACCGGACTTGATTTTTTGGCCGGGCTTCCGGATGATGAAGAAGAACGACTCGAAAGCAGCCTCTGCCGAACCTGTTGGGTTTGGACCAAGCCGGTACGTCGTTAGGGTTTCTTGCTGGCAAGGTCAATCAAAAAGGCAAATTCGAGGGCATCATCTTTGAGGGCGTTGTAACGGCCTGATTTGCCTCCGTGACCGGCTTCCATATCGGTAACCAGGTAAATTTTGTTGTTACCCTGGTGCACATCCCTCAACTTGGCCACCCATTTGGCGGGCTCCCAATATTGCACTTGCGAATCGTGCAGGCCTGTTGTAATCAGGAGGTTGGGGTACTCAATCGGACGAACATTATCGTAGGGAGAGTAGGATAACATATAACGATAATACGTTTCATCAGCCGGATTTCCCCATTCATCGTACTCGGAAGTTGTCAGTGGAATGCTTGCATCCAGCATGGTGTTGATGACATCCACAAAGGGAACACCCGCAATCACCCCTTTCCAAAGGTCGGGTCGCATGTTAACCACCGCACCCATCAGCAATCCACCGGCACTACCACCCATTGCATACAATTGTCCCGGTTCGCAATACCCCAGTTTTAACATGGCTTCACCGCAGGCGATGAAGTCGGTGAACGAGTTCTTTTTCTTGAGGAGTTTGCCGTCTTCGTACCAGGCACGGCCCATTTCTTCACCACCCCGGATATGGGCAATCGCAAAAACCCAACCCCGATCCAAGAGGCTGAGGCGGTTCATGCTAAAGGTGGCCTCCATGGTAATGCCGTAGCTGCCGTATCCATAGAGCAGGGTGGGATTGCCTGCATCCTTGCGCAGTGATTTTTTGAAAACCAAGGAAACGGGTACCACCGTTCCGTCCGCTGCTTTGACCCAAACCCTTTCGGATTGGTAATCCGATGGCTCGTGGCCGCCCACTACGGTTTGGCTTTTTAGAATTCTCTCGCTACGCTTGTCCATGCTATAGGCCACAACCCGCGTTGGTGTGGTGAGCGATGAATAGACATAACGTAATTCACGGCTTTTGTAATCTTTGTTAATTTCTGTTGAAACGGTATAAACCGGGTCCGGAAAGCGGAGGTAATGATCGTCTTTTCCATCCCAACGTCGAACCCTGAGCTGTTTTAAGCCGGCCTCGCGCTCTTCAAGTACCATAAATTCTTCAAAAAGCTCAAAACCTTCTAAGCGGACGCTGGGTCGGTGGGGTAGCACCTCGGTCCATCGATCGGTTGAACCCGTTCCTACCGGCGCCTTGACCATACGGAAATTCAGAGCCTGGTGGTTGGTTAGTATATAAAATTCTTTGTTATAGTCTTCGGCGGAGTATAGAAGATCTTTTTGACGTGGACAGATTACGGTCCATTCATCGTTGGGTCGCTCCGAGGGAAGGTAGCGTTGTTCCGAGCTCAAGGTGCTGGAGCTCAGGATATAAAGAAAATCTCCGGACTTTCCGCCAAAAACATAGGTGCTAAAGGTCTCATCCTCCTCGCGAAAGACCAATGTTTTGTTATCGGAACCCTTTCCTACTCGGTATTTCCAAACCTCATCGGCGCGCAAGGTTTGTTCGTCGGAGGTCCCAAAAAAGATGGTCTGGTTATCCGCAGCCCAAGCAGCGGAACCATTCACGGGAAAGACCCGGTCTTCTAAATCCTTACCAGTTTTCAAATCCCGAATCCCAAGAATGTATTGTCTTCGCCCCACAGTGTCAAAACAAAACAAGAGGTACCGGTTGTCCGGGCTTACTTTGAGGCCGGTAATGCTAAAAAATGAATGACCCTGGGCGTATTCGTTAGCGTCCAACATGATTTCTTCGGGTGCCTCCATGTTGCCTTTGCGTCGGCAATAAACAGCGTAGTCCTGGCCTTTGACAACCCGGCTGTAATACCAATAGCCCCTGTCAAAATACGGGGCATTGCGATCCTCCTCCTTGATTCGACCTTTCATTTCGTTGAAAAGTTGTTCTTGCAGAGGTTTTGTGGGGGAGAGCATGGATTCCGCGTAGCGATTTTCGGCACGCAGGTAGTCCAGGACTTCGGGGTTTTCTCGCTGGTTAAGCCAGAAATAAGGGTCCACCAAGGTATCCCCGTGGATTGCCGTCTTATGGGGCCTTTGGGAAACATCGGGAGGGGCGGTTTGTGCAAAAGGCGATAGGCTATGGCTCATAATCAAGGCTAAAAAAAGGAAAGGGGGGCGAAGGGAATGAATAGGGTTCATACAAAGTCTTTCGGGCAAAGATGGGGTCTGAGCGCCTTGCTTGGTTGGTTTCTTTGCATTATATAGTCTATCAATTGATTATACACCTCAAAAACGAGATATCTTCGCCCTTTAAACTCCGGTCCGATTATGCGGATTCTAGGCCTTTTTGTAATCTTATTCAGCTTGGGATGGACAGATTTTGCGTTGAGCAACAACCTGACCGTTACCAATGTTGCTTTGCGCAATCGGAACACGGCGGCCGGACCCAACAATTCCTCCAATTTTGCCTTCATACAAGCCAGCCTGCGCTGGGAGAATAGTTGGAGGATTAACACAGGGCCGGCCAATTACGATGCGGTCTGGGTTTTTGCCAAGTACCGGGTTGGTACCGAGGATCCGGTGCTGGTAGGAGCCAATAGCTCAGGAACCACCGTAACGGTGCCAACAACGGCCTCATTACGGGTGGGTATGCCCGTTGTGCTGACCGGTGGTAGCGGTGTCCTTGACGCCAACACCAGGATTTTGGAGGTTTTGGGTCCTACAACGTTTACGATTAACAAGACTCCATTAACCACCTTGAACAAGGCTACGATGGTGGCCAGGCGCATTTGGGAACCTGCCAGGCTAAGCGCGGTTTCAGCTGAACACACGGCGGTCACAGGTTCGGTGATCACGGCGGTTCCTAATGGTTCGGGTGTTTTTGTTTACCGATCCGGGATTGGGTCAGGGACCCTGGTTTTGGACAGCCTTCGTTTTCGATGGAATTACGGGTTGAATGGGGTCCAGGACCGCGACTTGGTGGAGGTCAGGGTTTTTGGCATCGAAATGGTGGCTGTGCCCACGGGTTCTTTTGCTTTGGGAAGCGGTGGAACCATGAGCGGGGAATTTTATGCAGCACCGACTTTGAATCCTCGAACACCCTACACGGTTACATCCGAGAATGCGATTTTGGTGGACTCGTTGACGACCGGGGCCTTGTATTACCAAACCTCCTCGGCCAACGAAGGGGATCGTCAAGGGCCATTGCCTGCCATATTCCCCAAGGGTTACCAAGGCTTTTACATGATGAAATACGAGGCAACTCAAGGGCAATACCGGGATTTTTTGAATACGCTTTCGTATTTGCAACAGAACTTCCGTACCGGCAGATCCCCTCAAAGCGCTGTGGATTCTCCAGCCATGGTAACAGGGAACCTTAATCGAAACGGCATCGATATCCAGGTATCCGGAAATGCTGCCTTGGCGATACCCGCCGTTTATGCCTGCAATCTCAACAAAGCCAGCCCTTACAACCATACCGACGATGGGGAGTGGATCGCCTGCAATTGGTTGAGTTGGATGGATAACTGCGCCTATTTGGATTGGGCCGGTTTGCGGCCGATGACGGAGTTGGAATTCGAGAAGGCCTGCCGTGGCACGGTCACCCCTGTTAGCGGGGAATATGCCTGGGGTAATACTAATTTGATATTTGTTACGGGTTTAAGGTACGAAGGAACCAACGAAGAGCAATCGTTTCCTCCTTCGCTTGGTGCTAACATTACCTACCAGAATCAAGGATCGGTTCGTTTCCCAACCCGGGTGGGGATGTTCGCCGATGCTACTTCGAACCGCCAGGCAGCCGGGGCCTCCTATTGGGGTATTATGGAGTTAAGCGGAAACCTATGGGAACCGGTTGTTACGGCTGGCAATAGCCAAGGCAGAGTTTTCACAGGCATTCATGGAGATGGTTTTTTATCGGTTGGAGGTTCTGCCAATTCTGTTTCTTGGCCGGGGCGCACTGCCAACGAGGTCGTAGGGTCTGGTGGAATGGGGTTGCGTGGTTCAGCTTGGGACGGCGGGGGTTCAACGGCAGCAGTTTCCGACCGATCGTCTGCGGCTAGATCGTTGGCTGGGAGGGATGCAACTTTGGGGTGTCGGGGCGTACGTACCATGCCATGAACAGAAGGTCGTTCCGTTGGATTTTTTGCTTTTTGTTGGGGGGGCTGGGGTCTGCCATGGCCCAGAACGAACCCTACCGGGGCGGAATCGGCAAGGGTGACGCCCTTGGTACCAATCTTCTTGCGGATTTGAACGGAGTTCAACCCAACCGTTGGCTTGGGGGAGCGGCCGGCAATGTCAATCGTTGGTTAACTGCAGCTAATTGGTCCAGGGGGGTAGTCCCGGATTCTGCTGAAAATCTGTGGATTCCACTGCGACCCAACCAACCCCGTATCAACAGCGCGGTGGCCGGTACTGTTTTGCAGTGGAATCGCCGGGTTTTAATTGATAACAATGCAACGGTTACGCTGGATTCTGGTCCTTTGGTTCGGCTGGATGCCTTAGGGTCCTTGGAAACCAACGGTTTGGGTCGATTGGTCCTGGAGCCAGGGGCACGCTTTCGAAACTTAAGTTCAACCAAGCCTTTGCTGGAAGTTAGGCAAAGGTTGGCGGGTTCCAAGGGTTGGCGATTGCTCAGCAGTCCCGTTGGAACCACTTTCGGCGATTGGTTGGACAGTTTGGAAACCTCCGGTTATCCCGGATCGGCTTATCCTGCCTTGCAGCCCAATGTGTTATGGTTTGCCGAAACCGATACCGGAACCACCAACCAAAATTGGAGGCTCCCCCCATCGGCCAATGATTCGGTGGTTCCTGGACGAGGTTACTTTGCCTATGTCTTTGATGGTGCAGCAAGGCCTCCCGGTGCTACCGCAGGTAATTTTGGGGATACGCTTCCCCTGGTGTTGACCGCTATAGGTCGGGACCTTGGGCCGGTAGGTACGGCATCATTTGTATTTGGGACCACCTTTACCCCGCGATCTCTGAGCACGGCCGCCGATACGGTCGGAGGAAATCGGTTTTTTTTGGACGAAGGAGTTGCTGATGAAGGTTGGAATTTGTTAGGAAATCCGACAGCCGGCACACTAAACTGGGATATTCCCGGGGCTTGGGCCAAAGGCAACATCGATAACACCATCTACATTTGGGACCCCAACTTTGGCAACGGATCCGGTGGCTACCGTTATTGGAATGGTTCCTTGGGGAATGCCGATACCAGCTTGGGCAGTGGTTTGTTGGCCCCTTTTCAGGCTTTTTGGGCCCATGCCTCCGGAACGAGTCCGATTTTGTCCTTCAACTCATCGGCCTCCAGCGAATCAGTTTCTGGTATGGTGGGTCGAACGGGTACCACCGCACCACCTCCGCATGTTCGGGTTCAAATAGACGGTGAGGATATGCAAGCCACGGCTTTTGTCAGCTTTGGGCAGGACGGTATTTTTGGTCCGGATCTCAACGATGCCTACCAACTGGAAACCTACAGCGATCGATGGTTGATGTTGTACAGTCAAAGCTCCCCTCAGCACCAAAAGCCTTTGGTTATTAATCATCTTCCCGATAATTTATTGGAAGAAACGGCCATACCCCTTCAAATCTCAGCAGCGGGCGAAGGGGTTTCTCCTCAAGCCCGATACAGGCTTAGTTGGACCCTCTCCGAAAATTGGCCATCGCACTGGACCTTGGCTTTGATGGACCACAACCGTCAACAGGTAATCCCTATGCAATCAGTGCGCTCCTATGATTTCGACTATGTTTCCAACGACCTCGTTGCAAACGATAGCAATGTTTCGACAAGCTCATTCAGGACTCCCAACGGGGTTTTGCATCAATCGGCTTCCTCCTTGCCTGTTTTACAAAGTGCCCGTGGGCCTCAAAGGCCTTTTACGATGGTTGTTTTGCCGTTTCACGGCAACGGCCCAGTCGCGTACCGACCGGATCACCCGCATCTATACCCTCCCAGCCCCAATCCCTTTGAGGGTGAAACCTACCTGACTTTTTATTTGCCCCAACCGGGACCAGCAACTTTGGAGGTCTTGGATCTATTGGGTCGGGTAGTGGCCCGTGAATCCTATGAACGCTACCGGGCCGGTACTCAGCAGCGACTTTGGGATGCCCGTGAGTTACCTGCCGGTTCCTATATTGTCCGACTGGTCACCCCAGAACATGTCAGCACCCAGCGGGTGGTTCATCGCTAAGGTCTTCCCGAAAAACTTCAATGCTTTTGGTGACCTTGACCAAATCGGTGAAGCGTCCTTCAAAACGGGTTGCCCTAACAAGATGATTGTCTATCCAATGGTAATTACCGCCTCTGGGCTTGTTCATGAGCAGTCCATGGAATTTGAATCCTTTGGTGAGCAGCCAGTTTTCAGTGATTTTTCGTAGGTCTTCCGTCCGGCTTGTAAAAAAGGTAATAACATGGCCTTCATCGTACCAGCGATTGCAGGTTTCTAGAGCATCCGGAAAGTGAGCACAATTGTGCATGCGTTCCGGTTCTTCGTTGGGGATATCTTCACAAACAGTCCCGTCAATATCAATCAAAAAATTCTTGACCCCGTTGGCGAGTATTGGACTGGCTTTGCGGCCTTCGGGGTCCGTAGCGTTTTGTAAATCAGGCGTCATGACAGGCGGGGTTTATTCTAGCAAAAGCCAAAAAAACCTCTTTGAAAAAGAGGCTTTGATGACCAAGAATGAATGTCGGGGTGAGAGGATTCGAACCTCCGACCACACGCCCCCCAGACGTGTACGCTAACCGGACTGCGCTACACCCCGATGACCGCCAAACGGTCCCCGGCCTAAACCGGGTGGCAAATATACGGTCCTGGACCAACTCCACAACCGAAAACGGCGATTTACCCGTTGCTAAGCGTTAATAGGCGGATTTTACCCTGAACTTGCCTAATTTGCGAGGGCATTCGCATTCCATGTTGACCAAAATCCTCATCACCGGAGCCAACGGGCTCTTGGGGCAGAAGTTGGTAACCGCCCTTGCCGAGCAAACTTCGGTTCAGGTATTGGCTACCGGACGGGGTCCATCCAGACTTCCTGCGGGTCTTTTGGGCCATGATTGGAGGGAGGGTCCCGTTGTTTACCAAAGTCTGGATATCACCCAACCTGATGAGGTTGCAAGGGTTGTTGGTGGTTTTCGCCCTGATACAGTTATTCATACGGCGGCGATGACCCAAGTAGATGATTGTGAAAAGGACCCCGATGCTTGCAATCTGCACAATGTGCAGGCGGTACGCAATCTATGCCGGGCCTGCGCTCCCTTCCATATCCATTTGGTGCATTTGTCCACGGATTTTGTATTTGATGGCCTGAATGGCCCCTATGCCGAAGATGCTGTACCTGCCCCGCTTAGTGTGTATGGTCGGGCCAAGTTAGAAGCAGAGTACGAAATCGCTGCTTATACCGGACCTTCCTGCATCGTTAGGACCGTTCTTGTTTACGGCTTGGCCGCCGACATGAGTCGTTCCAACATCGTCTTGTGGGTCAAGAAATCGCTCGAAGAAGGTCGCAGCCTACGCATCGTCGCCGACCAATACAGGACTCCTACTTTGGCCGAAGACCTGGCTGAAGGCTGCATTCGCATAGCCTTGCAACGAGCCACCGGTCTTTATCACATCAGCGGTGGAGAATACATGTCAATATTGGAAATGTCCCAGCGAATTGCTCGCTATTTTGATTTGGATTCTTCTTTGCTACAAGCGGTTACCACAGCCGAGCTGGGCCAGGCCGCGCCGCGTCCTTTGCTTAGTGGCTTGGTCATCGATAAAGCCAAGAGGGACCTGGACTACCAGCCCCGAACCTTGGAGCAAGGAATAGCCCTCATCTTGGAACAATGGGGCCATAACACTTTAACTATTCAAAATGAGCAATAACCAAGAGTCCTGGGGCTCTCGCCTTGGATTAATTCTGGCCATGGCCGGTAACGCCGTCGGTTTGGGGAATTTTCTTCGATTTCCTGTACAAGCCATTCAGAACGGGGGTGGGGCCTTTATCATTCCGTATTTGGTCTGTTTCTTGTTGATGGGTATTCCCTTGTTATGGGTGGAATGGGCTACGGGGCGATTTGGGGGCAAGAAGGGCAATCACTCGACCCCTTTCATTCTTCATGAATTGGATCCGGGTCGGGCTATCTGGAAGTATATCGGTGTCTTTGGGATTTTCACGAACATTGCGGTTGCTGCCTATTATTGTTACCTGGAGAGTTGGACCCTCAACTATGTTTGGATGTTCATCCAAGGCAGTTTTAACGGAATGGGTCAGGAAGGAGTTGCCGATTATTTTGGTTCCTATATTTCGTTGAGTGGTTCCAGTACAGCTATTTATTTCTGGCTATTGTGCCTGTTTCTCAACACCTATATTTTATCGCGGGGACTTTCAGGAGGTGTTGAAAAAGCGGCCAAAGTAGGGATGCCCATGCTTCTTCTATTTGGCTTGTTCCTGGCCTACAAAGGAATCACCTTGAAGGGTGGTGAATTTGGTGCGATTCTGGATGGAACCGTCGGTTTGAATTACTTGTGGACTCCCAATTTTGATACGATTTGGAATACCAAGGTTTGGCTTGCTGCTGCCGGTCAAATTTTCTTTACCCTCAGCGTAGGGATGGGTTCCATTCAATGTTATGCAGCCTATGTTCGGAGTAAGCAAGATATTGCGCTCAATGCCATGTCGGCCGGATGGATGAATGAGTTTGTTGAGGTGGTATTGGGTTCCTCTATTTTAATTCCTATTGCCATCGGATACTTGGGCGTTGATCGGGTTGTTGAATTAACCCAGAGCGGAGGCTTGGGTCTGGGCTTCAAAACCCTGCCGTATCTCTTTACCCAGTGGGGGCCCTTGATGGGTGCTGTGGCCGGAATTTGTTGGTTCGGACTGCTCTTTTTTGCGGGGATTACGTCCTCTTTGGCCATGGGTACGCCTGTAATGGCTTTTTTACGGGATGAGTTTGGTTGGAAGCGTGGACCATCGGCATGGACCTTTGGACTTATCATCCTAATCCTTGGAGCGCCGACGGTTTTCTTTTTTAACGAAGGAGTTTTTGACGAATACGATTATTGGGCCGGTACGGTAAGCTTGGTGGTCTTTGCCTTTTTTGAGGTTATCTTGTTTGCCTGGGTTTTTGGTATGGATCGTGGTTGGAAAGAAATTAACGAAGGGGCTGATATGCGTATACCCGTTTTCTTTCGATGGGTGATTCAATATGTTACACCGGTCATTCTCTTGGCCGTGTTGTTGGCCTCCATCCCGGATATCCTTTCCAAAATCCAGAATCCGGGCAATGTCTATATTGTTGGTGCTCGTCTTTTGCTGTTGACCTTGTATGCGGGCATTGGTTATGCAGTTTATGTGGCCTATAGGCGCCGCGTTACCAACGGTGGCAAAGCAATCCATAACAAATAATTACTTAAATTTCCCTTCCTCTAAACACCATCCTCATGTCGACCCCTGCCTTGTTAACGATGCTACTCGCCCAGGGTACTGTAACCTTTTTTACCATCTATTTTTTGATCAAAGTGCTCAGGTCGCCAACGCCTTCCGAAGAAACCGAAAACCCATAAAACATCCATACAGCCTTTGGGATTATGAGGGAATGGTGGACAATGGGTCGAGGTGAGGCCTTGGGTATGTTAGGGCTTTCCGTTTTTGTTCTGGTATTGCCTTGGTTGCGGGAGGTGTTCACCCCGAAAATGGCATCCGTAGAAAGCACCGATCCTGCACTCCTTGCGGCCATCCATGATCTAAGAAAGAAGGAATCCGTTTGGCGATCCCATGGATTTCAAGGCGATAGTCTTAGGGTAGTCAAATTGCGGCCCGGTCAGCAATTGGAACTCAACAGCGCTGATACCCTGGACTTGAGGCGCCTTCGTGGGGTGGGTGCTGCTACGGCTCGGCGCATTGCCGATTATCGCAGAAGGCTGGGAGGTTTTTTGAGGACCGAACAATTGTTGGAGGTTTACGGGATGGATACCCTCACCTACGAAGTAGTTTTAAAGTACATAACCTTGGATACCGTATCGGTTAAGTCTTTGGACGTTAATGGTTTGGATTTGGAGGCTCTGGCGGATCATCCCTATGTTGGTTGGAACCTTGCCAAGAAAATAGTGGCCTTTCGACGGCAACACGGTCCTTTTGGAAAAGGGGAAGAGGTCTTGAAAAACCTTGCGCTGGATTCCACAGACCGAAGGAGGCTAGCCCCTTATTTAGCCCGATAGGATGGGTTTTCTTTCTACCTTTGAGCATGGATTTTAGTACTTCAGAAAACACCCGTTTGATAAGCGAATCGGTTCGAGAATTTGCCGAGCGCAACATTCGTCCTCATGTCATGGAATGGGATGAAAGTCAGCATTTCCCTAGGGAACTCTTTCATCAAATGGGGGCCTTGGGTCTTTTGGGGGTTTTGGTGCCCGAAGCCTACGGTGGAGCGGGACTTGGTTACGAAGAATATGTAGAAGCCATTGTGCAACTCACCAAAGTTGATCCCTCGATTGGACTGTCGATGGCCGCCCACAATTCTTTGTGTACGGGGCATATTTTGCAATTTGGTAACGAGGAACAAAAGCGGCGCTGGTTGCCGCGTTTGGCGAGTGGCGAGTGGCTGGGAGCCTGGGGACTGACCGAGCCCAATACCGGATCGGATGCCCTGCGAATGCTGACGACGGCGGTGGATGGGGGAGATCACTGGGTTCTCAACGGGGCCAAATGCTGGATAACCCACGGGAATTCGGCCGAGGTGGCGGTGGTGATGGTCCGTACGGGTGAGCTTTTGGATTCACACGGTATCTCTGCGATTGTTGTGGAGCGAGGCACCGAGGGATGGCTGCAGGGCAGGAAGGAAAACAAACTGGGCATGCGTTGTTCAGAGACCACCGAAATGATTTTTCGTGATTGCCGAGTCCCCAAAGAGAATCTTTTGGGCCAGGTAGGCGAAGGTTTTATTCAAGCCATGAAAATTTTAGATGGTGGGCGAATCAGTATTGCAGCCTTGTCATTGGGGATTGCCCGTGGTGCCTTGGAGGCTGCAACCCGCTACGCAGGTGAGCGCCAGCAATTCGGGAAGACTATTGCCGAGTTTCAGGGAATTTCTTTCAAATTGGCTGACATGGCTACAGAGCTTGAGGCAGCTCATTTGTTAACGATGCAGGCTGTGGCCCTCAAAAACGCTGGAAAACCGGTAACCAAGGTATCGGCCATGGCCAAGTATTATGCTTCAGAGGTGGCCGTTCGTTCGGCGACCGAAGCGGTGCAGATTTTTGGGGGATATGGATACACCAAGGATTTCCCTGTCGAGAAATACTACCGCGATTCCAAACTGTGCACCATCGGTGAAGGAACCAGTGAAATCCAAAAATTGGTCATTGCTAGGCAATTATTCAAAGAATCCTGATATCTTTGCCGTCCTCATTAATCTGGTATGCTCAAAATCGACATCAAAGACAACGAAGCCGTTGATAAGGCCCTCAAGCGTTTTAAGAAGAAATTCGAAAAAACAGGGGTTCTCAAAGAGCTGCGCGCCCGTCAGGCTTTTGAAAAGCCTTCGGTAAACAAGCGGCAGCAGCGTTTGCGGGCGGTTTATCGTCAGCAACTTATGCAGACGGACGTCGTCTAAGTCCCCTAACTTTACGGTAATCGTGGATTACCGAAGCTTTTTGCGCTACCTCCGCTTCGAGAAGCGGTCTTCGGCTCATACCCTTGAAGCCTACGCCAGAGATTTGGATCAGCTGAATGATTTTTTGGTTCATTCCTGTGGCCTGGCTCCCGAAGATGCGCCCGCTCCCTTGCATTTGCGTTCTTGGCTGGTTTCCCTCATGGAGCAAGGGCTGCTTCCTCGGTCCATCAACCGCAAGATTTCAACCATCAAAACGTACTTCAAATTCATGCTGAGGGAGGGATTGCATCCAGGCCCGGACCCCTCCAATGCCTTGCAGCGTCCCAAAACACCCGTCAATCTGCCCAGGGCTGTCCCTTTGGCAGCCATGGAGGAATGGGCCTCTGCCCCCTGGCCTGAGGATTTTTGGGAACTCCGGAATCGATGTGTGGTCGAAACCCTCTACGGATGCGGGCTTCGGAGAGCCGAACTCATCCAATTGCGATGGAGAGACTGGGATCGAGGGCAGGGGACCCTGAGGGTGACCGGCAAGCGATCCAAAACAAGGCTGTTGCCGTTGGCAGCGGAACTCGGAACGCTCTTGGGTCATTACGCCCAAAGAGCAGAGCAGCAGGGAACGACCCTGCCTGAAAGCCCTCTGTTTTTTACCCCCAAAGGCGCTTCACTTTATCCCAAATTGGTCGTGGACCTGGTCAAAAGGGCTCTGGTTAAGGTGCCTTCCGTGCCTCAACGCAGCCCTCAC
>RFOZ01000040.1 GCA_009926405.1 Cytophagia bacterium
CGCCAAAGATGACTTCTTCGGCGCTACGGCTACCGTAGAGAAGTTGAATATTGGGAGCCGATGGATGACGCAAAGCCATCGATAACATCGAAAACAAAGGGGTGATTCCAGACCCGGCACCCACCAGGACCAAGGGTGGCAGGGTAGGCATGGCAGGGTCCAAGGCGAAATTCCCGTAAGGAGGCAAAACATCCAAACGATCTCCCTCCTTGAGGTTGTCTAGCAAGTAATTGGAAACCAAACCACCGGGCAAACGCTTGACGCAGACCCCGAGGGTGGGGAGCTCCGCAGGATCCGTGAAAATGGAATAGGAACGACGGTAGCTTTGGCCGCCTATGGAAACCATCAAGGTCAGGAATTGACCCGGAACAAAGGAAGAAATTTCTTCGCTACGGAAATAAATCAAAAGGGCGTCCGGGGTTTCCCGAACCAGGCGGTGAACTTGGAGGTTTAGTTTTTCGGTCATGGGGCTTAAGCGTTGGTATGGACGGCCACAAAATCCCGGCGACCAATCCAAACCATGCGTTGGTTTACAAAATTGGCATCGCAAAAGGATGCGGTTCCGGCCGCATTCCCACCCGTTCCGTGAAAATCAGAGAAGGCGGCGTGTTGATTGAGGTAAATGGGTCCAGTCAGGTTGAAGGAGACCGGTACAAAGGCTTCTGCCAATCGATCCGCCATTTGATTACAGCGCTCGGCATCGGTGCAATAAATCCCACAGCTAAGGGCGCCGTGTTGTTTGATTTGTTCCAACATCAGGTTCATGGCCTGTTCGGAATCTTCGTATGGAATGACAAAGACGATGGGGCCGAATTGCTCTGTTCCAAACCAATCCTTACGATCCGGAGTGGCTTCAATGAGCAAAGGCGAGCAAGAGAGGGCATGGGGAAAGGCCTCGTGGGCAACGGCTTCGGAACCCAAAAGCACGGCATCTCCGGCCTGATCCTGCATGGCCCGAATGCGATCCAAGGTTTTGGAATTTTGGATGGTTGCCAAAACCCCGGGCCCCATTTGCGGATGGTCCTTGATCTTCCGAAGGGCCTGGCTTAAGCCCTCTACCAAATCGCGGTAGCTGTGGTGTTGACCGTTGGCATCGGTCACGCCCAGGGCAGGGAGG
Source organism: Cytophagia bacterium (assembly GCA_009926405.1). GTDB lineage: Bacteria > Bacteroidota > Bacteroidia > UBA7662 > UBA7662 > SYHX01. Next base: position 1,118 of record RFOZ01000040.1, read on the forward strand.
TAGATGTTCTGGGGCGCTGTGCACATTTGCCCAGCATAAAGCGAAACCGAAAAGGCGAGGTTATCCCAAACCGCTTTGAGGTCCGGTGCTGAATGCACCAAGACAGCGTTGACGCCTGCTTTTTCGGTAAAGATGGTTTTACCAAAGAGGCTTTGGGCTTCTAACCATTGCCCGAATTCGCTGTTACCGGTATAATCGATGGTGCGGACCTCGGGATGGGTGGCCAATTCTTTGGTAAGTGGATGGGCCGTGCTGTCGCAGGCCAGCTGGCAGAGCTCGGGGTTGAATCCGTTTTCTTGTAACACGGTTTGAATGACAGCCGTTACAATAGCAATTGGGTAAACGGCTTTGGGATGCGGTTTAACCAAAACCGGATTGCCAACCGCCAGGCTGGCATAAATTCCGGGCAGGCTGTTCCAGGTGGGGAAGGTGGAACATCCAACGACCAAGCCCACGCCCTTACCAACCGGTTTCCAGGTTTTGTGTAATTCGACGGAGATTTTCCCCATGCTTTTGACCCAATCAGCCTGCTCGGCATAGCGGGTTTGTTCCTGCCAGGCCATGGCAACGCACTCCAGAGCGCGATCGGCTGCATGGGGTCCAGATGCTTGAAAAGACATCATATAGGACTGCCCGGAGGTATGCATGGTGGCGTGGGCGATTTCAACAAAATGATGGCGAAGACGCATCAAGCTTTCCACCAAGATGGCGCAACGAAGTTCCGCCCCGGCTTGGAGCCAGGAGCTACGGGCTTGGACGGCCTTGGCGACCAGGGTTTTGTCCGCAAACACAGGATAACGAATGCCAAGCCCGCTTTGGAGATAAGGGGATATTTCTTCTCCCTCGAAGCGCAGCGGTTGTTCCTGCAACAGCCGGTCAAAATCCTTGTTTAGCGAGGCATGGAAGGCCGCTTCCCCCTCAGCCGCCGCTTCGGAGGGGTAGGCTTTGGGATTCTCGGGGAAGGGGCTGAAATAACGACGATCATGCAAGGCGGTAACGGCCTGTTGTAAGAGCGGACGATGGGTTTCTATCAGAGTCATGAATGGTAGGTTGGATTCGGTAAAAATAGGTTAGTGCTTACCTTTACCGATAGCACCCCTACCCAACATTCGAGGATTATGAAAGGTTTTGAAACCTACCAAGAGAAGAAAATTCAGAGCATGCAAGGCGGCGGAAGCGCGCGCATGGAGGCCCAGCACCGCAAAGGCAAACTGAGCGCCCGCGAGCGTTTGGAGGTTTTGTTGGACCCCGGTTCCTTTGAGGAAATGGGTGGGTTCGTGACGCATCGTTGCCGTGATTTTGGTTTGGAGGAGGAAGTTTATTTGGGAGACGGGGTGGTTACCGGCCTGGGTACGGTGAATGGACAACGCATTGCGATCTTTTCTCAAGACTTCACGGTTTTGGGGGGATCCTTGTCCGAGACCCATGCCGAAAAAATTATCAAACTCATGGACTTGGCCCTGCGAATCGGGGTTCCGGTGGTGGGCTTGAACGACTCGGGCGGAGCTCGGATCCAGGAAGGTGTCACATCCCTGGCAGGTTATGCCGATATCTTTTACCGCAATGTCAAGGCCTCCGGGTTGGTGCCACAGCTTTCGGTTATCATGGGTCCCTGTGCAGGGGGTGCCGTTTATTCTCCGGCCATTACGGATTGGATTTTTATGGTGGAACAAACCTCCTACATGTTCGTGACCGGTCCCAATGTGGTCAAAACGGTGACCCACGAGGAGGTGACCTCCGAAGAATTGGGTGGGGCCCAAACCCATGCTACCCGCTCGGGGATTGCCCATTTTACCTACCCCAACGAGGTCGAATGCCTTCAAGGGGTTCGTCGCCTGCTCAGTTATTTGCCACCCAATTGCGCCGTTCGACCCCATCGAGGGGCGGGATGGCCTCAGCCGACCGAAGCGGACCGTCGGCCTGCACTCGACCGTGTCATACCCGAAAGTTCCAACAGCCCCTATGATATGCAGGAGGTCGTCTCTGCCTTGGTGGATGAGGGGTCCTGGATGGAGGTTCAACCCGATTTTGGGGGTAATATCCTGGTGGGCTTTGCCCGCATGGGCGATCAAACCATCGGGGTGGTGGCCAACCAGCCCATGATTCTGGCGGGGGTTCTGGATAACAATGCATCGCGCAAGGCGGCCCGTTTTGTTCGGTTTTGCGATGCTTTTCAAATACCCCTTTTGGTATTGGTGGACGTACCCGGTTTTTTACCCGGCACCGAGCAAGAATGGAACGGGATTATCACCAACGGGGCCAAATTGTTGTACGCCTTTTCGGAAGCTACGGTTCCCAGAGTTTCGCTTATTACCCGCAAGGCCTACGGTGGTGCCTACGATGTCATGAATTCCAAGCATATTGGTGCCGATATCAACCTGGCCTGGCCCTCTGCCGAAATCGCGGTGATGGGCCCCAAGGGTGCTGCCGAAATCATTTTTAAGAGCGAAATTGCTTCAAGCAAAAATCCTGAAGAGACTCTAAATCAAAAAGTTAACGAATACACCGAAAAATTCGCCAACCCCTACATTGCTGCGTCAAGGGGCTTTGTGGACAACGTCATCTTGCCATCCGAAAGTCGCAGGAGTATCCTTCGAGCCTTTGGAGCCCTTCAAACCAAGGCTCATCAGCCTTTACCCAAAAAACACGGAAACATTCCCCTATGATGATTCAATTAAGAAATACCCTTCTTTTCCTGATTCTTTTTGGCCTGACCGCGTGGGCCGTTTTGGAAGCCACGCGATCCTGTTCCGAAGAACCTTCAGCGACCACCCGCTTGACGGCCCCGGAAGTTCCGAGCCCGGCTTTGGGGAATAAAAACGGTAGCCCTTCCATCGCATACATTCGTTCCGAGGAAGTGGCCCGGGATTTTGTATGGATGGCCCGTCAAAAAGACGCTCTCAAGGCTCGTCTCCTGAAGGCCGAAAAGGAATGGGAGGGGGAGGCCACTCGTTTTCAAAAAGACCTACAGGATTTTCAACGAAAAGCTGCCGGGATGGGGGAATCCCAACGACAGATGACCGAACAAAGCCTTGCCCGTCGTCAGCAGAACTTGGAGCAAATGAGGGAGGGCATGGTGGCCGAATTGTCCAAGACCGAAGAAGCCTTGGACGCTCGGTTAAGGTCCCTCATGGAAGGAGAATTCAAGGCTTTTGCTCAGGGTGCTGGCTACGATTACTTATGGGCCTTGCAACCGGGTTCAGGGCTATTGTATGGGGACAGTGCTCGTGATGTGACCCGCAGTCTCGTCGACTTTTTGAACCAACGGCATCCTCGCTAAAGATCAGGAAAATTCCGGAATCCCTACCAGAACCAGCCTTTGTCCAAAAAGAGACGAAAAGCCAGGCCTGAACCCAGGGCAGCTAAAATCCAAAATCGCTGAGGTTTGAGCATGCGTAGGTCCCGTACGATGATGAATTCTTTTTCCCTGTAAAATGGCAAAAACATCATCATGGCCAAATAAACAATACCAAACTCTGCGAGGTATACCATTTCGTGCATGGAATCACCCAACCTCGGCATGGTCCCAGACCCCCGGAGGAAAAAATCAACGCTTAGGGTATGAAGGAGGAGAATAAAAAGGGATCCCGCCAGCACAGGCAGTCCTACAAAAAAATGAAGATATTTAAGCCTTTCTTCTTTGTAAACCAGATGTTTAGAGTATGATGTTTCGAGTGCAAATAGAACCCAAATCGACGAAAGCAAAAACAGAACACCGATGCTAACCATTGACAAACCAAAGACGATGCTAGAATTGAGGTACAACCAACCGGCTAAATAGCCAAATTCTTCAAAAGCCGCGATTCCGGGCAAAACCGAACCCCAAGCCCGCATCATGCTGTGCAAAAACAACCAAAAAGCAAATTGGCGATAAGGGCCTTCTCGTTGTTTGGTCCAATGAAAAAGTGAGAAATAAAGGACGAATTGAATGAAATTAACGACAAGGGGTGCGCTAAAAATGGAAATAGCATCCGAGCTTTCCCAGCCGGTGATGTTGGTAAAAAGGATTTTATGGTAGAAAATCACAGGTCCTCGGTTGGATAAATCGGCGAGAACAGCGGAAGCAATTTTGCCGGGAAAGTAAACCGCCAAGTAGGACAAGACGAAAAAGGCGAAGGAATTTAAGCTCGTATTTCGCAGATAATAAGGGATATCCTTGGTTGAAGACTTTAGGCTTTTACCAGGATTATACACCATGCGATCCTTGTCATCGGGACCCAGCCTCGTATCCTCGGGTTTGTTTAAATCTTCGTCAATGCGGTCATTTATCCTTGATTTGGATCGACGGCGTTGTCCGCTGTGATTTCCTCCTGATGACTTTTTTGACCTTGGACCTAATCCGAACATGTCATTAAATTTATTCAAATTTAGCGAATTGAGAAGATTTACGATTCTTGCTAGGAAGTTCTCTTGTCAAACTTGCTCGGGAATCCGCCCTTTTGCTATCGTTAAGTTACATAATTAATATTATGTATAATAGAAAGGAGCGAATTGATCCGTTCACCTCAAAGGTCCTCTTTGCGTTAACCTTTGCAAATCCAAAGCGCCCCCTCCTCCAACCATAACCAAAAATTAGTTTCATCCATGCTTCCGTATTCAAGCCTTTCGTTTTGGGAATTCGATTCTTTCAAAGGTCCTTGGGATTTTGTGATTATAGGTGCTGGCGTCACCGGCTTGAATGCGGCGATTGAACTCAAAAAGCAAAAACCGACCCTACGGGTTCTTGTTTTGGAAGCCAAAAATACCGGCGCTGTGGCAAGTTCCAGGAGCGCAGGTTTTCTGTGTTTGGGCAGCCCCAGCGAACAATGGGCTCAGATGGATGCCCTCGGTGAAACGGCTTGGATGCATTGGACAGCCGCCAAGTGGGCCGGTATTCAGCGGATGCTTCGTCTTCTGGGTACTAAATCTATGAAATACAGTCGGGTAAAGGCTTATGAAATTGTTCCGCTTCCGGGGGCTTTCAGACGCAGTGATGTGGATATAGACCGGGTGGTGCACGATATGAAATTGCTTAACGAGCGGATGCAGAAGGTCGCGTCTCAGCCCCTGCCTTTTAGGTCGGAACGGAAAAGAAAGAAGGTCGCCGAGATTCCTTTGCCTTTTCCCTACTATGGAAACACCTTGTCCTTGGGTACGAAGCAAGGTTGGGGAATGGACGCAACGATGGCCCTCCCGATTGCCTTTGAGGGTCAGGTCCATCCCATGATTTTGCTTCATTCGCTCAAACGCTATGCAACCAACCTGGGCATTCATATCCTCCAGGGCTTTCCGGTCGCTTCCTTAGGCCCCGTGGATAGGGATTTGCAAGAAATTTATTTTGATAATCAATTGATTATTAAATCAAAAAATATTATTTTATGTACGAATGCTTTAACAAATAACTTGGTTCCACAACCCCAAGTGATTCCTCAGCGGGGTCAAATTTTGGTTAGCGCACCGATTCCAGGCGGCCTACCGAACCGGCTTAAAGGGAATTTTCACGGGGATGCGGGTTACCTCTATTACCGCAACTTAGGAAACGACCGCCTTCTCTTGGGAGGAGCCCGCAACCTGGATTTTCAAAAAGAACAAAGCGATCAATGGGCCGAGAATCCAGCCATCACCGATCAACTAACCCAGTATGCCCATCGTGTTTTGGGCATGAAGCCAGAGGATTTGGTTTGGGAGCAAGCCTGGAGTGGTACCATGGGATTTACCGCTACGGGTGTTCCCCATCTCCAGGATATGGGCGGTCAACGCTGGTTGGTCGCCGGTATGAACGGCATGGGAATGGCCTTGGGACCTGAAATGGGCCGAAGGGTGGCCCGTTGGGCTTTGGCCCCCGGAAACATTGATCCCCAAAAAGCAGGGTTGCTTCCCTAAACTTCCCGGGCTGCCAACCATCGTTCAGCATCCAAGGCAGCCATGCAACCGGAGCCGGCCGCTGTGACCGCTTGGCGGTAAATTTTGTCTTGGGCATCCCCTGCTGCAAAAACCCCTTCCAAATTGGTTCGGGATGAGCCAGGTTCGGTGCAGATATAACCCGTTTCATCCAACGCCAGTTGACCCCTAAACAAGGCTGTGTTAGGGCTGTGTCCAATGGCTACAAAAAACCCTTGAATGGGGATTTCGGAGAGGGTTCCATCCAAGTTGTTCCGCAATCGAACGGCTTCAACCTGGTCTTTGCCAAGGATTTCATCGGTGCTGCTATTCCAATGAACAACCAGGTTGGGCGTGCGAAAAACTCGTTCCTGCATCGCTTTGGACGCTCTTAGCTCATCTCGACGCACGATGAGATGCACTGTTTTGCAGAGTTTGGCCAGGTAGGTTGCTTCTTCGGCCGCGGTATCTCCCCCCCCAACGACAGCGACATCCTGCCCCCGAAAGAAAAAACCATCGCAAACAGCACAGGCCGAAACACCGTGACCATTCAATCGTTGTTCGGAAGGCAAGCCCAGCCATTTGGCAGAAGCTCCGGTGGAAATGATGACCGCATCCGCACTGAAAGTATGCTGGTTATCTACGGTGATAATCTTGGGATGGGTATCAAGACGTACGTCTGTTACGATACCATAACGGATATCGGTCCCCATGCGTTGGGCCTGTTGTCGAAAATCATCCATCATTTGGGGCCCCATAATTCCGTTTGGATAGCCGGGGTAGTTTTCGACATCGGTGGTAATGGTCAATTGGCCCCCGGGTTGAAGGCCCTGGTACAATACCGGCTTCAACCCAGCGCGAGCAGCGTAAATAGCGGCGGTGTATCCGGCTGGACCGGAACCAATAATAAAGCAGGCATGATGTTCCATAGGCCACAAAACTACACGGAAAACGAGGTACAGACCAAGATTTACGGGCTGCCTCAGGGGCGATCCGGTACCCTGAAGCTGTAATGCACCGAACCATAACCGGCCCACAATCCAAGGACACGGCCCCTAAGGGCGCGTAGATTGGTGGTGACGACGGGTTGCGCCCCGAAGGGTCCCCCGCTACCACCCGTTGCTTGGGCTAATCCACTCCAAAAAAGAAAATTGGTTCGGTCAATCGATGCCCATTTGATTTGAATGCTATCCCCTGCCCTGAACAAGCCAAACTCATCAAAGGTGGTGGAATCGTTAAACAAATAGGCTTCCTTGCCTCTTGGTAACACAAAATCCAAGGACTGTCCGTTGAAGAATTGGTCATCGTAAACGGAATTGAAAGCGGTGGACCATTGGTCTTCGTTTTGGATACGACTAAAAACCCGAACATGGTCACCGGGCGCTTGTGGGTCCCGGTATCGATAAAAAAGTTGTACCAATTGGCTGTCTCTGGCGGTAGGTTGGCTGGATGGATTGGCTTGTTTTTGCAAAAAGGCCCTGGAACGTACCCAAAGGCTGTCGATCCGTGAGGGGACGGGTACGGATGTTTCTCCAACGATTTCGTGATCCGGATGCAGGATATGAATTCGATAGGTCCGGTTGTGACGACCCCTGATTTTGGTGCCTTGGTAATTAAAAACCGTCCAATATTGAACGATGGGCAGTGCGGGAAAGAGCAAAGGTTGAAGGGTGTCAATTTCGGTATGTCCCAGAGAGTCCGTGGATTGGACGATCACGGTGGCCCTGTTATCCAGCAAATTAAGAACTGCATTGAGATCCACCGGGTCAAAATAGGCCGAATTTCTACTGATGCTTACTTTGATAAGAGAATCCGGTTCCACCACCCCGTAGACCACCAAGTGGGGATTGGGAGGAGGCAGGTTCAGATCAATGTTACGCTCGCAGCTGCTACCTCCCATGAGGACCATCCATAGGAGAATTCCACGTACAGCCATACCAGTTTGGAGATTTTTCAGAATTTGAAATTCCATGTGACGGAAGGAATAATGGGGAACAGGGAGACCTTTTTGGCTTGGATTTGGAGGGTGCCTTGTTGGAGGGAACCCTCGTTGTCAAGGTAGATAAAAAAGGGATTCAAACGGCTGTAAACATTGTAGATCGCAAAGACCCATTCCCCTTTGTACCGACGCCGACCGCTACTCTGCGCCGTCTCGCCTGCACGTTGATTGGATGGTGTATAAACCGCCGAAAAATCCAGCCGATGGTAGTGGGGCAATCGAAAACTGTTGCGTTCTCCTATCTGATCAATAATTTGACCTTCAAAGAAATACCTCGATTCAGGTAAGGTATAAGCGTTTCCGGTTGAGTAAACAAAAGTCCCCGAGAACTTCCAACGCGGACTCTGAACCCAGGTCCCCACCACCGATAAATCGTGCCTCCGGTCAAATTTGTAGGGGTAGGCCTTTCCTTGCATGATATCATCAAAAAAGCGGTTGGTCCAAGACAAGGTATACCCAACCCAACCGGTCAATTTGCCTCGATTTTTTTTAACAAAAAGTTCCATTCCGTAGGCCTCTCCCCTGCCAAAGACCAGGTCGTTTTCGATTAAAGGGTTGAAGCCGTTGACGGCCCCTTCCCGGAAATCGATTTGGTTTTGGAGGTCTTTGTAATAAATCTCGGCTGATGTTTCAAAGGTGTTATCGCGGAAGTTACGGAAATACCCGGCTGCGTATTGCAAGCCAATTTGAGGTCGTACCTTCAGGGTACTGGGGATCCATAAATCGGCCGGTAAGGAGGTCCCAGACGAAGACGCCAGATGGATGAACTGGAGATTGCGGGTGATTGCAAATTTGATGGAAGATTGCTTATCCACCAGATAACGTAGGTTAAGTCGGGGTTCCCAGGCCGGGTAACGCACCACTTTTTGTCCGGGACCAAATCCGATGCTGTCCAAGCGGGTAATTAAAGTGGCGTCAGCGTAGCGTTCGTAGGTATAAGGACCGTATTGTTGAAAAACTGCGAAACGAAGCCCCGCATTGACCTGCCAGCGATCGGTGATGTCCCATTCGTCCCGAATATAGGCGGACCATTCAATGGCGTTCAACCGTCGGATATTGTTGGTGGCAATGTCAAAATCACCGGCTCTGCCTTCGACCACACTGGGCAAAAACCAATGCCGAATGAGTTGACTACCAAATTTGAGACGATGCCGGGCGGATAATTGGTAATCCAAATCGTGCTTGAAGGTGAGGTTGCGGACCCCTGAATTGAGGTTGATGGTAAAATCGTTTTGGGTAAAACGGGTTCCAAATTCAAAATCACTGTAAACCAAGGAATGATTGGCAAAAAGCCGGGGGCTCAGGATTCGGTTCCATCGCAGGGTCGCCGTCGAATTACCCCAGGGTATGCTAAAGCGGAAACCATTTTCTCGGTTGTTAAAGTCAAAAACATCCTTGCCAAAATAGGCCGACGCATACAACCTGTCTTTGGGACTCGGTTGCCAGTTAATCTTGGCGTTGAGGTCGTAAAAAAAATAACCCGAGCCTTTGGCCGGTGCATCCTTTGGGATCAAAGGGTCCACCAAGACATCCAAATAGGTTCTGCGACCCGAGAGGATGTAGGAAGCTTTGCCACGCTTCAAGGGCCCCTCGGTGGTAAAACGAGAAGCAATTAATCCAAGACCACCTTGGGTAACATGTTTTTGGTTGTTTCCTTCGCGCATGGTTAGGTCCAGGACGGAAGAAATTCGACCTCCGTATTCGGCCGGCATGCCCCCTTTGATCAACTGACTGTTGGCCAAAGCGTCTGCATTAAATACCGAAAAAAACCCAAAAAGATGGGAGGCATTGTAAACCACTGCTTCGTCCAACAAAATTAAATTTTGGTCCGGACCTCCTCCCCTCACATAAAAGCCGGTGGTGCCCTCTCCCCCGTTTTTGACCCCTGGCAACAATTGAATGGTTTTGAGAATATCGGCTTCGCCCATCAGGGCTGGCAGGCTTTTGACCTGAAGGATATCCACTTCGTTCACACTCATTCGGCTTTGGGTTACATGATCCTCTGCGCGTTTTCCTTCCACCACGATCTCAGCACCCTCGACAATGGATTCTTCAAGAACCAAGTTGAGCTGGGTATTTCGTTGGAGTCGAATGGTTTTGGTGAGCGGACGGTACCCCAGGTATTGGACAACCAAGGTATGTTCACCAGAATCCAACATCAAAGAATAATAGCCGTATTGATTGGCAACGGTTCCGATTCCCAGGGCCAAAACCTGAACGGTTGATCCAACCAAGTTTTCCCCGTTTTGACCACGGATATACCCCGAAACGGTATATCGTGAATTCTTGTCGTAATTTAGAACATCATTCGTGGATCCGAATGAGGAGGATGAACCGATGGATCCAGGGTTCGTACTGAAGGCATCATTCGAAGCATGCGTTCCTAAGAAGATCGTCCAAAGGAAGAAGTAGATCCGGCGGCGGATGTTTTGAAAAGGCGGGGACACGAAGGTGTTGCTCAAGAAAATAACCAGGTGGTCTAAGGAAGGAGAAGGCAAGTTTTACGATCCCGGTAAGACTTTCCGGTTAGGGATACAACATAAAATCCCGGCTTCGGTTTGGTAATTTCTACAAAATTTTGGCCGGACTCCGAGGGCCAATCGAACCGGCTGTCTTGAACTCGCTGACCCTGGGTATTAAACCAGGAGATTTGGTAGGATCCAGTGGGTAAACGGTTGCCATGCAGGAGGAGACTTTGTTCCTGGGTGCAAGGTTGCGGTGCCCAAGTCCAGGAAGGAAAAGAATCCATCGTAGAGGGACTCCAACCGGCCAAGGTTAGGGCCCTCTGCAAGTTCGGCACCCCGTACCCGTTGGCGGTATCCGGGTTGTTGGACCGATCGCTGCTACGCTCGAGTAATTCAAGGATTTGGTAAGCGTTCCGGTTGGGCACTGCCTGCCAAAGGCAGGTAGCCAAACCAGCCATGATGGGTCCTGCAAAGGATGTACCGGATACCAAAGCGACTCCAGGTCCTGGAATGGCGCAGGTTGCGGCCCCAGCTCCTACAGCCATCACATTGGGTTTTATTCGTCCATCGGCCGTTGGTCCCAGGCTGCTGAAACCGACTCGAACGCCCAAGGTATCGGTGGCTCCAACAGCCAAAACCGAATCTCCGTCGGCAGCAGCCCCGATTTTGAACCAGGGACCGCCTCCGTAATTGCCTGCTGAATTAACCACCAAGATACCTTTGGAGGCCGCCATATCCGAGGCCCTTGTCATTCGTGTTGTGTTACCATCCATATCCGCCCAGCTGTGATTCCAACCAGGAACATCAAAGGTGGTGTAAATGAGTGAGCTGTTAAAAACATCAGCACCCATGCTATCGGCCCTTTCGGCCGCGACCACCCAATTGTCCTCTTCGACCGGGTTCTCGCTGCCCCCAACATTGTTCTCCGTTCGGTACAACATGTACTCGGCTTTGGGGGCCGTTCCCATCAATTCACCCGGAAGATTGGCAGCCATGCATCCCATAACATAGGTTCCGTGCCCGTCCAATTCGTAGACCATGGAATCCATGTCCACAAAATCGTAGGTATCCAAGACTCCATGGCGGGTATAGAGGGAATCAAAGGCCCGAATTTGGGGCATGGCAACAAATCCAGCGTCAAAAACAGCAATTCGAAGACCCTGACCCCGGTAGCCCAAATCATGAAGAAATTCCCCTTTGTGCAGGCGGATTTGGGCTAACGAAGCGCCGTATCCTGAACTGGTCCGTCCTACAGAAGAAATGGGCAAAGGAATTGGGTGAACGGCAAGCTTGTGGGAAGGATACCGTCCGTCCTGACCGGCTTTGCGTCCGTTGGGCAGGGTTTGACGAACAAATGGCAGGTTGTAAATTCTTTGGAGAACCAAGGAGTCGTTGTTCGGAATGCGGATGGTGGCACCGTTTAACCATTTGCTGCAGTGCTTCACTTGGGCACCGGCGGCACGTAGGCTGTCCAGAAAAGGAGCGTAAACCGGCAAATCCGAACTATCGATGGAAATGCCTTGGCGAACACGCCGAGCGATGGACCGAGGACCCAAATAGGCCTGGGGTTGTAGCAGGCTGTAGGCCCCCGCTGGTTTGTGGGTGAAGGCCACCCAATACGTATCCCTGGTTTGGGCCCAGGACGAAAATCCCGAAATAAGAAAGAGCAGGAAGGTCCTTAGAAATGTTTTCATGGGCGTCGTTGTTTAACGGGGTAAAGGGTCCGAATCTACAATCCAACCCCCTCCAAGGACGGTATCTTCATGGTAAAAGACGGCGGCCTGACCCGGGGCGATGGCCTTGACGGGCGCCATGAATTCAACCACAACCTTCTCGCCATCCCAACGCAAAAAGGCAGGAGATCCGGGGTCCTTGTAGCGAATCTTGACCAGAGCATCCAGACCGTCTTTGGGCAGGGCATCTATTTTTTGCCAATTCACCTGTCCAACCCGCATCGTTCTGCGATCCAGGTCCTCCAAATCTCCCAGAACCACTCTGTTTCGTGGGGCGTCGATTGATACCACATATTTGGGGGTCCCAAAGGCGGTTTCGAGGCCTTTGCGCTGACCAACAGTATAAAAAGGATAGCCTTGATGCAGACCGATGGGATCTCCGGAAATGTTCACAAATTCACCACCGCGAACCTGTTCCTCCAATCCGGGGACTCGACGTTTCAAAAAACCTCGATAGTCGTTGTCTGGAACAAAACAAATCTCGTAGCTCTCCGGCTTGGTGACCAGGCTGCGGTAACCGCGGGCCTCGGCCATTTG
>RFOZ01000005.1 GCA_009926405.1 Cytophagia bacterium
AGCTCAGGGGTAGAGCACTTCCTTGGTAAGGAAGAGGTCGTGAGTTCAATTCTCATCAACGGCTCCATCCTACCTTGCATGTCCCAACGATTGAGTCCGCTGTTCAACCAACCCAAACCAACCCAAACACCCAAAAACAAACGTAAAAAACCGTAACCATGGCAAAGGAAAAATTTGACCGCTCCAAACCCCACGTTAACATCGGCACCATTGGCCACGTTGACCACGGGAAAACCACCCTCACCGCCGCTATCACCAAGGTATTGGCCGAAGCCGGTTTGTCAGAAGCTCGTTCTTTTGACTCAATTGACTCCGCTCCCGAAGAAAAAGAGCGCGGTATTACCATTAACACGGCCCACGTTGAGTATTCAACCGCCAACCGTCACTATGCGCACGTTGACTGCCCTGGTCACGCTGACTATGTGAAGAACATGGTAACAGGTGCTGCCCAGATGGACGGTGCCATTATTGTTGTTGCGGCTACCGACGGACCAATGCCCCAGACCCGTGAGCACATCCTGCTTGCTCGTCAGGTTGGTGTTCCTGCCCTGGTTGTTTTCATGAACAAAGTTGACATGGTGGATGATCCAGAACTTCTTGAGCTTGTTGAGATGGAAATCCGCGAGCTTTTGAGCTTCTACGAATTCCCAGGGGACGATATCCCCGTCGTTCGTGGTTCAGCCCTTGGAGCCCTTAACGGAGAGCCAAAGTGGGTGCAAACCGTTATCGAGTTGATGGACAAGGTGGATTCTTATATCCAGACCCCACCTCGTATGACCGATCTTCCTTTCTTGATGCCAGTCGAAGACGTGTTTTCGATCACCGGTCGTGGTACCGTTGCGACCGGTCGTATCGAGCGCGGTGTTATCAATTCCGGTGATCCGGTTGATATCATTGGTATGGGCGCCGAGAACCTTAAGTCCACCGTTACCGGTGTGGAAATGTTCCGTAAGATTTTGGATCGCGGTGAAGCCGGTGATAACACCGGTCTTCTGCTCCGTGGTATCGAAAAAACCGATATCCGTCGTGGTATGGTTATTTGTAAGCCAGGTTCTGTACAACCTCACCATGAGTTCAAGGCCGAGGTTTACGTCCTGTCCAAAGAAGAAGGTGGACGTCACACTCCTTTCTTCAATAAGTATCGTCCACAGTTCTATTTCCGTACCACCGACGTTACTGGCGAGATTGCATTGCCAGCCGGTACCGAAATGGTCATGCCCGGGGACAATATCTCGGTGGTTGTGAAACTGATCTCTCCGATTGCGATGGAGAAGGGTCTTCGTTTTGCGATCCGCGAAGGTGGCCGCACCGTTGGTGCCGGTCAGGTAACCGAAATCATCGCCTAATAACAGGGCCGTTAGCGGCGAAATCTCCCCGTACCCTCGGGGAGATTTCGTTGTCTATACGGGTGTAGCTCAATTGGCAGAGCGATGGTCTCCAAAACCATAGGCTGGGAGTTCGAGTCTCTCCACCCGTGCTGAAAGAATGTCGCCTGCTTGATTGCCCCAAATATCCAAACCATGAATAAACTCATTGCATACGTCAAGGAATCTCGGGAGGAACTGATCCGTAAGGTCAGTTGGCCTACCTGGGAACAATTGCAGGACTCACTCATGGTGGTTCTGATAGCCTCCTTGTTGTTTTCGCTGCTGATTTACCTGATGGATGTGGGTTTCTCCTCGCTGCTTAGTGCATTTTATCATTTGTTTCAATAAACCGCCGATTGATTCGTCAACGGTTAGACATCGCACAGGATATGGACTTAAAGTGGTACGTAGTTCGAGCCATTAGCGGCAAGGAACGCAAGGCCAAGGAATGCCTGGAATCCGAGATAGCCTATAACGGCATGTCGGACCTGGTTTCCCAGATCCTTATTCCTCTCGAAAAGGTCTTGCAACTCAAGAATGGTAAGAAAGTTATCAAAGAGCGCAATATTCTTCCGGGTTATATATTGCTTGAGGCTAATCTAACCTTGAACCCGGACCTTGCTTCGGTGATCACGCAGACTCCCAATATCATTGGTTTTTTGGGTGGTGAAAATCCAACGCCAATGCGAGAATCCGAGATTAATCGGATGCTTGGCAAGGCCGACCAGGTCGCCGAACAAGGCGAAACCATGGTGAATCCTTACCGGATGGGCGAATCGGTCAAAGTGATGGATGGGCCATTCAACGAATTCATCGGGGTCATTGAAGAAATAAATGAAGAGAAGAAAAAGCTCAAGGTAATGGTCAAAATTTTTGGACGCCGCACACCCATTGAGCTCAATTTTACGCAGGTCGAAAAAATCTCATAAGACGAACTGCCAACCAACGCAATCCAACCACCTCGACAATCAATCACTATGGCCAAGGAAATTTCAGCATTCATCAAGTTGCAGATTAAAGGCGGTGCAGCCAATCCAGCTCCGCCGGTAGGACCCGCTTTAGGTTCCAAAGGTGTGAACATTATGGAATTCTGCAAGCAGTTCAACGCAAGAACCCAGGAGAAGGCCGGAAAGGTATTGCCGGTTGTCATCAGTGTTTATGCCGATAAATCTTTCGACTTCATTGTCAAAGCCCCTCCTGTAGCTGTACAATTGATTGAGGCGTCCAAAGTGTCCAAAGGCTCTGCGGAGCCCAACCGCAAAAAGGTGGGCCAGGTGACCTGGGAACAGGTTAAAACCATCGCAGAAGATAAGATTCAGGACATGAACGCCTTCAAGATTGAATCGGCCATGAAAATGGTTGCCGGTACGGCCCGTAGCCTTGGTTTGACCGTCACCGGAACAGCCCCTTGGGAAGTTTAACTTATTAATTGAAATTATCGTGCCTGCACTAACCAAAAACCAAAAGAAGGCCCAAGGCCAGATCGAGGCCGCTAAAGCCTATCGCCTCAACGAAGCCAGCGAACTGGTCAAGAAGGTGACATTTACCAAGTTTGACGCCTCCGTGGATGTGAACATCCGCCTTGGTGTTGATCCGCGCAAAGCCAATCAAATGGTCCGTGGCATCGTAACGTTGCCACACGGTACCGGCAAGGTGGCTCGAGTTTTGGTTCTCTGCAATCCCGACAAGGAAGCCGAGGCCAAAGCCGCAGGGGCGGATTTCGTTGGATTGGACGAATACATCACCAAGATTGAAGGTGGTTGGACGGATGTGGATGTTATTATAACACAGCCAGGCATCATGGCCAAAGTAGGTCGCCTTGGTCGTGTCTTGGGTCCACGCGGTTTGATGCCGAACCCCAAAACCGGAACGGTGACCGACGATGTTGCCAAAGCGGTTACGGAAGTCAAAGGCGGAAAAATCGACTTCAAGGTTGACAAATTCGGTATCGTTCATGCTGGAATCGGACGGGTTTCCTTTTCGCCCAAGCAATTGGAAGAGAACGCCACGGAATTGTTGCAAACCATTGTACGCCTCAAGCCATCGGCCGCCAAAGGCACGTACATCAAGAGCATTTATCTATCATCGACCATGAGCCCTGGGATTTGCATTGAACCCAAATCCATCCCCGGAATCTAATCCTTCAAACGACTTATTTAAACTATAGCCTGCGATGACCAGAGTTGAAAAGCGTGAAGCCATTGATGGCCTCGCCACCAAAATAGCTGCCAGCCCTTTCTTTTACCTGGCGGATGCATCGTCCCTTAACGTTGAGACGATAAACAAATTCCGTCGGCTTTGTTTCCAGCGTGGCGTTGAATTCCGCGTTGTGAAGAACACCTTGTTGCGCAAAGCCATGGAACAAGTGGGCGAGGGGTACCAAGAATTGTTCCCTACCCTCAAAGGGGCCACCTCCATTCTGATCGCTGAGCAGGGGAATATCCCAGCTCGTTTGCTCAAGGAATTCCGCAAAGAATCCGACAAGCCTGTCCTAAAGGCTGCCTATATTGATTCGGCCGTTTATGTCGGCGATCATCAACTGGATGCTCTGACCAGCATCAAGTCCAAATACGAATTGATTGGCGAATTGGTAGGCCTCCTTCAATCTCCCGCACGCAATGTTGTATCGGCTTTGCAATCAGGCGGTTCCAAGTTGGGTGGTCTTGTCAAAACCCTGCAATCCAGGGCCGCTTAAACTTTCCCTCGAGCTTCCATTATCTACTTATACAAAATCAATTTCATAACAAACCCCAAAAATCACAATCATGGCAGATCTCAAAGCTTTCGCTGAACAATTGGTTAACCTTACTGTCAAAGAGGTTAATGAACTAGCCACCATCCTCAAGGATGAGTACGGTATTGAACCGGCTGCCGCAGCCGTTGCCATCGCCGGTCCTGCGGCTGGTGGTGGAGATGCACCTGCAGCTGCAGCTGCTCAGACAGAATTTGACGTCATCCTAAAGGACGCCGGTGCGAACAAGCTGGCTGTTGTTAAGTTGGTGAAAGACCTCACCGGTCTGGGCCTCAAGGAAGCCAAGGAATTGGTTGACAGCGCTCCCAAGACCGTCAAGGAGAAGTGTCCGAAGGACGAAGCCGATGCCCTCAAATCCAAATTGGAAGAGGCCGGTGCACAGGTTGAGGTAAAGTAATTCCTCCCGGCATTGTGGGCTGTGGGGGCGAAAACGAGGTTTTCGCTTCCACAGCCGTTTGTGTTTTGATTCGGTATACCTCTAAATCCCCACCCCTTGGCCACCAAAACCACCCCCGAAGGACGTATAACCTTTTCGTCTGTCCTGAATCCTCTGGATTATCCAGATTTCCTGGACATTCAGCTCAAATCCTTCAAAGACTTTTTCCAGCTGGAGACCCTTCCTGAGCATCGTCAGTACGACGGCTTGTACAGGGTGTTTGCTGAGAATTTCCCGATTTCGGATACCCGCAACAATTTTGTTCTGGAATTCCTCGATTATTTCGTGGACCCACCACGTTACAGCATCGAAGAGTGCATCGAGCGGGGTTTGACCTACAATGTTCCTCTCAAAGCCAAGCTTCGTCTTTCTTGCAATGACAAGGAGCACGAAGACTTTGAAACCATCGAGCAGGAGGTTTATCTGGGTTTAATTCCTTACATGACTCCCAAAGGAACCTTTGTTATCAACGGAGCCGAGCGGGTCATTGTGTCGCAGTTGCATCGCTCACCCGGTGTCTTCTTTGGACAAACCCTGCACAGCAACGGTTCGAAACTGTATTCGGCCCGTATTATTCCCTTCAAAGGTTCTTGGATTGAATTTGCGACGGATGTTAACAACGTCATGTACGCTTACATCGATCGCAAAAAGAAGTTTCCGGTAACAACCCTTCTTCGGGCTATTGGTTATACTTCGGACAAGGACATTTTGAACATTTTTGATCTTGCCGATGAAGTGAAAGTTAGCAAAGCAGCCCTCAAAAAGGTGGTTGGACGTCGTTTCGCCGCCCGTGTTTTGAAGAGCTGGGTTGAGGATTTTGTGGACGAGTCCACCGGGGAAGTACAGAATATCAGTCGGAACGAGATTTTGATTGAGCGTGATGTCGTTTTGGAAGAATTCATGATTGACACCATCGTTGATGCCGGTGTTAAGAACATTATTCTGCACAAAGAAGATGTTCTGATTGGAGACTACTCCATCATCTTCAATACCTTGAACAAGGACATCTCCAATTCTGAGACGGAGGCCTTGAACCATATTTACAAGCAATTACGGAACGCTGATCCACCGGATGATGAATCCGCTCGGCAGATTATCGAGAAATTATTTTTCTCGGATAAGCGCTATGACTTGGGTGAGGTAGGTCGCTACCGTATCAACCGCAAACTCGGGATGGAAACCTCCACAGAGGTTCGTGTTTTGACGAAGGATGATATTGTAGCTATTGTTAAATATTTGATCCAGTTGTCCAATTCCAAGGCCGATGTGGATGATATTGACCACTTGAGTAACCGCCGTGTTCGCACGGTTGGAGAGCAATTGTTTGCCCAGTTTGGCGTGGGTCTGGCCCGTATGGCCCGGACCATCCGTGAACGAATGAATATTCGGGATAACGAAGTCTTTGCCCCGACCGATTTGATTAACGCCCGGACGCTTAGTTCGGTGATTAATTCTTTTTTCGGGACCAACCAGTTGAGCCAGTTTATGGATCAAACCAATCCGTTGGCCGAAATCACCCACAAGCGGAGAATGTCAGCCCTTGGCCCCGGTGGTTTATCACGTGAGCGCGCTGGCTTTGAGGTACGGGACGTACACTACACCCACTACGGTCGTTTGTGTACCATCGAAACCCCGGAAGGCCCTAACATTGGTTTGATTTCTTCGTTATGCACCCATGCCAAGGTAAACAACATGGGGTTCATTGAGACTCCTTATTGGAAGGTGGACGGAGGAAAAGTAACCCTGAGTCCTTCGGATAACAAAAACGAAGCAGGGGCTTGGAAGGCAATTTTCCTCAGTGCCGAAGACGAAGACAACCGGACCATTGCCCAAGCAAGTTCCGACGTCGATGTTCATGGTCATTTCAAGACCAACCAAGTGAAGGCACGTCTGATGGGCGACTTCCCTACGGTGGATCCCAAGGCCATCGAATACATGGACGTCGCACCTAATCAAATTGTTGGTATCGCTGCATCGTTGATTCCTTTCTTGGAACACGATGATGCAAACCGCGCCTTGATGGGTTCCAACATGCAGCGTCAAGCCGTTCCTTTGCTTAGACCCGAGGCTCCCATTGTGGGCACAGGCTTGGAGGGCAAGGTGGCACGCGATTCGCGTGCTATGATCAATGCCGAAGGTTTTGGTGTGGTCGAGTATGTCGATGCTAACAGCATTGTGGTACGTTATGAACGTTCTTCCGAAGACCGTTTGGTTTCCTTTGCATCCGATGTGCGGACCTACAACCTCATTAAGTTCCGAAAAACCAACCAATACACTTGTGTTAATCACAAGCCACTGGTTCGCGTTGGCGACAAAGTTCAACCAGGGGATGTTTTGGTCGAAGGCTACGCTACACAGGCCGGAGAATTGGCCTTGGGTCGTAACCTCAAAGTGGCCTTCATGCCATGGCAGGGTTATAATTTTGAGGATGCCATTGTGATTTCTGAACGCGTTGTCCGTGAAGATTGGTTCACATCGGTGCACATCGAAGAGTTTGAATTGCAGGTAAGGGATACCAAACGTGGCGAAGAAGAGCTAACCGCTGATATCCCCAACGTTTCCGAGGAGGCTACCAAAGACCTGGACGAGAACGGCTTAATTCGTATCGGTGCCGAGGTCCGTGAAGGCGATATTCTCATTGGAAAAATCACCCCCAAAGGCGAAAGCGATCCTTCACCGGAAGAGAAATTGTTGCGTGCCATCTTTGGTGACAAGGCCGGCGACGTCAAAGACGCTTCCTTGAGGGTGCCACCTTCGATGACCGGTGTGGTAATCGATAAAAAACTCTTTACCCGCGTTCGTCGTGACAAAACCGGTAAGCAGGAAGAGAAGTTGATGCTGGAGCGTATTGATCAAGAATTGTCCAAAGAGTCTGCCACTCTACGGACCACCTTGGTTGACAAGTTAATGGAAGTGGCCGAGGGCAAAGTTTCTCAAGGCGTTTTCAACAAACTCGGTGAAGAGATTATTCCCAAGGGAGTCAAATTCACCCGCAAAGGCTTCAACGAAGTTGATTACGACAAAGTCAACGCCAAAGGCTGGCTTATCGACAAGGAAAAAAGCGAACTTATCGAACGCCTTCACAAAAACTACATGCTTCGTCTCTCGGAGCTTAACGGTGAAGCGAAGCGGCGTAAGTTTAACATTCAAGTTGGCGATGAATTACCAGCAGGTATCAATCAATTAGCCAAAATCTATGTTGCCCAAAAGCGCAAGCTGAAGGTGGGTGATAAGATGGCCGGTCGTCACGGGAACAAAGGGATTGTCGCGCGGATTGTTCGCGATGAGGATATGCCTTTCACAGCCGACGGCAAGCCAGTCGATATTGTTCTGAATCCACTCGGTGTACCATCGCGTATGAACCTTGGTCAGATTTACGAATCCGTCTTGGCATGGGCCGGTAAAGAATTAGGTGTCAAATTTGCGACCCCAATTTTTGATGGTGCCAGCTACGATGAGGTGAAGGATTACACTATCAAAGCCGGCATCCCCGAATTGGGAGGTACCCAGCTTTACGATGGTCAAACCGGTATGGCGTTTGACCAAAAGACCACGGTGGGCGTAATCTACATGCTCAAACTGGGTCACATGGTTGATGACAAAATGCACGCTCGCTCGATCGGGCCTTATTCGCTCATTACGCAGCAACCCCTGGGCGGTAAGGCTCAGTTTGGTGGACAGCGTTTTGGTGAAATGGAGGTTTGGGCATTGGAGGCCTTTGGTGCATCCAACATTTTGCAGGAAATCCTAACCTACAAATCCGATGATATTGTGGGTAGGGCCAAAGCCTACGAAGCCATTGTCAAGGGCGATCCTTTGCCACCGGCCAATATCCCGGAATCCTTTAATGTTTTGTTGCACGAGCTTCGCGGTTTGTGTTTGGATGTTCAACTCGATTAATCAACGCCCATGTCGTTTAGAAAAGATTGGAAGGTCAAGAGCAATTTTACCAAAATCCGCATCGGGCTTTCTTCGCCGGAAGCTATCCTTGAGCGTAGCCAAGGGGAAATTATAAAACCCGAAACCATTAATTACCGGACCTACAAGCCGGAAATGGGAGGTTTGTTCTGCGAGCGCATTTTTGGCCCTGTCAAGGACTATGAATGCCATTGCGGCAAATACAAGCGTATCCGTTACAAAGGCATTGTTTGTGATCGTTGCGGCGTGGAAGTCACCGAAAAGAAGGTGCGTCGCGATCGTATCGGACACATCAAGCTGGTTGTACCCGTTGCTCACATCTGGTATTTCCGTTCTTTGCCCAACAAAATCGGGTACCTACTCGGTCTCCCCAGCAAGAAGCTGGACATGATTATTTACTACGAGCGTTACGTTGTTATTCAGCCGGGCATCAAAGAAGGTCAGCTCCAAAAAATGGATTTCCTGACCGAAGAAGAGTACTTGGATCATTTGGATTCTTTGCCTCGGGACAATCAGCACCTCGACGATAAGGATCCTCAGAAGTTTATTGCCAAGATGGGCGCCGAAGCGATCAGCGATTTGCTGGAGCGCATCAACCTGGACGAACTTTCTTCTCAATTGCGCTATCAAGCGGCGACCGAAACTTCTCAGCAACGCAAGACCGACGCCCTCAAGCGTCTCAAAATTGTTGAGGCCTTCAAGGCATCCAACGCCGAAAACCGTATCAACCGCCCCGAATGGATGGTGGTGCGCATGGTTCCCGTTATTCCACCGGAACTTCGACCGCTGGTGCCTTTGGAAGGCGGACGATTTGCAACTTCTGACTTGAACGATTTGTACCGGAGGGTTATCATACGGAACAACCGTCTCAAACGACTCATGGAAATCAAAGCTCCGGATGTAATTCTCCGGAACGAGAAGCGGATGCTTCAAGAAGCCGTGGATTCTCTTTTTGATAATAGCCGTAAGGTGAATGCTGTCAAGGCGGATGGTAATAGGGCTCTTAAGTCATTGAGCGATATGCTCAAAGGAAAGCAAGGGCGTTTCCGTCAAAATTTGTTAGGAAAAAGGGTGGACTATTCCGGCCGTTCCGTCATCGTGGTAGGTCCCGAAATGAAATTGCACGAGTGTGGTTTGCCCAAGGATATGGCGGCTGAATTGTTCAAGCCATTTGTTATCCGTAAACTAATTGAAAGAGGTATCGTCAAGACGGTCAAGTCGGCCAAGAAATTAGTCGATCGCAAGGAGCCGGTGGTTTGGGATATCCTCGAAAATGTGCTCAAAGGTCATCCGGTCTTGTTGAACCGGGCCCCAACCTTGCACCGATTGGGTATTCAGGCTTTCCAACCTAAATTGATCGAAGGCAAGGCCATCCAATTGCATCCTTTGGTTTGTACGGCCTTTAACGCGGACTTTGACGGTGACCAAATGGCCGTTCACGTTCCGTTGGGCAATGCGGCCATTTTGGAAGCCCAATTGTTGATGTTGGCATCGCACAATATTTTGAATCCCGCCAACGGATCGCCCATCACCGTTCCTTCTCAAGACATGGTCTTGGGTCTTTATTACATCACCAAAGGCCGTAAGTCCACCCCAGAGCATCCTATTAAAGGCGAGGGCAGGGTGTTCTATTCCGAAGAGGAAGCCAACATTGCCTACAACGAGGGCATGGTTGCATTGCATGCTTGGGTCAAGGTTCGTACCCAGGTGCGAAACGAAGCCGGTGGTTTGGACACCAAGTTGGTTGATACCACCATGGGTCGAATTCTCTTTAACCGCGCGATTCCCCAAGCTGTTGGTTTTATTAACGAGCTGATGACCAAAAAATCCCTACGGGATTTGATTGGTGTGATTGTTCGTCAAACCGATATCCCCACGACGGCCGATTTCCTTGATCAAATCAAAGAAATGGGCTTCAAAATGGCCTTCAAGGGCGGCCTCTCGTTTAATCTTGATGATGTGATGGTTCCCGAAAACAAGGTGACCTTGATCGAAGCAGCGCATCGCGAGGTTGAGGAGGTGACGGGTAATTATAACATGGGCTTTATCACCAACAACGAACGTTACAACCAAGTCATTGATATTTGGACCCGTACCAATTCCAAAATCACGGATACCTTGATGAAAGAGATTGCCTCGGACAAACAAGGTTTCAATTCGGTGTACATGATGTTGGATTCAGGGGCTCGTGGTTCCAAGGAGCAAATTCGTCAGCTTGGAGGTATGCGTGGTCTGATGGCCAAGCCCCAAAAAAGCGGCGGCGCAGGCGAAATCATCGAAAACCCGATTTTGTCTAATTTCAAGGAAGGCCTCAACGTGCTTGAGTACTTCATTTCGACCCACGGTGCCCGTAAAGGTTTGGCCGATACCGCCCTCAAAACAGCGGATGCTGGTTATTTGACGCGTCGTCTTCATGATGTTGCACAAGATGTTATCATCAATGAAGAGGATTGCGGTACCTTGCGTGGGATTGAAGTAACCGCTCTCAAAGACAACGAAGAGGTGGTAGAGCCTCTAAAGGAGCGCATCGTTGGTCGTGTTGCAGCTTCGGATGTCGTTAATCCGGTTGATAACAAAGTATTGTTAGCGGCGGGCGAAGAAATCACCGAAGCAGTCGCAGCTATGATTGAAGCCTCTCCTGTAGAGGCGGTTGAAATCCGTTCGGTCTTGACATGTGCCTCGGTTAGCGGTGTATGTGTTAAGTGTTATGGAAGAAATCTTGCCACGAACCGCACTGTTCAAATCGGTGAAGCTGTCGGGGTTATTGCCGCTCAATCCATTGGGGAGCCCGGTACGCAGTTGACCCTTCGTACATTCCACGTGGGTGGTGTGGCCGGTAACATTGCTACGGAATCTCAGTTGGTTGCAAAGTTTGATGGCTTGGTGGAATTTGACGAGGTCCGTTTCGTTACCAACGCCACGTCTGATAAAAATCTTCCGGTTGAAACCGTGGTTTCCCGTTCTGGTGAAATCAAGATTATGGACCTCAAAACGCGTTTGCCTTTGATGACCAATGTATTGCCTTACGGTGCGACCCTTTCGGCCAAAGCCGGTGACAAAATCAAAAAGGGCGACCTTATTTGTACTTGGGATCCCTACAACGCCTTGATTATTTCTGAATTCAAGGGTAAGGCCGATTTTGAACATATAGTTGACGGTATCACCTACCGAGAAGAATCCGACGAACAAACCGGTCACAAAGAGAAGGTCATTATTGATACCAAGGACAAGACCAAAAACCCTGCGGTCAAGATTTTGGATTCCAAAAAGAACAATCAGCGTACCTATAACCTTCCGGTTGGGGCCCACCTTCAGGTGAACGAAGGGGATGTTATTTTGCCGGGAACCATTTTGGCCAAAATTCCTCGATCGACGACCAAGACAAGGGATATCACCGGAGGTCTGCCTCGGGTTACCGAACTTTTTGAAGCCAGGAATCCGTCAAACCCAGCGGTTGTTTCTGAAATTGACGGTGTGGTGACTTTTGGCGGAATTAAGCGGGGTAACCGTGAGATTCAGGTCGAATCCAAGGATGGTCAAATCAAAAAATACTTGGTTCCGCTTAGCAAGCATATCCTGGTTCAGGACAACGACTTTATCAAAGCCGGTGATCCTCTTTCGGACGGCGCCATTACCCCGGCCGCTATTTTGGGCATCAAGGGCCCTGGGGCGGTTCAAGAATACTTGGTCAACAATATCCAGGAGGTTTACCGCCTTCAGGGTGTGAAAATCAATGACAAGCACTTTGAGGTTATCGTTCGGCAGATGATGCAAAAAGTCGTGATTGTGGATCCTGGTAACACATCCTTTCTGGAGCAGGAAGTGGTGAACAAACAGGATTTCATGCGGATCAACGATGAAATTTTTGAGAAACAGTTGATTTTGAATGCCGGAGATTCAAACAATCTGCGTCAGGGGGACATCGTCCCCATGCGCAAAGTCCGGGATGAAAATTCAGCCCTGAAACGCAAGGATCTTAAGCAGGTTGAATTTGTCCGTGCATTACCTGCGACTTCGCAGCCATTGCTTCAGGGTATCACTCGTGCCTCTTTGGGAACCAAGTCCTTCGTGTCCGCTGCGTCGTTCCAAGAAACCACCAAGGTTCTTAACGAGGCTGCCATTGCTGGTAAGGTTGACGAATTGTTGGGACTCAAGGAAAATGTAATTGTGGGTCACCTGATTCCTGCCGGAACCGGGGTACGTGCCTACGAGAAGATGGTGGTCGGGTCTTTGGAAGAATATCAACGCTTGATGGCCTCCAAGGAGGAGTTTGAATCCGAAGAGTCGATGTTGACCGAATCGAATCCTTAATCGAGTCCATCCTTAATCATTCGTTTCAAACCATCGAAGAACATTCTCTGTCGTTTTTGTTTCCGTTCCTTTGTCTATCTACCCATGAGCCAGAATAACCCAGCACCCGAAAATCAAATTAACATAGAGTTGGACGAGCAGGTGGCGGAGGGAATTTACAGCAACCTGGCCATTATCACCCATTCCAACGCAGAATTCGTGGTTGATTTTGTCCGGATGATGCCGGGTTTGCCCAAGGCGAAAGTCAAGTCCCGAATTGTCTTGACCCCTCAGCATGCCAAAAGGCTTTTGCATGCCCTGGCAGACAACCTGGACAAATTTGAGCAGGTACACGGGGAAATAGATTTGGGCGAAACCTTGGGAGGGGCATCGCTGCCCATGACCTTTGGTGGACCGACGGCCCAGGCCTAGGTTGTCGCAACCTTGATTAGGGCTTTCTAAGGAGGTAGCGCAAAGTTGCTGTGCCTCCTTTCCCGTCAACAAAATGCAGGAAGTATAGTCCTTCGGGCATGCGGGGCTCTAGTTCCCAGCGGAGGCCGTTTCTATTCTTGCATTCTTCGGCACTCCAAAATTGCTGATTCAAAACTCGTCCGGTTTCATCGGTTAACCGGGCGTGCAATCCATAAGGATAGGCCGTTTCATTTAGGTGGAGGTTGATGATTCCGTAACCAGGGTTGGGAAACAGACTGGGTGCCTGCATTTGGTATTCCCGAACACCGGTGGGAGAGGTGACCACAACAGTCCTATGCTGGATGAGAGAATCCACGCAGAGATTGGCACCGCTGACCCAAAGACTGACCGGGTACGTACCGTTTAGGTTATAGCGTTTTTGGGGCGCATAGCCAGCCACCCTTGGTGTCCCATCTCCAAAATCCCAGACATAGTAGGAACCGTATTGGCTTTGATTGAGTAGTCCCAGAAGGGAACCTCGAACTATTGTATCCCTGATTAATTCAAAATTAGCAACGGGTCCAAAAGGCACCGTGAAACTTCGGGTTAACGAATCGACACCGAAGCGATTGTAGCCAATCATCGTAACGGTATGGGTGCCTGGTCCGGGGTTCAGGGTAACTTGGTTGTTGGTGGAGGTCAGGCCTTGGGGAAGGACCCAGCGAAGGCTGTCGGCCAAAACGGCATCGGCTTGAAGCTGAACCAAAACCGGGTTGCACCCTTGCATGGTCCAATCCCAAGAGACCAAGGGAGGCATGGAATCCACCAAAATTTGGAGATCATCCAGATAAAGGTTGTTCCCGTTTTGGTTAAAAAACTCGAATCGTAAAAAAGCGGAAGTGGCTGGCCGAAGGACAGAGAGGTCAACGGAGTCTCTGCGCCATTGGTTGCTTTGCAAGGGAACAAACGCAAGGGAATCGGGGGTGGTGGTGCCGAGGCCCGGGCCTCCGGCAGTCCACAGCCGGTGATAAGACAACCCGCAGTCGGTGGAGGCCCAAATAACAAGGGAATCGTAGGCGCTGACGGGTTGGGGCCGATTGCGGGGATTGTGAGCATAGGCCCTTCGAAAGCGTAGCAGGGCCAGACCGCTGTCCGGGACCGTAAACCGGCCTGTTTCCAGATAATCTCTTTGACCGAGCGTTGTGTAGGCGTACCCATTCATGGTGACCGAGCGAAAGCCAGTGGCCAGGCCTGAGGTGGTTGAATAACCCCACGTGAACCCGTTGTCAGGGTTGACAACCTGGAATCCCAAGGACGCCAGGCTGCCTGTTTCAAAGTTCTGTTCAAGGGGTAAGGGCCAGCGGGCTCGTTGGTTGAGGTTGTGCTGTAAAGTGTTATCGGTGCTGTCTTCATCGACGACCCCATCCGGCCAGACTTGGACCTGAACAAGGGTTGCACCAGGTGCGCCTCCTGTTGGCAACGGCCGCAGGCCCAGGTCCACGGTATCGGACTGGTTTGATCCCAGGTTTTGATTGAATGGCACCCAAAATGGAGTGCCCGATCCGATTTGGCAACGAATCCGATAAGAAGCAATCGATGAATCACCCAGGTTGGTTACCCGATAACGCATGCGCACCGAATCGGCACAAAGCAATCCGCTGGGTTGAATCGGTCCTTGCAGGCTCAAATTATAGGCGCCTCGGTAGGGGGGGGTCGGGGTGTGAAAGCGGGCCAGGTACCGAAAGGCGGAATCCACTTGAAGAAAACCGTTCCCGAAGGTATTGTCTTCGCCGATGGAACCCAGATCCAGGCCGGATTGATACAAACCCCTCAGGATGGTGCTTCCGGGTAGGTTGGGAAAGGCTTCTTTGAGCAAAAGAACGGCCCCGGATACATGGGGCGAAGCCATGGAGGTGCCGGTCAGGTTCAGGTAACCCCCGTTGTTGCCCGTGGACCGAATGCCCGTACCCGGTGCGACCAATTCAGGCTTGATAAGCAAGGAGGAATCCGGACTTAAGCAAATCGAAGGACCTCGGCTGGACGATGGGGCTATGCTAAGGCTTCCATTGGAGCCGACGCTTACGTTGCCGGTGCAGAACACATTGACCTCGTTTAGGTTGATATTCTTGGGTGCGGTGATGGTGGAGATCCCGGAAAGGCCTTCGTTGCCTGCCGAAAAAACCACCGCAAGTCCGGCCGCCGAGAGGGCGTTGAACAAAGGCAGGTACGTTGGGCTGTTGCATTGGGAGCTGTCCTGGGTCGAACCGCCCCAGCTGTTGTTTATCACATCGGGTGCATCGGCCGTGGTTGTCGGATTCCCATCCGGGTCCAGGGCCCATTGAAAAGCGGCTGTGGTGGATCCGCCCGTACACAATGCACCGGCGGCAATCCATTGGGCCCGGACGGCCATGCCCACCGTGTCCTGGGTCTGCGCATCCATCCCCACCATGGTTCCCATGACATGGGTTCCGTGGGGGGTGCTGCCCCCGCAATCGGTGGGCGTATTCCCGGCTCCCAACCAGGCTTGGGCTGCCGGAACCTGCAGCCCCTTCCAACGGCTGCTCAAGGCCGGATGGGTCCCCCAAACCCCGGTATCGATGTTCATGCCTAGCCGTCCCCTCCCCCTATACCCTCGAGCCCACATCAAGGGCGCTTGGGTGGCCCTCAGGCCGGACTCGGTCCCGCCCGGGCTCTCCGGCCTTGGACCACTTGGTGCGACTGTCACCGGATCAGGACCAAAACCCGGGTCCGCATCGGCCTCGATCCATTCAATTTGGTCGCCGTAAGCCTCCAGGAGGGCCAGATAATAGGTCGGACTTGCTTCCAGAATCCCCAACGAACTAATCCAATACCATTGCACCGAATGCAGAGAGCCTGGTCCCAAAGCAGCTCCCAAAGCGGTTAATCTTTCCAGCCAAAGCGGCTCGATTCGGTCACCGTATTGGCGAAGGAGGGTTACGGTTTGGAAAAGTCGACTTTGGGCATCGGTGCCTTCCCGATCAAAAACAGCTTCCAGCGAATCAACCCGAACGCGGTCCTTTAGCAAAAGGCGCATACGCTGCCGGCCTTCGAAGGCGATGGGGCCGGCACCCCTGGCATCGCGCTTTTGCTGCCATTGTTGGTAAAGAGCTGCATCCACCGGCCAGCGATCTTGGGGCGGTCCTGCTGCAACCTGCTTGCTAGGACCGACAATCCCCAGACAAAGGAGAAGCCATGCCCCAAAGCGAGCGAAATGCCTAAGGCTTCGTAAACCTACCGAGCATCGGATTGAATTCATGGGTTCGTTGGTAGGCATTTTATATCTTTAAAACCAAAATTAACACCATGGCTAGTTTAGCAATCCGGGATGTGCAATTGATTAACGAAGGTGAAATCCGTCAGGTTAACGTGGAAGTTCGAGATGGCATCATTTGGTCCATTGATCCGGTGAATCGTCGCAGAATTGCGGATCGAACTCTTGAGGGCCATGGGGCTTATCTGCTGCCTGGCTTGGTGGATGACCAAGTTCATTTTCGGGAACCTGGTCTGACTCACAAAGGCTGCATAGCCACCGAAAGCAGGGCTGCACTTCGTGGGGGGGTCACCTCCTATATGGAGATGCCCAACACCCATCCCTCGACCTGCGATCGCTCGGAATGGGAATGGAAAATGGCCACAGCAGCTAGGGATTCGGCGGCGAATTACAGCTTCTACATGGGAGCCAACGGTCACAACCTATCCAACCTCTTGGAAGCCGATTACAAGAGGATTCCCGGCGTCAAAATTTTTATGGGATCCTCGACCGGAGAATTGTTGGTTGATCACCCCGAAATTCTTCGGGAGGTTTACTGCAAAATGCATACGACGCACCCCGGCGTTCCGATTTCTTTGCACTGCGAGAACGACCAAGTCATTGCCCAGGCCGCTATAGATTATGAGGCAATCAAGCCACGAGCGTTATGGACGGCTGCCGACCACCCACGCATTCGCAATCACGAAGGTTGTTATGTGTCCAGCCGATTGGCTCGGGAATTGGCCGAAGCTTGTTCGGCCGATATTCATATTTTGCACCTCACTACAAAAGAGGAAGTCGCTGATATAGTGGATTATAAAAAGAGAGTTCCGGCAGGACCCAACGGGTTTCGATCCATTACAACCGAAGCTTGCGTTCACCATTTATGGTTTGATGAAAACGATTACGAGCGCTTGGGCAATCGCATCAAGTGGAACCCCGCCATCAAGGCTGCCGAAGACCGCAAGGCCTTGCTTGAAGCGGTTCGGGAGGGCTGGATTGATGTGGTGGCAACGGATCACGCCCCCCACTCGGCGGAGGAAAAAAACCGACCCTATACGGAGGCTCCCAGTGGAGGCCCTTTGTTACAACACAGCCTGCTTATGATGTGGGATTTGGCATTGAAAGGTCATTTTGGATTCGAAAGAGTGGTCCAGGCCATGTGCCATGCCCCTGCTTTGCGCTTTGGAGTCCATGGTCGGGGCTTTGTAAGGGAAGGCTATGCGGCTGATTTGGTGTTGCTACGAAATAAACCTACCGTGGTTCGGGAGGATGATCTTGAATACCGTTGTGGTTGGTCCCCGGTTGCAGGGTTTACTTTTTCTCATGAGGTTTACGGTGTCTTGCTCAACGGTCGCTTGGCCTATTTTGAGGGTCGCTGGGTCGAAAGCGGTGGGGCGATGCCCCTGGCCTTTGATCGTTAGGAAAGTCTAAACTTGTTCACGGGGTTATCCTA
Organism: Cytophagia bacterium; assembly: GCA_009926405.1. Lineage (GTDB taxonomy): Bacteria > Bacteroidota > Bacteroidia > UBA7662 > UBA7662 > SYHX01. The sequence continues at coordinate 17,902 of RFOZ01000005.1, forward strand.
ACGAGCTTAGGCTGTATTTTTGGCTGCGTAACCGTTTTATTTTGAGTTATTCAACGATTTATTTATGTTAAAGACCTTTATGTCCCCCCGTATTTTTTGGTTTCTGGCCTTGTTGCTTCCGGGTTCCATGGTTCCTAAACTCGGTTGGTCCCAGATCCTGGTAACGGTTGGTAACGGCACCCAGCAGAACACCAACACATCGTACCCTGCTCCCTACGGGAACTTTTATTGGGGGGCAAGGCATCAAATGATAATTCGGGCCTCTGAACTAAACGCCCTGGGTGTGACCGCTGGGGGATTGACATCGCTTGGATTTAATGTGATAACCCCGGCGGGAATACCGTTGCAGAACTTTACGATTTCGTTGGGAACGACTTCCGATACCGTGCTAAGCACCACGACCGGGTTTGTTCCTGGAATGACGCAGGTTTATAGCGTACCGACCTATACCGATGTCGTAGGTTGGAATACCCATGTTTTTGCGCAACCCTATTTTTGGAATGGAACTTCAAACCTGATTATCGAAACTTGTTTTAACAACAATTCGTGGATTCAGAGCGGCAATGCGGTCTTTCAGCAAACGGATCTTGGTTACAATGGCACTTTAATTTTCCGAAGAGATTCTTTGGGAACCTGCTCGGCTGTACCCGGTGCATCCTTTGGGTTTTTTACCAGTACCCAGCGGCCTAACATGCAACTAAATTTTTTGCCATTGACTGGAACCGATGCTGCAGCGACCGGATTGCTTAGTCCAGCCTCACCGGTTTTGGGTGGATCGAGCGGTCAGGTGGTGATGCGAATCTCTAATTATGCGGCTAACACCATTACGGGTGCTAGTGTCGGTTTTTCGGTGAACAACGGTCCGGCGGTTACGGAGTCATGGACAGGTTCTTTGCCTACAGGGCAATCCACAACCCACACGTTCAATTCCAATCTTACGTTGCCATTGACCCAACCTGCCATGGTCAAAGCCTGGGTCAACAACCCTGTCCCGGGACCCGATATCAACGCGGGCAATGATACCTTTACTGTTAATTTGTGTTATGCATTGCCCGGTGGGACTTACAGCGTAGGACCAGGAACGGGTGCAGCGTTTCCTTCTTTGACGGCAGCCTTTCAGGTCCTGCAATGCGGAGGAATTACCGGTCCGGTGACTTTGCAGCTCCAAAGCGGCGTTCACATGGGTTCCTACAGCCTCGGCATGTTCCCTGGTTTGTCCGCTTCATCAACCCTCACCATAACTTCGGCCACCGGTAACGCCGCAGATGTTGTTCTAATCGGGGATACCAGCAGCCAAGGCAATCAGCGTACCATTTTCGTATTGAACCAGACCCCTTATTTAACCATACAAAACCTGACCCTCCGACGCTACAGGCTTAACGGATCGGCTGCCGGTACCTTTAGCACAGCGCATATAGAAGGCTTAGGCACCAATTTCTTGCAGGTTAATCAATGTATTTTTCAGGACTCGGTTGCTCAGGCCTTTGTGACAAGGGATAATTTTGGATTGCAACTAACCAATGCTTCCAATGTTGTGGTTTCGAACAATTCATTCCGAGGTTTCTACACCTCTATTTTTTGGAATTCTTTAGGCCAGTCCATGGGACTTAATCAAGTAATTAACAACAATTTTGAAGGTTATTTGGATGGATTAAATGCCTTAGGGCAAACGGGTATGTTGGTGTCCGGCAATTCTTTCAGGAACCAAAGGGTTAACGGAAATGCAGCGCTGTGGTTGTCCGGGCTTTCAGCTTGCGAGGTTCATTCCAACCGTTTCACTGGAGAAATCTTCACCCCGCAAATTCGTCTAACAAACGCCAACGATAGCCTATCGCAGCCAACCAGGGTTTATAACAATGCAATTAGTGCATCGTACAATCCTTCGGTAGGCTTTGGTTTCGGTTCGCCTATTTTGGTGGAAGGCTTTGCCGATACCTCCGCTGTGAACCCAGATTCCAAGGACGGGGTTGTGTTGGCTTTTAACACCGTTCGAATTCGATGCCTGGGGACATCAAGTGCCGGTGGTTTGAATTATGGGCTGATTCATCTGACGGATAATCGTTTCATGTCGGGTGCAGGATCTCCCTTTGGGACACTTGTCCTACGAAACAACAATTTATACGCAGAGGCTGCTTCGGGATTAACCTTGCCGAATGGTTGGTCGGCCTTGGTATTTGAAAGTGATTCCATAGGGTTTTTTGCCTCTTCGGATTATCAGAACCTATACATGAAGCCTGCGGTCGGTCAAACCACCCCTTCAAATTTGGTTGGCTTTTCCAGCCCATTGTTGACCTTTGGTACGCTGGCTCCATGGAGGGCTCTCTACAACAAGGATTCGAATTCCGTAACCTTGAATCCTCTTTTCACTACCCCAACGTTGGCCATTCCGAGCGCATTCGCTTTCGATAACCTAGGTCAGCCCTACGGTGGAATAGGTTCAGACCTAACGGGTAATACTCGAAACAATGTTACCCCGGATTTGGGTGCCTATGAATTTACCCCCTCTCCCAATGATTTGGGGGTTGTTCAATTGGTAACCCCAAACTCTGGGTGCGGCTTGGGGAATTCATTAACGGTTTCGGTCCGTGTCAGCAATTTTGGTTCGGTTCCTCAGAGCAATTTTGGTTTGGGTTACACGTTGGCGGGTGGTTCCGTAGTAACCGGCATCTTTTCGGGGACCCTCAATCCTGGGGATACGGCTTTGTTTACCTTCCCCGGTACAGTGAACATTTCCGTACCTGGCACCTATGTGTTTGCAGCCTTTACAGCTTTGGCTTCTGATGGCCAATTGCTCAACGATACCTTGACAGCGACCGTTTTGAATTCCCCTTTGGCAGGGACTGCTCCATATTTTGATGACTTTGAAGGAGCAGCCCTTGGATGGTTCAGTTCAGGAACCAACAATTCTTGGCAGCGTGGCACCCCTGCGGGGACCGTGATTAATTCGGCTGGTGGAGGAACGCAGTCCTTTACCACAAGTTTGACCGGTTCCTACAATGCTTCGGAATGGAGTTACCTGGAATCCCCGTGTTTGGATTTAAGCAGCACAACCAATCCCATGGTTCGTTTCAAAATCTGGTGGGATACCGAACGCAACTGGGATGGTCTACAATTGCAATCATCCACCAATGGAGGTTCTACATGGTCCGTTGTAGGTTCGGTCAATAGTGCGCTTGGTTTGAATTGGTACAATACCACCTTGGCGAACGGTCCTGGGTCAGGGTTGGCTTGTTGGAGTGGTTCTCAGAACAGTTTTCCTCCTTCGGGATCCGGGGGTTGGGTAACGGCTCAACATCCTTTGACCGGATTGGCCGGATTGAGTGGAGTCAAGTTTCGTTTTGTGTTTGTATCGGATGCCTCTATCCAAAACGACGGCGTAGCAATTGATGATTTTCGAGTATCAGATCCGCCGCCTTTTGATGCTGAATTGGTTTTGTTGACTTTGCCGAATTCGGCTTGCGGTTTGCCTGCCAATGCACCGGTAAGCATCCGTATCAAAAACAAGGGGGCCCAGTCTCTGTCCAATATTCCGGTTCGTTATCGAATCAATAATTTGCCGGTTGTCCAAGAAGTGGTGGTCGGGCCGTTGGCTCCCGGTGATTCGCTAAACTACACCTTCACCACCAGGGCAAATCTATCGACAGCCGGAACTTATAATTTCCTTGCGTATACGGCGCTGGTCGGCGATGCCGATTTGTCCAACGACAGCCTTCGAGGCTCGGTCACGAACATCCCTGTTATCTCTTCCTTCCCGCACAGCCAGAATTTTGAGGCTGGGAACGGGTCTTGGATCGGTGGAGGTCTTAGCAGCTCGTGGGCTTGGGGGATACCGAGTGGTACCGTGATTAATTCGGCGGCCAGTGGTCAGCGGGCATGGGTCACGAACTTGGGGGGGGATTATAACAACGACGAAGAAAGTTATCTCCAATCGACCTGCTTCAATTTCACAGGTATCCAAAACGCCTCCCTTTCCTTTAGTCTCAACTACGATACGGAGCCCACCTACGATGGCATGAATGTCCAGTATTCCACCAACAACGGCTTGACATGGCAGGTGTTAGGCACCGTCGGCAGCGGAACCAACTGGTATACCTCTGCATCGGTTTCTTCATCCAACGGTCCCGTTTGGGATGGTTCGTCCAATGGTTGGGTACGCGTCTCCCATCCCTTGGCAGTTCTTAACAACCAAGCCTCGGTGCGTTTGCGTTTTGTCTTTACTTCGGATCCTTCGGTAACCGGAGAGGGTATAGCGATTGACAGTGTCCAAATTACCACGGGCATTTCGAACACTCCTGATTTGGGTGTTGTTCAGGTTTTGGAGCCGGCCAATCCTCTTTTGAACCAAAACAATACGGTCAAGGTGGTCATCAAGAATTTTAGCGCCTCAATTCTTAGTAATTTCTTGGTGTCCTATTCGGTGAACGGAGCCTTGGTCAATGGAAATACCTTGTCTCGTTCTATCCAGCCGAACGATACCATCCATCATACGTTTACAGGTCTTTGGAGGCCAACGGTCGGTGGAACCCATCGGCTTTGTGCTTATACGGGTCCTGTGCCAGGTCAAACAAACAATGCCAACGATACGGCGTGCAGGATCTATACGGCTGTGGGATTGGCGGATTTGATGAATTTGGAAGGCGTTGTTTTGTACCCCAACCCAGCCAAGGACCGTGTTGTTATCAAGGCTCCTGCCGGGGATTATGTTGGTTTGGTGTGGAGGGATGCTGGTGGCCGCAAAATGGAGGATCGTTCTCTTGACTTTTGTGTTGGCGGCTTGGAGGGCCAAGGGGTTGATTCCTCCGCCGTTTCTTTTACGACCGAGACCGGCTCATGGTCCCCTGGTTGGTATATGGGAATCTTGACCAAGCGCGATGGAACCACGGTTCGTCTACGTTTGATGATTCAACCGTAAAGGATTGCCTTCGATCGGTTTTGGTAGTTTTGTAGAATTCTCGGAGCTTTTCTAGGCGGATTGCAGCCTTTTAATGAATTCCTTGCATCATTTGTTTGACCGGGCGGTTTAGCAACGCGAGTAGGACAGCAGCCCCCAGGGCATAAATGCCTAGTTGCAAATAACCGTCGGTGTAGGCGATTAATTTGTCTTGCACCGAGTTGTTGCCTTCATCGCTCAAAGACATTCCTGCTCCCAAAAGGCCTGCAACATATTGTCCGTAGGCGGAGGCCAGAAACCACATGCCCATAATAAGACCCTGCATGCGCAATGGAGATAATTTGGTCATCAAAGAAAGCCCGATGGGGGAGAGACAAAGCTCTCCAACACTGATAATTAAGTAGGCCAAAACAAAAATCTCTAAGGAGGCCATTCCTTGGTTATTGGCAAAGTAACGATTCGCATAAAAGGCCAAAAACGCCAAACCAAGCATGCCGAAGGCGAGGGCAAATTTGAGGGTTGAATTGGGTTCAGCATTCCGTTTGCTAAGCCAAACCCATAACATTCCCAAAACGGGTGCCAGAACAATCACAAAAAAGGCATTGGCAGAATTGTTTGCTGCATTGGCGTCCATGGAAAAACCAAAAAATCCCTGGCCCTGCAAATTGTATAAAGCAAACTGGCTTAGGGAACCCCCGCTTTGCTCAAAGAAAGCCCAAAAAACAACGGAAAAGAGGATGAAAATCATAGCGGCACCGAGTCGGAGATTTTCGGCCCGGCCAAGGGAACGCATTTCCCAAACTAAATAGACCAAGGTCAGCGGTCCGATGATGGTCATGAAGAGGTCGGTGTAGCGGGTATCGGTAATCATTAGCCAAACCGGAAGGATGCTCAACAACGAGACGGCATAAATGAAGGTCTCACGGCTCAAGCGAGGTATTTTGGGCAAATGCCGGAGGGGTGAAAGGCCGATGGGGCCAAAGGTGTTTTTGGTGACTAGAAAAACCAACAAACTAAGGCACATGGCAACGGCAACCAGGTAAAAAGCAGCACTCCAAGAGACGTTTTTGGCTACCAAAATCATGATCGTCCCTCCGAGGAATGCACCAATGTTTATCCCTGCATAAAAAAGGCTAAAACCGGCATCTCTACGAGAATCGTTTTCGTGGTACAATTGCCCCACCATGGTGGAGATGTTGGGTTTAAAAAAACCGCTACCGATAATGTTAAAGCAGATTCCCAGGTAAAAATTGTTAACCGGATCCATACCCATCAAAATGCCCCCAATGCACATAAGGATGGATCCCCATAACAATGATTTTCTAAATCCCAGAAAACGGTCTGCTAAGAGCCCCCCCACAAAGGTGAACGCATAAACAAAGGACTGTATAGAGCCGTATTGTAGGTTTGCCGACCCGTCGCCCAAACCGAGCTGGGTGACCATAAAAACCATCAACATTCCGCGCATACCGTAGAAGCAAAAGCGCTCCCACATCTCGACCATGAACAAAGACCAAATCTGTTTGGGGTAGGTTCCGCTAAAATTGCGGATGGCCAACAAGGATTCCTGCTCCGATGAGCGAAGGTCATCGGAGGGGGTGGTTGGGTTGTGCATAGGGATTTGGTTTAGAGGACGTTGTTCTCTTTCATGACGGAATTGAGCCAGCGCAGCATCAGGAATAAAAGCAAAGCAGCGCCCATGACCAACCCGAAATTCAGCAAAAAGAAATCTTGCTTGTCTTCAAAGCTTTCCCAAAGACTGGATAGCATGCCGGACATTTTGTTTCCTACCGAAACCGCCAGGAAGAAACCTCCCATCATAAGGGCGGTGATTCGCGGTGGGCTTAATTTGGATACCAACGAAAGTCCCATGGGTGAAAGGCAGAGTTCGCCCACCGTGATCACACCGTAGGAGGCCAGCAACCAAAAGGAACTGGCCTTGACGCTGAGATCGTTGGTGGCCATAACGGCACCAACCATCACCAAGGCTGAAAGTGCGGTAATCACGAGGCCCAAGGCAATTTTGGTTGGGGTGCTGGGTTCCTTACCACGGGAGCGGAAGAATCCCCAAACGCCGACCATGACCGGTGTAAGTAAAACCACCCAAAACGGATTAATGGATTGGTACAATTCGGTAGAATAAAGCCTCAAACTTTGACCGGTGGGGGGAATTTGATTCTTGGGTAGGTTTTTGAAATAGGCCCTGGACTTTTCGACCTGCGAAACAATTTCGGAGTAGTCTGCCTTGGCCTTCAGCTCTTGGGGGGTATTGCCCGGCATAGCATTTTCTTGGGCCCGCATCATTTCCTGGGCGATTCCAAATTCATCATCGTTCATTTGAACCAATTCGTGGTTGGTCACCACTTGAGCCATGCCAAATTTTTCGGCAGCAGGGGCAATGGCTGCAGGCATTTCACGATCGGTATAATCTTCCGCCCATACCGTTAGAGCGTCTCCATTTTGGTGAAAAATTGCAAAGAACAAAATAACACAAGAGAAAACGGCAAGGAGGGCTTTGATAGCACGGCGTTCTTTGGCTTCGGCCGTAAATGCTAAGTATACAAAAAAGGCAATAACCGGCAAACAACCGATAATGAATGCATCGTTGGTATCGGTTCCTAACAAATTACCCGGGATGGAATAGCCGATGGCGCCAAAGACAAACATCGGTAAAAGGGTCATGGACAGGATTTTGAGGGTTGACATATCCCCTTCTTTGAGTGGCTTGACTTGGTCAACGTGCTTGATGTGGGGCATTCCCAGCAGAAAAATAACAACCCCAATCAACATACCGACACCGGCTGCTGCAAAGGCGTGGCCCCATCCGTAATTGATTCGCATGTAGGCCGCCACAAAATTGCAGATAAAGGCTCCCACATTAATTCCCATGTAGAAGATGTTAAAGCCAGAATCTTTTTTGTTTTTGAGGGCATCGGTGTTGTAAAGGTTCCCAACAAGGGTGGAAATGTTGGGTTTAAAAAAGCCATTTCCCAGGATAATCAAAGCCAATGCAGCGTAAAAGGTTTCGATGCTATGGACGGATAACAAAAAATACCCACTTGCCATCATGAGTCCACCCAGAATAATGGACTTGCGGTAGCCTAGCATACGGTCGGCAATCAGACCGCCTATAAAAGGGGTCAGATAAACCAAGCCCAGGTAGGTGCCGTAGATATCGGATTTGGTTTTGGAATCAAAACCCATTCCCCCGTTGTTCCAGCCATCCAGCATGTACAAAGAGAAAATACCAAGCATTAGGTAATAACCGAATCTTTCCCACATTTCGGTGGCAAAAAGGTACCATAAACCGGTAGGGTGGCGGTCAGAAGCAGAGGATTTAGCGGAGCTCATAGGTTGGTTTGGAAGTGAAACAAGGCCCCAACGGGGCAGGCGATTGTGAAATTAAGCGAAAACAAGGAATTTTTAAGGCCTTTAGAGGTTCTTTTGAAGGAAACCGGTGATTTTGGTGAACAATTGAAGGCGGGTTTTGCCCCCACTGATGCCGTGGTTTTTGTCCGTGTAGGTCATAAAATCAAAATCCTTGTTGAGATCCACCAACCGTTTGGCCATAACGGCCGCGTTTTGGTAATGAACATTGTCATCGGCTGTGCCGTGGATCAGCAGGTAATTCCCGACGAGTTTGGAGGCATGATGTTCCGGTGAGTTTTGGTCGTAGCCATCTGGATTTTCAGAGGGTGTCCTCAGGAATCGCTCGGTGTATATGGAATCGTAAAAACGCCAATTAATGACCGGAGCAACGGCCACTGCTGTTTTGAAAACATCGGCACCCTTGGTGATGGCAAGGGAACTAAGGTATCCCCCAAAAGACCAACCAAAAATTCCAATCCTTTGGGCATCCACCCAGGGTTGTTTCGCAAAATAACGGGCTGCTGCAATTTGATCATCGCATTCTAATTTGCCCAATTGTCTGTAGGTTGCCTTTTCAAAGGCAGCCCCTCGGTAGCCGGTCCCTCTTCCATCCACCGAGGCGATCACATAGCCCAAGGTTGTTAGGTATTGAAACCACATATAGTATTGGCCCAGGGAGGCATCCACGGTTTGGCTGCCGGGACCACCGTAAACAAACATCAAAAGCGGATGGGGTTTTTTTGGATTAAAATTTTGAGGATGAATCACATAGGCGTTGAGTAGGGTGGAATCCGCCCCGGGCACCTGCAGGAGTGTTTTTTTGCCCAGCGGTGCACTGCGAAGTTTAAGAACCAGGGCCTGGTTGTCTTGAAGAATGCGTATTTCTTCATCTCTCCGGTGCAGACTAACCCTCAGAGGTTGGTCTATGTTGGTGTGTTGCAACACATGGTAATCAAAGGTTGGACTGAAACGAGCGGTTGTTTTTCCGTTTTGTTGACCAAGCAAGGTTGCCGTAGGTACCGGTTGGGTGGGGGCAGGGTTGGTTGGTTGCAATTCGGGGATTTTGGCCCGAAAGACCTGCCTTTCCATGGGGGTTGGCGCTGCCAATGCGTAATAGAATTCGTTGCGTTGCGCATCGATTCCGTAGAAATCGGTGATTTCTTGTCCATCCGGTGTCAGGGGTGCCGTTTCGCGTCCCTGCATATCGTAGAGGTAGAGTCGTTGAAATCCACTGCGTTCGCTGGAATGAACAAAGTGGGTTCCGTTATCCAAAAAAACCAAATGATCATGGAGATCGACCCAGGTTTCGGATTGTTCCCGACGTAGCAAGCGTCTTTCGCCCGTTTCGCGGTTGATTAAGGAAAGGTCCAGCCGGTTTTGGGCTCTGTTCATGGTTTGAACCCAGGCCAAGCCGGCATCTTTGGTCCAGCCGATTCGTGCCAAATAATGGTCAGCATCATCCCCAGACCGGGTGTCCTCGGCCAGGACACAACGGGGCTTGGCTTGGTCCATTTCGTACAACCACAAACTAACAGCGGCGTTTGGCTCCCCTGCTTTGGGGTATTTGAACCGCATTTCTTGGGGGTATAGGTTGCCTTCGTAGAGTGGGATGCTCATTTGGGGGACCTTGGATTCATCAAAGCGTAGGTAAAGAAGGGCCTTGCTGTCCGGTGACCATGCAAAAGCCCGGGTTAACTCCAATTCTTCTTCGTAGACCCAATCCGCATGACCGTTAATGATTCGATTGACTTCTCCGTCGTGGGTAACCCTTCGTAATTGTTGGCTTTGAAGATCTTTAATGTACAAATCGTTTGCATAGACAAAGGCAATCAATCGGCCATCGGGTGAAAAGGATGGAGCCATGACTTTTGCGCTGTCCATAAGGGGGGCTAAGCTTCGCGTCGATCGGCTCCAAACATAGTACACCGCCTTGGATGAGTACCGGTAAATGGATTCGGCATCAATGGCTAGCAAAAGCACCGATTCATCAGGGGATAGTTCAACATCTTCCCAGTCCAAACCCTGTGGGTAGGCCGTGCTTCGTAACCAGCTATCTCGTAGCAAGGTATCGGTTACTTTACCGTCGTTGTAGCTGTAGATGAGCAGCGCATTTTCGTTGAGTGAATCGCCAACCCGTTGGTTGTTGTAATAATGAATACCATCCTTGAGGGACTCCATCACTCCTGCGCCGCGTTGGGTAAATTTTCCGGATGCAAAGATCGATTCGAGGCTTAATAGTTCTTCGGTAGCCGGTGCGTCTGGAATGGCTTTGGGTGTTGTTGCACCTGAGGCACGACGTGATTGAGTCCAGGCGTTGTGGGGCCATAGACCAAGCGTTAATATTAAAGGGCAAAGAACGTAGACGAAACGAGTTATTTGGCTCAAAATAAGATATTTAGATAAGAGGAGAGGTTTAGAGATTCCATTGGGCTTGGAGCAAGAAGGCGCGGGGTGGTCCGAGGTTGCCAGGGACAACGGCATAGGCCCGGTTGAAGGCATTGCGCACGAGGGCCGATATTTTGAATTGTTTTTGGATTTGATAAGCCGTGCGCAGATCCACGATCCAATCACCTTGGTTGTTTTCATCACGGAAAGTTTGTGTTCCGGGAATAAATGAATAAAAGATATCGTCGATTTTGAGCATGAAACTGTTGTATCGAAGGTTGATCCCCGCCTGGAGCCGCCCTCTTTCCCATAACAAATCAGAACGCCAAAGGTGACGACTGCGGTACTTGAGGGTATCGATTTGGACAAAATCCGGTTCGGAGGGGATGGGCCTTGAACTTTGACGGGGCTGAGTGAAGGTGTAGCCCATCATCCAGCGCAAGGTATGGGTTCCGAAGCGGATCTGGCCTTCCGTTCCACCTTCAAAACCCCACATCGTTGCGGTGGTATTCAAAAGGTTGACGGCTTTGAATCCCAAACCATCGGGCCAGGCGTTGAAGCTGAATTCAATCATATCCCTGTAGCGGGTAAAAAAGGCCGCAAAATCCAAACCACCCACCAGGGTGCCCCTTTTGAAACCTTGGCGCAATCCGATTTCGCTGCTCCATCCTTGTTCGGGTTGAAGGAGCGGGTTGGGGAGGACTTCTACGGCCCCACCGACCGCCCGGACATACCGTTCGGCCACGGATGGAGCGCGGAATCCCTGCCCGGCCGAGGCCCGAAGGTGAGTGGCCTTGGTCAAGGCATAGGTTAGGCCCGAACGAAAAACCGGGAAACGTATCAGGGGATCGGCTTCAATACGGGTTGATTCGATACGGCCCCCAATGGATAGACCAAACCGCCCGGCTTGTACGTCCATTTGGGAGTAAAGGGCCACGGACCGGCTGTTGCGATTACCGTAAAGACCCTCGCTTTGGACGTTGTTATGAAGATAGGTAATCCCGCTGTTGCTGACCCAGGTCGATTTTTGCGGGCCCATAAATCGTCGTTGAAATTGATACTCGTGGTATCGCATTAAGCCACGGACATTGCGATCGCTGTCGCCCATGTTTTGGGTTAGGTACCAGCGGTTTTTGAGGGTATGGTTGTTCCCCCAAGGATCCGTGTATCGTAGAACGGGGTCCAGCATCGCTCGACGACTCAACAAGGTATCGTTGGTACCGGGGGCCGGAAAATGGGTCGAATCCAGGCTCTTCCAAAACAGGAAATTCCCAATTTTTTCGGTCATGAAATTGCCCGCGATGCTGAGCATGAGTTGAGGGCTGAGTCGGTAACGAAGGGCGGTATTGGTCCGAAGTCGGTTGCCAAATTCACCAACTCGGTAACCGGGGTCTGTCAAGGCCATGGCGCCGATGGTCCAGTCAAGTTTCCCTGAATTCTGTTGGTAAAAACCGTTGAGGCCCGTTTGGAGTGGCATGCGTCCTGGATAGGGGTCGGTGAATCGCGTGGGTGGGTGATCGTAACCCAGGGCATAGGTTTGGAGCATACCTCCTGGTTGAGCACCAGGCCATTGGCTGCGCAAATGGATCGCACCGCCTAAGGCACCGCTCCCAAAAAGCACCGAGGAAGCCCCCTTAATGACTTCGATTTGAGACAGAATTTCCATGGGCATGAAGGCCCAACGAACATCGTTGGCATCTGCGCTCAGCAAAGGCATTTCGTCGAGAAGGACCTGGACCCGGCTGCCTGCCCCGTAACTAAAGCCGGAAGTCCCTCGAATATTGGCTTGACCATTCACAATGCTGACGCCAGGAACCCGGTCCATCGCATCATCCAACCGGATTAAATTGTTTTGCTGGAGCAGTTCCGGCTTGAGAATTTGCATGGAAACGGATACTTCGCTCAGACGTTGTTCAAATCGACCAGCACTGATAACCACCGCATCCAAATCTTGAGTCTCGGGTTCCAACGCAATTTCCAAGCCTTTCATGCTTCCTTCCGAGGAAACAGGGGGTCCAAGAATCCAACGGGTTTGATAGCCTATCGCACTGACCCTTAGAGAGCAACCTGGACTGATCTTCAGTTCAAAGGTCCCGTCGCTGCGACTGGCCGTTCCGGTGCTGGGCTGTGCGTTCGTAAAGTCCTTGGCTGGGCACATCCATTGCAGATTGGCCCCTGGCAGGGGGCTGTTGAGCGAACGGTCGAGGACCTTTCCGCGAAGAACCTCCCCCGAAGACTGAGCGATGGCTGCCAGCATGGGCCATCCTATCAACAAAAGGGCCAAGAGGGATGACCGAAGCAACCATTCGGTCCCTTGAGAAAATGCTCTTAGAGTAGTACAGACCATTGCAATTGGAAATTACGCTGTTCACCGATATTGCCCGGAACGGGCATCCAGCTCCTGTTAAGGGCATTGCGTACAATGAAATTAAAACGATAGCGACCCCGGTTGCTGGTCCACCCCAATCGCAAATCCACCATCCAATCGCCATACCTGGTACGGATGCGATGATTGAGGAGCCCGGGTATGAAACGATAATAGTCTTTGTCGATGTTCAAAGGGATGGAATTGTATCGAACCTGGCTTGTCAAAGTCCAAGAGCCCCGATGGATGGAGACTTCTGCTCGTAACAAATGACGATAACGGTATTTGAGAAAGCGCATCAAGTCCGTTAAGGTGGAATTATAGGTTGAATCAAAGGCCGGCGGACGCAGATTCAGAGGATTGCTGAAGGTATAGCCCAGTCTGTATTGTAACATTCCCCTGGTAACATTCCCCTGGAGAGTGGGAGGCTACCACTTAATTGAGCTTCAACGCCTTGAATCAAAGCCTCCGGAATACCCGTTGGCTTGAATCGGGCGTATTTTTGGAAAAGTCTCGAATTTTTCTCCTCTGTGCTTAGGCCGGGGTCGTTGAACCAAGCAGAATCTTGGGCATCGTAGACTGCCGGTAGGGCTACTTCAAAATTGAACTCTACCAGGTTCCGATAAAAGGATTGGAAAAGGGCAAGATCCAGTTCCGGTTGCAAAGCACTGCGACCAAAACGATGCAAATAACCCACCTCGGCAGACCAACTTTGTTCGGCTTGGAGGGTGCTATCCCCC
>RFOZ01000041.1 GCA_009926405.1 Cytophagia bacterium
GAAAGCATGGGTGTCCAGCTCAAAACCGAGGCGGACGGGCGCATGTTCCCGCAAACCAATCGATCGGAGACCGTTGCGCGCTGCCTCCTCTCCGAGGCGGAGAGGCTTGGGGTGGCCATCCAATTGAACACCCACTACACCAGCGTACAGGTGGTGGACCAAGGCTTTGTTCTCCAAAGTGCCCAGGGCAGCGCCCATTGCAAACATTTACTCGTTTCTACCGGTGGCCACCCCAAGGCCGAGGCGTACGCCTGGCTGGCAGCGCTCGGCCATCGCATCGTCCCTCCGGTTCCTTCCTTGTTCACTTTTAACTTGCCCGCCCATCCCATCACGGAGTTGATGGGTGTTTCGGTGACGGATGCTAGGGTTCGTTTGCCTCAATTCAAAAAAGTGACCCAGGGTCCCGTTCTCATCACCCACTGGGGCCTTAGCGGTCCGGCGGTTTTGCGGCTATCGGCCTTGGCGGCCCGGGATCTGCAGGCCTGTGGTTACCTCTACGATGTCGAGATTCATTGGTTACCGGCCTACCACGAAGATCAGATTCGTCATCTGTTGTTGCAACACCAGAAGGAAAAACCACAGGCCTTGGCTCTTGGATCCTGGCCTTTTGACCTCCCGTCTCGTTTGGTTCGCTACCTGGGTATCAGGGCAGGGCTGGACCCCGACAAAGTCTGGGCGGATATCCGGCTCAAAGATTTGAACCGCTTAGCTGCGCTATTGTCCAACGATACCTACCAAGCCCAAGGCAAAACCACCTTCAAAGAGGAATTCGTCACCGCCGGTGGGGTGCATCTGGGCGATGTGAACCTTAGCGATATGCAGAGCCGCAAGGTACCGGGATTGTTTTTTGCGGGCGAGGTTTTGGATATCGACGGGGTAACGGGCGGGTTTAATTTTCAAGCCGCCTGGAGCACGGGCTGGATTGCCGCCCAGGGGATGGCGGGGTAGGATCCGGGGTGTTGAATCAGGAGTGATCCTTTTATGATCCACAAGACCATAATATGCGCAACGAAATTAAGTATAATCCCTAGATATTTTTGGGGTGCTTACAATTTATTTAAAAAAAATGGATTGATACTCAGCCTCTATTTGTTCAACCTCTTTTTGTGAGAGCTCGCTGAATTCTTTTTCTTTGGCCCTTTTAGATAACACTCCTTGATTTTGATCCAGGAATCTTACGAGTACTGAAACCAGTTTATCCGGCATTTCGAATTCCTCATCCATGTAGTTTTTAAACGCATCATAATTTGCTATGTAATTGATTTCATGCGGAATAATATTCTCGATGGTGTCCTTAACGCAGTCAAATAAGAACTCAGCATGCTTGGTGGCGTCAAAGAATCGGTAATAATCCTTCGTTTGATTGATTACCTGTACATTGTGGTTCGGTGTTTCATTCCAGGCTATGAAATCTAACAGAGGCTTCGAATAGTATTCCAAAACCAATCTGTAGTCATTGATGTGGTCTAATATGGAAGACGATACTGGAAAGATGATCCCCTGGTCCGAAAACTTCTTTTTTGCAAGGATATGATGGATGAGGTAACGATGAATCCTTCCATTACCGTCTTCAAAGGGATGGATAAAAACAAATCCAAAGGCAATCACAGCAGCAGCAAGAACAGCATTAAAATCATCCTTAATCAGGATTTGATTGGCTTCAATCAAGCCCGTAATCAATTCCTTTATGTCCTCATGTTTGGCAGAAATATGTACAGGAATAGGTTCTCCTGAATTTCGATCATGCTCGCCTACAAATCCACCTTGCGTTCTGAAACCCATTTTGATAAATCGGCTATTCTCAATAACCAATTGTTGCAATCGAATTAACTCTTCTTCTGTCAATTCATTCACTCCAGCTTGACCTATAGCAAAACCCCATCTTGCAGCTCGCTTACTTTTTGGGCTTTCACCTTCAATGGTAAAAGAAGCCTTTGAATCTTTGAGCAGCAAAAATGCAGAGGCACGCTGAATGAGATCTTTTCTTATGCCATTGATTTGCCTTCTATTGATATCAGCGTAGTCACTTGATAAATGATTCTCTAAATTCTTTGTTTTCGAAATGAGTGCACAAAATTGATGGGTGCCCGGCAAGTTATTAATCACTAAATGTCGCGAAGATTTAATACCCTTTACAGCAAACTGTAATTTTTCATCAATTACGGGGACATAGCTTTTCTTGGTGATATTGCTTTTGCCTTTAATTTGTTGACCTGATACCCATTCCAGCAAAAACCATATTCTTCTTGAATACTTTCCCAAAGGCTCGATGTTCACCAATTCGAAAATTTCCTTATTACTTAGGATTTCGTTCAACTTTGCAAACACCAAAAGATTCACCCCTTCATATTTAAGCGCAAATACTAAATGATTATAGAGTGCTACAATTTTTGAATTTTTCTTGCTGTCTTCCGGCAGGTATTTAAATGGAAAAACTTTCCATGTTTCTGTTTCAAGCCTCTGGTTCTTCTCTGAAACCATGGCTTTCATAGAGGGGTATGGAATTTGTAATTTCAGTTTTTCAATGATCGCAACATATCCTACTACCCATCCTTGATAGGGTTTTACTTCCATATGAATGATGGGCGCATTGTTTGAAAAATGGGCGCTATTCATTATTTATTGTGATTTATAGGCGCAAGATACGTGAATTTTAGGGGCAAAGCAAGATATTTAGGCGCATTTGAATTGCTGGTTTATTAGTTCTACTTTGAAATGCCCACAGGTTCATTCTAATCAGTCCGAAATTTGGGGAGGGTTAAAGCAGACCAAACCCGCGCCGGAACGGCGTTCCAAGCTTTTTGATTTTTTGGAATTCGCCTAAGCAAGCTTGGCGCTTCCTCAAATCAAAAAGCCCCCTTACGGGGGCACGGTTTTGGTTGGCGGAGAGAGAGGGATTGTCCTCGCTTCGCTCGGACATCCCCAGGGGGGAGGTCCTAGCATTTACAGCCCATGCCGGAACTTCGTTCCTTGCATTTTTTATTTTTGGAATTCGCTCAGGCAAGCCTGGCTCATCCCCAAATAAAAAATGCCCCCGTTGGGGGCATGGGCTTGGGATGCGGAGAGAGAGGGATTCGAACCCCCGGACCTGTTACAGTCAACGGTTTTCAAGACCGCCGCAATCGACCACTCTGCCATCGAATGTACACCCAAAAGGGCTTTGAAAGGCTATCAATCCGCTTTTGGATGGAATGCGGGAAGGAATACGACCCGAAAAAGGGCTGGAATCGGGTCTTGCCAATGGGGTGGATTCCAGCCCGGCTAGGGCCCCACCATTTCAATTAGAGGCATGTTATCCAATCGGATTGTGGGGGACCCCGGAAGGATGGACGAAGGTTTGCACGGGTCATTCCAAGGCAAGCGCGGATTGCTCCGTGGTAGGCGCGGATTGCTCCGTTGTAAGCACGGAACGATTTGCGGATTACCCTGCCTGTTGCCCGGCGCTCTGTCCTGAGTGGGGCCTGGTGAGGTGGAAGAAGCGTAGGAGGAGGAAGATGGCGGAAAGGAGCAGACCGCCGGCCAGGGCCAGCCACATGCCGTAAAGCCCGTAGGAGCTGCGCAGAACCAAATAGGTCCCCAGGGGAAGGGCCACCACCCAATACGCGATCAAAACCAGCAGGGTGGGAACGCGTTTGTCCTCCATACCGCGCAAGAGGCCGACCCCCAAGGCCTGAAGACCGTCCACCAACTGAAAAGCCGCGGCGATGAGGAGCAGAATCGAGGCCGAACGAAGGACCACCGGATCGCTAAGGTAAAAAGCAGGTAATTCCCGGTTCCAGATCACAAAGGCCAGGGCACAGAGGCTCATCAAGACGATCGTCATGGCCATGGCAACCCACCCAATGCGTCGGGCCAGGGACAGGTCACCCAAACCCCTGGCGTAGCCAATGCGGATGGAAGCCGAAGCCGAAAGACCCACCGCCACCATAAAACTCATCGAAGCGATGTTGATGGCCACCTGATGGGCGGCCAAAGCCTGGGCCCCCAGCCAACCAATCACCACGGCGGCTCCGGCAAAGGCGGAGGTTTCAAAGATGTACTGGAAGGCAGAACTCAACCCCAGGATTAACATTCGTAACAACGGCTGAATTCGAACATGGCGAAGCCCAAAACGATGGGTCCAGTAAGGTCGAAGGTCCTTATGGACTAGGACATAAGCCATCATCGCCAAGGCCATCACCCAGCGGGCGATCACAGTCGCCCATGCAGCGCCTTCAACCCCCATGGCAGGAAATCCCCAGCGCCCAAAAATCAAAAGGCTGTTGAGGCCCGCATTGAGGGGGATGCTTAAAATGGCGATCCACAAAGCCGGTTTCATCCATTCCAATCCTTCGATGAATTGTCGAAAGGCCTGAAAGACCATGATGGGCAAGAAGGAATAACTCAGGGAATAGAGGTAAATGCGCATTTGGGCTTCGACCTCCGGACTTTGGTTCAGGACCGAAAGCCAAGGCAAAAAGCCCAAAAGCAAGAGCTGCATCAAAAATCCCGATAGGATGCAAACCCACCAACCGTGCAACAAAACACCTGCGCCTGCTTCGGTATCCCCGCGGCCTCTGGCATGAGCGCTCAGGGTGGATACGGCCAAGGATAAACCAATCCCAAAGACCAACAGAACATTGAAAATGCCTACGGCCACCGAAACCCCGGCCAAAGGAACAGCACCCAAACGACCCACCATGATCGAGTCCACCACCGACTGAGCCATATGGCTCATTTGTCCCAAAATAATGGGCCATGCCAAGACCCAATGGTCGTGGAGGAGGGTTCGGTTGGTCGGTTTCAAAGCCTTCAACGGGTTGGAGCGCGCCGAAGGTAGCGAAAATCCGGAATATTGAGGGGACTGACTTGCCAGCCTTGCCAATCATTTCCCAACAATTGCAGCATCATATCGTAATACAAGACCAGGAACGGGTGATTCTGTTGGATGCGCAGATCCATTTGACGGTAGAGGGCGACCCTCTCTTTTTCATTGGTTGTTAGCAAAGAGCGTTGGTAGGCCTCATCAAAAATTGGATCCTGGTAGCAGGTATAATTGGGGCCGTTCGGTACACGGTTGGGACCGTAGGCCAGCGCCAAATAATTTTCGGCATCGGCGTAATCGGCAATCCAACTGGCTCGAAAGAAGGATGCTTCCTGCCCGCTTAACATTTGACGCAGGGCTGGACCTTGGCTGAGTCGAATTTCCAATTGGACCCCGAGTGGAGCCCATAGGCTTTGGAGATACTGAGCGATATCGGCATACGAAGGATTGGTTTCCAGTACCAAACGCAAGGGATGGGAGCGGTTGTAGCCCGCTAGTCGTAGGAGTTCCAAAGCCTTGGCAGGTTGGTACGGATTGGAACCTGGGAGGTCCAAGGCCGAAGAGTCAAAACCGGGCAGACCCGGTGGTAGCAGACCCCCGTGTCCCGGATAGCCCAGGCCACGTCGGAGGGAGCGGACCAAGGTCACCCGATCGGTGGCATGGTGCAGGGCCTGCCTCACGAGGGGGTTCAACAGGGCTTTGTTGCAACCGGATGCGGTTGAGTCCAACAAAAAACCCAGGTATTCGGTGTTAAAGTACGGTCCCCGTACGATTTGAAATTTTTGAGAAAATTCAGAACGTAACCGGAGCTGTTCATCAAAAAACCGTCGTTGAAAAGCGGGTTCCCATCCCCATAACAAATCTATTTTGCCCTGCATAAAGGCCATGGCGGCCGTGCTTTTGTCCGTCCATTGATGAATTTGCACCGCCGTCAAATAGGGGAGCCTCCGCCCGCTGGTATCAAACTCAAAGTAAAAAGGATGTCTTCTCAGGACACAACCCTCGCCTTCCAACCAGGTTTGGAGGGCAAAAGGACCGGTTCCGACCGGATGCGAGCGAAGATCCCGGCCGTAAAGGGCTGTTGCCTCGGGAGCCACCACCGAACAATAACCCATGCTCAACAAACCCAAAAGGGGAGGGAAGGGTTGCCTCAAATGGATTTCGAGGGTGAGGGCATCCACCTTCTTGAAGCCACCACCGGGCGCCAATTTATCCCGAAAAATCCAAGCTCCCGGCGAGGCTGTGGACGGATCCTGAAGGCGTTCCAGGGAATGAAGCACATCGTCGGAACGAAGGGCCCGGGTACCCGAAGGACCAAAACAAGGATCGCGGTGGAAATAAACCGAATCCCGTAGGTAGAAACGATAAACCAAGCCACCGTTCAGGATTTCCCAGCGATGGGCCAGGGAAGGGACGGGGTTTTGGTCCGGCCCGAGCTCAACCAAGCGATTAAAGAGCAATCGTGCGGTCCAGTTACCGGCCTGATCGCGGGCCATGGCCGGGTCCAGGCTTCGCAACGGGGTTTCTTGGTTGTAATGAAAGACCTCCCCGGACTTGGAGTCCGACGGCTGCCTGCAGGCGGTCAAAACAAGGCCGCATAGCAGGAGGTACAGCCACAGGGCAGGAATCGTCGGTGTATCTTTGGGGTTCAAGCTTCAAAAATACATTGCGGGTTCCACCTCCATTCCCATTCGACGTTCTCAAGCCAAACCTCCATGGAAAACGGTAAAATCATCGCCGTCGCCAACCAAAAAGGGGGCGTTGGCAAGACCACGACGGCCATCAACCTGGCTTCGGCCTTGGCGATCCTCGAATACCGGGTTCTGCTCATCGACGCCGATCCCCAAGCCAACGCCACATCGGGTTTGGGCATCGACCCCAAAACCGTCAAGGCCGGCCTTTACGAATGCTTGGTCAACGACCTCAGCATACCCGATACCTGCATACCCACCCAGGCCGAACGATTGAGCATTTTGCCTTCTTCGATTGACTTGGTCGGTGCCGAAATCGAAATGATTAACCGACCCCAGCGGGAACGCATTTTGGAACATGCCCTGGAAGGAATTTTGGAGCGCTACGATTTTGTCATTATCGATTGCTCTCCATCGCTCGGATTAATTACCGTCAATGCCTTGACCGCAGCGCATTCGGTTATTGTTCCGGTGCAATGCGAGTATTTTGCCCTCGAAGGTTTGGGCAAATTGTTAAACACCATCAAGATTGTCCAAAGTCGATTCAACCCTCGTTTGAGTGTCGAAGGAATTTTGCTAACCATGTACGATGGTCGGTTGAGGCTTTCCAACCAGGTGGCCGAAGATGTTCGTAACAACCTGGGGCATATGACCTTCGAAACTATAATTCACCGCAACACCCGGCTTAGCGAAGCCCCTAGTTTTGGGGTTTCGGTTATCCATCACGATGCGGCCAGCAAAGGAGCGACCAATTACCTCCACCTGGCCCGTGAAATCCTCCAAAAAAACAATTTCACCCAAATAGCCCACGAAGACCGTTACCTGGACGAAGAATAATCATGGCTGCAAACCCCAAAAAATCGGCCCTGGGCCGTGGTCTTAGCGTCCTCCTATCGCCTCAAGACCAAGATATTCTCCAGACAGCCGTTCAGGAGGGCTTGGTTTCGGTGGATTTAATCGACATCAACCCCTTTCAGCCCCGGGATCAGTTTGATCCGGAGGCTTTGGAACAACTGCGTGCGTCGATCGAGCAATTGGGAATTATTCAGCCGCTCACGCTGCGTCGAAACGGCTCTCGTTACCAGTTGATATCGGGAGAACGCCGACTCCGTGCAGCCCGTTTGCTGGGCAAAAAAGACGTACCTGCCTACATCATCGATACCACCAAGCAAGGCATGATCGAAATGGCCTTGGTCGAAAACCTCCAGCGCAAAGATCTGAACCCCATCGAAATTGGTTTGGGCCTGCTGCGTCTGCAAGAAGAATGCAGTCTGAACCAAGACCAAGTGGCTCAGCGGGTTGGGATGTCGCGGGTCAATGTATCCCACTACACTCGTTTGGTCAAATTACCCCCGGAGATACAGGCAGCTTTGCGTGCCGGACATCTTGAGATGGGGCACGGCAAAGTCTTGGCGGGTATGGTTCGTGTGGAACATCAATTGGAGGCCATGAAGCGCTGCATCGAAGGTGCTTGGAGTGTAAGAGCCCTCGAAACCTATACCAAATCCCTGGAAACGGTTACCGGCCCCAAGTCCCATCGCACGGCTGCCCAATCATCCATGCCCACCCAAGGGGCCGCTTACCAGTCGGTTCAGAATCAATTGGTTCGTCACTTTGAAAGCCCGGTCCGAATGCAGGTCGGTTCCTCGGGGAAGGGAGAAATACGCATTCCCTTTTCGGATACCAACGATCTCAATCGACTTTTGGATTTGATTTTTGAACGAGATTAAGTTCCAGGGATGGGGTCCGGTCTTTTACGAATGCATTGGTTAACCCTGCTGGTTTGGACTTTCCTTGGCCTTCTATCGACACCCAAAGCCTCGGCCCAGGATTCATTGCCTGCCCTGCCTGATCCGGGACGCGTTACCCTTCGGGCTGCCTTGGTACCGGGTTGGGGTCAATGGACCAACCGGGCCTATTGGAAGATTCCCGTGGTTTGGGGCGGACTGGCCTTCATGGTTTATCAAACCTCCAACACCTCGGATTTATACTTGAAATACCGGGATGCCTACCGTTGGAGGACCGACAACGATCCCAACACGGTGGATCCGTACATCAACACCGATACCGAAGCCTCGCTGGTCCAAAAAAGAGATTTGTTACGGAGAAGTCGGGATGCCTACTTTTTGCTAACCCTGGCCACGTACGGTCTCCAAATTTTGGATGCCCATGTGGATGCCCATCTAAAGGCTTTTGAGCGGATGGATTTCACCGTCAATCCCGTTCGTCCTGATCTCCACGGTAGAACCGGTGGGGCTACCTTGACCTGGACCTATCGGTTTTGAAAAGAAAACATGGAACCGATGCTTTTAATTTTCAACCAATGAATCTATTGTTTTTGGGGCACGGCAAATTAGCCAAAGCCATCGCTCAAGAGGCAGAGGATCGCGGTCATGGCATCGTCGCCTTTTTCGATTCCCATAGGCAGCTGGCAACCGAAGATTTGAACGAGGGAGTGGATTTGGTGGTCGAAACAGCCTTGGCGGACGGTCTTGTTGAACGGGCTACCTGTGTTTTGGAATCTGGAAAACCCCTGTTAATCGGCACAACCGGATGGTACAGCCGGATGAACGAAGTCCAAGAAATTTGTTCCCGTAACAACGGGTCTGTTTTGTGGGCTTCAAATTTTGCACCCGGTGTTCAGGTATTTCGTTCCTTGGCGGTCGAGGCCACCAAGCGTTTGTCGACCTTACCCGGATTTCGGGTCGAGCTTCACGAATCCCATCATCTCCAAAAAAAAGACCAACCCAGCGGTACCGCTGTACACACCGCCATGGATCTCCTGGAGGTTCGACCCGATTGGTCCGGCTGGATCCAAGGTGAATCGTTGGTATCAGCTGGGAAGGAGTTCCAAGGCCCCCAAACGGAATTGCCCATCTTTAGTCACCGTACAGAAAACGAAGTGGGTACCCATACCCTCCGCTTGATGGGACCCTTTGAATCCCTTGAATGGACCCACCGTGCCTTGGACCGTCAGGCTTTTGGGTGGGGGGCCGTATCGGCAGCCGAATGGCTCTTGGGTCGGCCCGGTTGGTATTCCATCGATGATTTCTACCGGGATTGGTGGGCCTTAGCCAAATAAACCGGCGCTTGGACCGGCCGGTGGAACCACCCCCAAATGCCGGTAGGCTCTTTCGGTCAGTTCACGGCCACGCGGGGTCCGTTTGAGGTAACCCTCTTGGATCAAAAAGGGCTCGTAAACTTCTTCGATAGTACCGGCTTCTTCGCCCACCGCCGTTGCCACGGTGTTGAGCCCGACCGGTCCTCCCGAAAATTTGTAATAAAGCGTCGAAAGAATTCGGTTGTCCATTTCATCCAAACCCTTATGATCCACCTGCAGGGCATCCAAGGCCATGATGGCGATTTCTTGATCAATGATACCCCGGCCTTTGACCTGCGCAAAGTCCCTGGTTCTTCGTAACAACGCATTGGCAATACGCGGAGTTCCCCGGCTACGACGAGCTAATTCCTCGGAGCCACCGGTATCGATGGGAACCCCAAGAATCCCGGATGAACGGTTGATGATGCGGCTTAGCAATTCCGCATCGTAGTATTCCAAACGGGCATTGATTCCAAAACGGGCGCGCAGTGGTGCGGTCAACAAACCGGAACGGGTGGTGGCCCCAATCAACGTAAAAGGTTGCAAGGCAATTTGGACCGAACGTGCATTGGGACCGCTGTCGATCATAATATCAATTCGAAAATCCTCCATGGCCGAATAGAGGTATTCCTCCACCACGGAACTTAGCCGATGAATTTCATCAATAAAGAGGACATCCCCCTCTTGCAATCCGGTCAGCAATCCGGCTAAATCCCCGGGTTTTTCGAGGACCGGTCCGCTGGTCATTTTGATTTGGGCCTTCATTTCGTTGGCGATCAAATGCGCCAAGGTGGTTTTGCCCAGACCCGGAGGACCGTGCAACAAAACATGATCCAGGGCCTCGCCCCGTCCCAAGGCAGCGGCCACAAAGACACGAAGGTTCTCCATGACTTTGGTTTGCCCTGTAAAATCCTCAAAAGTTCGGGGCCTCAAAACCAGTTCCTGGTCTTGTTCCGGATGCCCATCGGGGAGGGCGTCGGCTTCGAGGTGGGGATTGCGCATGCTCCAAAATTAAGGCGATGGCCGTATTTTGTGGGCTATGGCATCGGATGCGTTGGTAATTGTTCCCACTTACAACGAAAAGGAGAATATCACGGCCTTTTTAACCAAGGTTTTGGCCCTTCCGTACCCGTTGGAAATTCTGGTCGTGGACGATGGTTCCCCGGATGGCACCCAGGACTTGGTGCGGCAAATCATGGAACAGCATCCCGAAAGAGTTCATTTGCTACCCCGTTCCGGCAAAATGGGGTTGGGTACGGCCTACATTGCCGGCTTCCGCTGGGGACTCTCCCGATCTTACCAGTATTTTTTTGAAATTGATGCTGATTTTTCGCATAACCCCGATGACCTCCTTCGACTCCTGGCCGCTTGCCGTGAAAAGCCCAGCGATTTGGCCATCGGTTCTCGCTATGTGACCGGGGTGAATGTGGTCAATTGGCCGATGAGTCGGGTTATGATGTCCTACTTTGCTTCTCGTTATGTACAGTTTATCACAGGCCTACCGGTGCACGATGCGACGGCCGGTTTCAAATGTTACCATCGCCGCGTTTTGGAAACCATCAACCTTAACAAAATTCGATTTATTGGCTACGCCTTCCAGATTGAAATGAAATTCAAGGCCTGGAAAGCAGGCTTCCAAATCACCGAAGTCCCCATCATTTTTACGGACCGCACCCTGGGTCAAAGCAAGATTTCCAAAGGCATTATCAAAGAAGCCGTTTGGGGTGTTTTGATGTTACGGTGGAACGCGTTTTGGGGAATGCGTGGGGCTTTTAATTCCAAACCATGAACCTGGATAACTTGCTGGAGGCCATGCCTTCTCAACCTTTGTTTTTGATTGCTGGACCCTGTGTTGTCGAATCCAAAGACCTTTGCATGGAAGTGGCCGAAACAGTCCTCCACCTATGCAAGGAGCGGGGCATTCCGTATGTCTTCAAAGCCTCTTACCGCAAGGCCAACCGATCCTCGGCCGCTTCGTTTACGGGTATTGGCGATGATCAAGCCTTGTCCGTTTTGGCGGAGGTACGTTCCACCTACGCGGTCCCGGTTTTAACCGATATTCACAACGAAGCCGAGGCCCAAAAAGCCGCCGCATCGGTGGATGTTTTGCAGATACCGGCCTTTTTGGCTCGTCAAAGTGATTTGTTACAGGCAGCTGCCCGAACCGGACGTTGGGTCAACATCAAAAAAGGTCAGTTCATGTCGCCTTCATCCATGAAATTCGCTGCCGACAAAGTTTCCCAAGAAGGAAACCAGCGGATTTGGTTAACCGAGCGCGGATCGCAATTTGGTTACCACGACTTGGTGGTGGATTTTCGTTCGGTACCCATCATGCAAGGACTGGGTTATCCGGTGGTGGTGGACATTACCCATTCCCTTCAAAGGCCCAACCAAGAAAGCGGTGTAACATCCGGCACCCCTGAGTTTATTGAAACCATGGGACGCGCGGCCGTAGCTGCAGGGTCCCGAGGTATTTTTTTGGAGACCCATCCCCAACCATCCCAGGCCAAATCGGACGGGGCCAACATGTTGCCTTTGAATAAGTTAGAAGGACTATTGGACCGTTTAGCGGCCATTGCGCGCGTTGTGCATACCTGGTCTTAGGGTGTATCTCAGGCAAGAACGGACTAAGGAAGGATGCTAATTTGGGTTCGGCGGTCCTTGGCTCTGGATTCAGGCAGTTCATCGGTCGATAGGGGTCTCGTTGCACCGTACCCAATCGCTACCAATCGACGCGGGTCACAGCCCTGAAGGATGAGCCAGTTGCGAATGTATTGAGCCCTGCGATTGGATAAATCGAGGTTGTGTTGGGGCGAACCGGTGGCATCCGTATGGCCTTGGACTTCGATTCGGATTTCGGGATTGCGATTTAACCATTGCAAAAGACTTTGGAGAGCAGGTTCCGACTCCGCCAAGGGTTGATCCTGATCCACCCCAAAGTAAAGGTGGTTGAGAACCCATTCGGTGGGGTTTTGGGGTACGGGAGTGGCGAAGGTATCGGGTGGACTGAGGCGGGGTTGGGAGGCCGTATCCAGTTCAACGCGCATGAAGCGGATGCCTTGTTCGGTATCCCGACTAAACCAAGCAAAGCGGCCGTCCGGTTCCAAGACCATACCCATTTCGTCCCGATGGGTATTGAGCGGTGTACCCAGGTTGGTGGGTGGTAACCATCGGGCGGATTCAGAAGTAGCGACATCCCGACGGCTGCGGTACAAATCCAATTGCCCCATACCTGCGAGGCCCGATGATGCAAAATACAAATCCATGCCGTTGGGGTGGAGGTAGGGACTGTTCTCGCTATACGGGGTGTTAATGGTGCTATCCAGCGGAACAGGTTCCGACCACCGCAAGCGATCGGGGTCCATATGGGACCAATTCCACCAATACATTTTCACCGGAACCCCTGCGCTATCCAGCGGCCATCCGCTGGAATCCAATCGGGCTTGACTCATCCATAAATCGCTACCCCCTAGACTGCCTCGGCGGTTGCTTGCAAAATACAAAGTCAAACCATCACTGCTCAGGGTAGGGTGGGCATCCCAACCGGAAGAATTAACAAAAGGTCCCGCCGAATAAACACGACCCCAACGCCCGTCTTCTTTCCACACATAATACAGGTCACAGGAGCCCTGCCC
>RFOZ01000042.1 GCA_009926405.1 Cytophagia bacterium
AGAACGAGATCACCAATTTGGCCAATTTGGTCCGTATGCAACAGCGGAGGGCCGAAGCCGGCCTCAAAACGGTTCAAGTCGGTTTGCATGCTGTGTTTACCGGAGCGCCCGGTACCGGTAAGACGACGGTGGCCCGGCTCTACGCCCGCTTGCTCAAAGAATTGGGATTGCTGACCAAAGGTCATCTGGTGGAAGTGGACCGAAGCGGTTTGGTGGCGGGTTTCTCAGGTCAAACGGCCATCAAAACCGACGAGGTCATTGCCAGGGCCTTGGACGGGGTTCTCTTTATTGACGAGGCTTACAGCCTAACCCCCGAAAGTGGCGATGATCATTTTGGGGAAGAAGCCGTCCAGGTTTTGCTCAAACGAATGGAAGATTATCGCAAACGTTTGGTGGTGGTCGTGGCCGGCTACACCGAGGACATGGAACGATTTGTTGGTTCCAACCCTGGTTTGGCCAGCCGATTTGCGCGCAATGTTGAATTTCCGAATTATACCGCCGATCAAATGGTCGAAATTCTGATCCGAATGGCGAATTCCAGTCAATACCAATTGGATGAAACGTTGAAGGGCCTCCTGTTGAATCATTTTGAAGAACGCTGTGCGCGTGCCGGAAAGGATTTTGGGAATGCTCGTGAAGTTCGCAATTTGTTTGAACAATTGGTTTTGGCCCATTCGAATCGTTTAGCGACCATGGATCAACCAGCCACCAGCGATCTTACAACCTTTACGGCGGAGGATTTGAAGGATGCCGTCTAAACGAATTTCCCAAGATATCTTTGCTTATGATCAAATCTCTTCCCAAAGTTCTACTCTACACCCTCCTAGCCTTTTTTATGTTTGGAATTTTTAAAACACTTTTTTCCCAAGGCGATTCCCAAGCCTTGCGGGATGCCCTTCAAAAGAAGGCTTTTTTGGTGGATGTCAGGACGCCCGGCGAATTTGCTTCCGGGTCGGTGCCTGGTGCGGTTAATATTCCGTTGGACAGGGTTGAGCAATCCTTGGATCAATTCAAAGGCAAAGGCCCTGTGGTCGTCTTTTGCCGTAGTGGAATGAGGTCCTCCCAAGCCAGAGATATCTTGGTACGGAATGGCTACAAAGACGTGGTGAATGGAGGTAGTTGGGAAAATGTCCGGGATGCCAAAAAGTCCCTCGCGATCAAAAAATGAAAGCGGTTTAGCCTCTTTTTTTTGGGCAGGGCCTTTACAAGGCGTAATTTTGCGTAACCTAAAAATCCCCGCCCATGAGAATTACTGTTGCAAAAGGAGATGGCATTGGTCCAGAAATTATGGATGCAACCTTGGCCATTTTGGAAGCGGCCGGGGCGGATCTGACCTATGATTTTATTGACGTAGGGGAGAAGGTTTACCTCTCCGGCAATACCGCGGGGATAGAAGCAGAATCCTGGGACATTATCCGACGCAACAAGGTCTTTCTGAAGTCACCGATTACAACCCCGCAGGGTGGCGGCTACAAAAGCCTCAACGTGTCCACCCGCAAATTTCTGGGTCTCTATGCCAATGTTCGGCCATGTTTTAGCCTGCATCCCATGGTTCGTACCGCTCATCCTGTTATGGACTTGGTCATTGTTCGCGAAAACGAGGAAGATCTCTACGCTGGTATTGAGCATCAGCAGACCGATGAGGTGGTTCAATGCCTCAAATTGATTTCAAGGCCTGGCTGCGAAAAGATTATTCGGTATGCCTTTGAATACGCAGTCCAGCAGGGTCGTCGCAAAGTAAGTTGTTTTAGCAAGGACAATATCATGAAACAAACCGACGGTTTGTTTCACAAGGTTTTTGATGAAATTGCCGCAGAATACCCTCAAATTCAGAACGAGCATTGGATTATTGATATTGGAACGGCCCGCGTTGCGGTTCATCCCGAAGCCTTTGATGTCATTGTGACGACCAACCTATACGGGGACATCCTCAGCGATGTGGCTGCGGAGATTACAGGCTCGGTCGGGATGGGAGGTTCCTCCAATATTGGGGAATCCTGTGCAATGTTTGAAGCAGTTCATGGTTCTGCTCCCATGATTGCCGGTCAGGGAATCGCGAATCCTTCGGGTTTGCTCCAAGGGGCCGTCCTTATGTTGGTGCATTTGGGCAAAACCAAGGTCGCTGAACGAATCCAAAACGCGTGGCTCAGCACCATCGAAGCAGGTATTCACACCGCCGATATCTATACCGAAGGCCTTAGCAAACAAAAAGTCGGCACCGCCGATTTTGCCCAGGCGGTCATTCAAAACCTGGGACGACTGCCCCAGCATTTTAAGCCGGCCCAATACGCAGGGGACAAGCCCCTCCAACTCAAACCTTACCAACGAGCTATACCCAAAACCAAAACCCTGGTCGGGGTGGACATGTTTGTGCATTGGGGTGGAAGCAATCCCGAGGAGCTGGGTCAATGGTTGCATGGATTGGATGCGGAGGCCTTGAAACTCAAAATGATTACCAACCGCGGCATCAAGGTCTACCCCGGAGGTTTTCCCGAAACCTTTTGTACGGATCATTGGCGCTGTCGCTTTGTAGGGCCGGACGGTGTGGCCGTGGCCAAAGCCGATGTGATAGCCTTGCTTCAAAGAGCCGAAGCGTCGGGAGTTGATTTCATCAAAACCGAGCATTTATACGCCTTTGACGGTGTCAAGGCCTTTTCACTGGGGCAAGGGGAGTAGGGGGGCGTTGCGGGTTGTGAAAAAAGAGGATTGACGGCGCGCTACGCGCTTGTACATCCCGGGAGGGGACCAGCAGCCCGTCTACCGAGCCGGAACTTGGTTCCGGCCTTTTTTTATTTTGGGTATTCGCTCAAGTAAACTTGGCTCATCCCGCAAAATAAAAAAAGCCTCCCTTCGGGAGGCTCGGTAGACGGGTTGCGGAAAAAGAGGGATTCGAACCCCCGGTAGAGTTGCCCCTACACCGCATTTCGAGTGCGGCCCGATCGACCACTCTGGCATTTTTCCGCTGCTAAAGTAAGCATTAAGCCCTTTACCTTTGCCCCATCATGATTATGGGACAAAAACTGGTGGTCATCCTGCCGGCCTACAATGCCGAGAAAACCTTGGCCAAGACCTATGCGGAAATCCCCATGGATATTGTGGATGAGGTAGTTTTGGTCGATGATCATTCGACCGACCGGACTGCCGAGGTTGGACGGGCCTTGGGCATCCGCCATGTTTTGGTCCACCCCCAAAACCGAGGCTACGGAGGAAATCAAAAAACCTGTTACCGCAAAGCCCTGGAATTGGATGCAGATATTGTTGTGATGCTTCATCCGGATTACCAGTACACCCCCCGACTTATCGAAAGCATGGCTTACCTGGCGGCTCATAAGGTGTACCCGGTGGTGATCGGCTCTCGAATTTTGGGTAAAGGTGCCTTACAAGGGGGTATGCCCCTGTACAAGTACATTTTTAACCGTATGCTAACCCTAACCCAAAATTTTCTGATGGGTCAAAAGTTATCGGAATACCATACCGGGTACCGGCTATTCACAGCCGATGTACTTCGTAACATTTCTTTTGAAAAGAATTCCGACGATTTTGTTTTTGATAACGAAATGTTGGCTCAGATATGTTACCGGGGTTATTCAATTGGCGAGGTCTCTTGTCCTACCCGTTATTTTGATGAGGCCTCCTCCATTAATTTTCGTCGTAGCATGATTTACGGTTTGGGTGTTTTGCGGGTAGCCCTTCAATACCGTTTTCAAAAATGGGGACTGCTGAATTTTTCGATTTTTGAATAAAATGTCAATCCTCGTTGACATCTTACGGTTTCGTTGGGTTCGGTTAATTTTTCGAGGTCTTCAGGGCCTGGCCTTGTTTATCGTACTGGTTTTGTTTGTGGCCGTTGGATTCTACCTACGGTCAGAAATTTATCGCTTTGCACCACCTCAACCCTTTGAGGGTGATGAGGTTTACAACCCGTATGATTCGATGCCTCCTTTGCGCTTCAAAGCCAATTTTCACGCCCATTCACGGTCGTGGGGTGGTTGGACCAACGGCCACCAGTCGGATTCCGTTCTTGTGACGGCGTATGTGGAAGCGGGGTATCAGTTGCCTGCGCTATCCAATTACCACCGGATCAGTACCTGGTCCCAGGGCAAGGCGCCCTTGTATGTTCCGGTTTACGAAAGCGGATATAATCCCCTCAAATCCCATTTGTTGGTGATGGGTTTGGAACAACCGTCCTATTTCGATTTCCCGCTTTTCCAGAACACATCCCAACAGCAACAAATTATTCAAGGATTGAGGGATCGAGGTGCCGTTTTAGCGATGGCTCATCCGGATTTTGGAGGTGGGCGACGTCTAAGTGATATGGCCCTACTAGGCGGATACCATTTTATGGAAGTCTTTAATCATTACCGTCATTCCGAAGCCTATTACGATGCGGCTTTGACGGCCGGCCGACTGTCTTGGGTTTTGGCTAACGATGATACCCACGATCTCCACAGGGAAGCCACCTTTAAGCGCTGGAATGTTCTTATGGGCGAACGTGCCGATAGCCGCGTTGTCATGCAGAGGGCTTTGGAAGGTCGCCATTACGCGGTCTATGCCGAAGATTCAACGTTTCATAAAACCCTGGTGTCGTGTTCAGCACCTTCTCCAAACCAACGAATTTTTCGTTTTTCACACCCCTTGGAACGAATTCAAGCGATCGGTCAAAGCGGTACGTTGTTAACGGAATCCTTGCAAACCGATACGTTGAAAGTGGAATTAGGTCCCCAGGAACCCTACGCCCGGGTTGAAGCCATGGATCCGGGTGCCAAAATTTTGTTGAACCCCATGGTGCGATTCCGTGGGGGGCCGTTGCCTTTGGCTGCTGCTTTACGAGCTGAGGTGGATCCGCTAAGGACATGGGCATTTCGCTTGGGGGTCTTGTTTATCTTGCTCGGTCTTCTTTGGATAGCACGATGGATACGAACCATAGGGTAAACCCAACGGATCCCTGGTATACACAGCCGCGTTTTGCGCGTCCTTTTTTGTTGTTATTGTCTTCCTTTTTTTACCTGGGCTTGGGCGGTTGGTCGCTCCTGGATTGGGACGAAATCAATTTTGCGGAATCTGCAAGAGAAATGTTAGCGTCTGGTGATTACGGCTCCGTTCAAATTAATTTTCAACCCTTTTACGAAAAGCCTCCCCTTTTTATGGCGCTGCAAGCGGGGATGATGAAGATTTTAGGGGTGGGAGAGTTGGCGGCTCGTTTGCCGAATGCTTTGCTTGGATCGATTTACCTTTTAACCCTTTATGAGTTGGGTCGTCGTTGGCTAAGCCAACGGGGGGGATGGTTATGGGCGGTCCTTCTTTGGTCTACTTTGTTGCCCCATGCCTATTTCAAGTCGGGGATTATCGATCCGCTTTTCAATTATTTTATTTTGGTTTCGGTTTGGGCCTTGTTTAGAGCCATGCACCTTGGATTGCAGGGTTTATGGAATCCGGGTTGGTGGGTTGTGGCCGGATTGGCGTCCGGATTGTCGGTTTTGACCAAAGGTCCCGTGGGCTTTTTGTTGTTGGCCTTGACGGCGCTTTTTTGGATGCTAAGGAACCGGGTTTGGTCTGTCTTATGGTGGAAGGGGGGAGGCGTTTTTGCCTTAGGGCTTTTGTTGCCGGTTTTGACCTGGGTAGCTTTGGAATGGTGGGTTCGGGGCCCTACGCAATTGATCTTGTTTTGGTCTTATATGATTGACCTTTTTCGAACCGGCGTAGCTGGTCATGAACAACCGTTTTATTACCATGCCGTGGTTTTGTTTTTGGGTTGTTTGCCGGCCATTCCGTTGGCCCTGCCTTTGTTGTTGAGATGGGAAGGGCCTACCCCTGCGCCCCAAGATTTTTCCAAAACCTTGTACCAAGCCATGTTAACTCTTTTTTGGGTTGTTTTGCTTGTTTTTAGTCTGAGCACCACCAAGATCATCCATTATTCGTCCTTGACCTATGTGCCTTTGGCGTTTTTGGGTTCTGCGTTTTTGTTGGATTTCCGACGTTCCATGAAATGGCCTGCCTGGTTGACCGTGATTTTGAGTTTCCTGGTAGTCTTTTGGGTTCTTGTTTTGGTTTCGATACCTTGGGCGCTTCGTTTCAAAGACTTGTGGGTCGATCGTATCCAGGATGTCTTTGTGCGTTCAGCCTTAAAGGATGCAATACCATGGATGGGTTGGGAATCCTTGTGGGTATTACCTTTTCCTTTTTTGATGTTATGGGGTTGGCAAAAGGTTAAGAATCGGGCAGAAGATCGAGGGATCTTGGGAATGGGTTTGGGGGTTGCGATTTTGGTGATGGGTTTGACCTATTCCTATTTGCCTCGAATCGCTTCGGTCACCCAATCCCCTGCGGTGAATTTTTACCAATCCTTAGCCGGTCAAAAAGTCTACGCAGCTACCTGGGGTTTCAAAAGTTATGCTCCCTTTTTCTACATGAAAATTCCCTATCATGGCTCAGGTCCCGCCTCATCCATGCCGGTAGGGGAAGAAATCATGCAGGTCCCCTTGGACCGACCTGTTTATGTGATTGCGCGCGTGGACCGGCTTCCCGATACCACCGCCCTCCCACTTCGTGCGGTAGGGGGCCAGGGTGGCTTTGTTTTTTACCGTCGCTACCGTTGATACAAGGTATTTGGTGCATCTTTGTGTATGCAAATCAAGAGAATACTACTTATTTGGCCCCTATTCCTACTCGTGATTTGGGTCGGGGTAATGCCCGTAAATGCCCAACCGACCAGCACAAAGTCCAAGGTGGAGGCTCGTTTCAAGGTATACGGGAATTGCGGGGCTTGCGAAGAGCGGATTACCGAGGCCTTGGATCAAAAAGGAATTGTTGCAGGGGGATGGGATCGTGAAAAACAGGAGGTGTGGGTGGTTTACAGGCCATCCAAAGTGACTTTGGAGCAAATTCATCGGTACATCGCTGCCGTGGGTCACGATACGGACCTCATGAAAGCGGACTCTGCGGTGTACCAGAGCCTTCCAAACTGCTGCCTTTACCGCGAAAAGCACAGCCCGCATTGATGGTTTGTCCACCTTTCATCCCCTTGAAGGTTTGGATTCTACCATGGTTTATCCTCGGGCTCTTGGCCTCGGGTGTGGTCCATGGTCAATCTGTCGATACCGTTCGAGGGGTGGTCCTGGAGGAAGATCTTAAGGGAGAGCTGAGACCTTTGCCCAATGCCCATGTTTATTGGATGGGAACCGACCAAGGCTTGACCACGGGGCCTTTGGGAACCTTTGCCTTGGGAACCAACGCCACCACCAGGGCTCTGGTTATTCGTTACCTGGGAATGGAACCGGATACCCTTTACATCACCGATTTCAAGCCTTTGCGGGTGATTATGAAACCTTTTTACCAACTGGGTCTGGTAGAAATTTCGGAGGAGAGGGCGAGTACCTATATCCGGCGGGCCGATGCCATCTCGACCACGGTACTCACCGAGGCCGAGCTCTTCAAAGCAGCTTGTTGCAATCTTTCCGAAAGTTTTGAGACCAACCCTTCGGTCGAAGTTTCGTACACCGACGCGGTAAGTGGGGTTAAACAAATTCAACTACTTGGCTTATCCGGTACGTATGTACAAATGCTGCGGGAGAACCTACCCACCATGCGAGGATTGACATCGCATTATGGATTAACCTTGATTCCGGGCACTTGGTTGGATGAGATACAGCTTACCCAAGGTCCAGGTTCGGCGGTCAACGGCTTTGAGGGGATGAGTGGCCAAATCAATTTGGAATTCAAGAAACCCAACCTCGACGAGCCCCTGCTTTTGAACGGTTACCTGAATCAAATGGGGCGTTCCGAGGTCAATGCGGTGGCTTCGACCCGTTGGTCACCTCGATGGACCTCGGCCTTGCTCCTTCATGGAAATCGAATGGATGGGACACCTGATATCAACGGAGATGGTTTTATGGACCTTCCACGAGGGCATCAGGGCAATGGTTTGGCCAGGCTGTTTTACAACGATGGTCAAGGATGGACGGGCCAAATCAATTTTCGTCGCGTCAGTGACCGCAGGAACGGTGGGCAAGTTGCCTTTGACCATTCCAAGGATTTTTTGGAGCAGCTCAACCTGTACGGCTTACAGAATCGTTTGGATCAAACCGAACTTTTCGGGAAGGTGGGTTATGTTTTCCCGGCGCACCGGTATCGTTCCCTTGGAATGTTATGGAGTCTGGGGACCACCCAATTGAATCATCGTTACGGTTACCGAACCTATACAGGCCGGCAAAATTCCGGGATGATGCAGGTTCTGTACCAGGATGTTTGGAAAGAAAGCCGCAACCGGTACCGGGTTGGTTTCCAGATGATGAGCGATGATTACCACGAAGTAGTGGATACCTTGGCGATACCCCTTGGATCGGATGCGCGGCAATCGTTCCATCGGGTGGAAAGAGTTCCCGGTGTTTTCGGAGAATTGACCCTGGACCGGCATCGTCAACAATGGGTGATAGGGGCACGTTGGGATTATCACAGTCTGTTTGGGGGGCAGTTCAGCCCTCGCTTGCATTGGAAATACGATGTTACCGACAAGGATCAGCTGCGGTTGGGGATTGGAAGGGGGTTCCGGGTGGCATCGGTATGGGCGGAGAATCAGGGAGCGCTTGTGAGTTCCAGGGCCTTGCGGTTGGTACCCTCTCAGGAAGGTACCGTCGGTCGTCCAAAGTCTTCGGCTTATGGTTTGAATCCAGAGTCTTCGTGGTATGCCGGTTTGCATTTTCGTCATGATTTCCGCTTCAACTACCGCAACGCAAGCATGAGCCTGGATGTTCAGCATCAGGAGTTTTCGGGTCAGGTGGTGGTTGATTTTGATCGCGATCCCCAGGCCTTGTGGTTGTACAATCTCCAAGGTCGTTCGTACAGTCGCAGCGCCCAAATGGAGTTGCATCTGCAGCCCTTAAAAAGGCAAGAGCTTCGTTTGGCTTACCGCTGGCAAGACGTTCAAACCGATTATGCGATGCCTTCACCGACAGGGCTTCCACCGGTGACCGGGGAATCGAGGCGCCTCCAGCGGCCCATGGTTCCAACCCATCGAGCCATGCTCAATTGGTCCTACCGAACCAAAAAGCGTTGGGAATGGGATGCGACCGTTCAAGTCTTTGGCCCCAAAAGAATTCCAAACACGCAGTCGAACCCGGAAGGAATGCGCATGCCTGGGTTTTCACCTTGGTATGCGGTGGCCTTTGGGCAAGTTACTCGCAACTTCAAGAGGGCTTCGGTTTACTTGGGGGTCGAAAATCTGGGGGATTTTCGTCAACGGGATTTGATACTGTCAGCCCAACAGCCTTTTGCCTCCACCTTTGATGCCTCGCTTGTTTGGGGCCCGGCCATCGAACGCATGGTCTATGCGGGTTTTCGTTTTAGG
The DNA here is from genome assembly GCA_009926405.1 of Cytophagia bacterium. Classification (GTDB taxonomy): domain Bacteria; phylum Bacteroidota; class Bacteroidia; order UBA7662; family UBA7662; genus SYHX01. The sequence goes on from RFOZ01000042.1 coordinate 9,344, forward strand.
TTTGTGCCCAGTGATTAGGCCTTCTTAGCTCAGCTGGTAGAGCAACTCATTCGTAATGAGTAGGTCGCAGGTTCGAATCCCGTAGAAGGCTCCCGTTTTTGACCGATTGGTCGTTTGTTTACTTGTCCACAAGTCGAGTGGTGGGCGGGAATTCGGTTCTAATTTTGCTTTCTAGCAAACGAAATGCTCAATTTTTCGTTCATTTCATACGACTTATTGATTCTTATTGAATTTTCAACCCACCCTAAATTTATTGACCCGTGAACCAATCCGATCCAAATTCTGGTAAGTGCCCCGTTATGCACGGTGCCAACACCCAATCCGGCCAAGGCGGCCCCATGGCGTGGTGGCCCAAATCCCTCAACCTGGACATACTCCATCAACACGATACCAAAGTCAACCCCAACGGCGAAGGCTTTGATTACCGCAAAGTCTTTGAATCCCTGGATCTCGAAGCCCTCAAGGCCGATCTCAAAGCGTTGATGACGGATAGCCAGCCTTGGTGGCCGGCAGACTGGGGTCATTACGGTGGGTTGATGATCCGAATGGCCTGGCATGCGGCCGGTACCTATCGTACTTCGGATGGACGGGGCGGTAGCAATACCGGGAATTTGCGTTTTGCACCCTTGAATAGTTGGCCCGATAATACCAATTTGGACAAAGCCCGCCGCTTGCTTTGGCCGGTCAAGAAAAAGTACGGGAACAAAATTTCATGGGCTGATTTGATGATCCTTGCTGGAAACATGGCGTACGAGTCCATGGGTTTCAAGACATTTGGATTCGCCGGTGGCCGGGAAGATATATGGCATCCCGAAAAGGATGTTTATTGGGGCAGCGAAAAAGAGTGGTTGTCCAAGGATCGGTACACCAACCCTGCGGATAGCAACTCATTAGCGAATCCGCTGGCCGCCGTCCAGATGGGTCTCATTTACGTCAACCCCGAAGGGGTGGATGGCCAGCCCGATCCATTGCGCACGGCCCAGGATGTCCGTACCACTTTTGCGCGGATGGCCATGAACGACGAAGAAACCGTGGCACTTGCGGCCGGCGGCCATACCGTGGGCAAAGCCCACGGTAACGGGGACGCCTCGGCCCTGGGCCCCAACCCGGAAGGCGAAGAGCTGCATACCCAGGGTTTTGGATGGATCAATCCCGGAGGAAAGGGCCACGGGGCCGATGCCGTCACCAGCGGCCTCGAAGGGGCCTGGACGACGACCCCCGACCGATGGAACCATACCTATTTTCATCTATTGTTAAATTACGAATGGGAATTGCGCAAAAGCCCTGCAGGGGCCTGGCAATGGGAGCCTATCAACATTCGCGAAGAAGACAAGCCGGTGGACGCTCACAACCCGGCCGTTCGCCGCAACCCCATCATGACCGATGCGGACATGGCCATGAAAATGGATCCGGAATACCGCAAAATTTCCGAACGTTTTCACAAGGACCCTGCTTATTTCGAGGAAGTCTTCGCCAAGGCATGGTTCAAGCTAACCCATCGCGATTTGGGTCCTCGCTCCAGGTATTTGGGTCCCGATGCTCCCAAAGTCGATTTGATTTGGCAGGATCCTTTGCCATCGGCACCGGCTCCCATGAGCGATGCCCAAATCACTGCGCTCAAAAAGACCCTCTTGAACAGCGGGCTTAGCCATAGCGATTTGATTTGCACGGCTTGGGACAGCGCCCGCACTTTCAGGGGTTCGGATTTCCGCGGTGGTGCCAACGGAGCCCGGATTCGTCTGGCCCCTCAGAAGGACTGGGCCGGCAACGAGCCTCAGCGCTTGGCTCGCGTTCTGGCCGCTCTCGAACAAATTCAAGCTTCCTGCGGTCACCCGGTTTCCATAGCGGATTTGATTGTTTTGGGGGGGACCGCGGCCATCGAGGCAGCGGCTCATCAAGCGGGAGTCCACGCTCAGGTTCCCTTTCACCAAGGAAGGGCCGATGCCGTTGCCGAATGGACCGATGCCGAATCCTTTGCCGTCTTGGAACCGCTTCACGATGGTTACCGTAACTGGCTCAAAGAACATTACGATGCCCAACCCGAAGAACTCTTGTTGGACCGCACTCAATTGATGGGATTAACCGCCCCTGAAATGACCGCCCTCGTTGGAGGCATGCGGGTCTTGGGAACCAATCACGGCGGCAAGAGCCATGGAGTTTGGACCGATCGCGTTGGTGTTCTCAGCAATGATTTCTTTGTAAACCTCACCGACATGCGCTATCGCTGGGAACCTACCGGTCGTAATTCCTACAACCTGGTTGACCGTGCTTCGGGGGATACCCGATGGACCGCAACGCGGGTGGATTTGGTCTTTGGTTCCAATTCGGTGTTACGGGCCTATGCAGAATTTTATGCCCAAGACGATAACAAAGAACAGTTTGTTCGTGACTTTATCAAATCTTGGGTCAAAGTCATGAACGCTGACCGCTACGATTTGCGATAAGTTGATCAAGATGTTGTGGAGCGCGTTCCTGTTTTGTTCATTGCAGGCTGCTCCCGTTGATAGCCTAAAACCCTCGTTTCATGCGGATTTTCCCATGTTATCCGGCACGGACTCCCTGTTGTTAAAGCAATTGGATGAAGTCGTTATCACCGGTTCCAGGGAATTTCAGCGCCGTCGTGAATCGCCTGTTGCGGTTCATGTGGTGAATCGCCGGGCGCTTCAAGGAATTCAAGCCAACAATGCGCTGGAAGGCTTACGGTTGATCCCCGGACTCCGTACCGAAACCAATTGCCAGACCTGCCATTATACCCAGGTCCGCATGAATGGTTTGCCTGGAGGGTATTCTCAAATCCTTTGGAACGGTCGACCGGTGGTGAGTTCGTTGTTGGGTCTTTACGGTCTGGATATGTGGCCCGCTTCCATGGTCGAGCGAATCGAAGTCGTTCGCGGTGGAGGGTCCACGATGTACGGTTCCAATGCCGTTGGGGGTACCGTGAACATTATTACGCGTACTCCGGACCAAAACGGCTTCTCGCTTGGCAGCACCTACCGTCGGGTGGGAGGGGGCGCTTCCGATGGCTTGGTGGACGGGCAACTGAGTCGGCTGTTCGCAGAAGGACGCGGAGCGGTTCAGGTTCTTTACAACCACCGCAGCCGCCAATGGTGGGATGCCAACGGCGATGGCTTGAGCGAACTTCCCAAAACCAACGCTGATAACATGTCCCTGAACGCCTATTGGCGACCCAAAGTCGGTGGTCGGTGGAATTTATCGTTGCAAACCATGCGGGAATACCGCTACGGTGGATCCATGGTGTTTGGACCGGTCTACCTGGCCTCTCAGGCCGAAGAGCGCAAGACAAGGGCAAAACTTGGACATCTGGACTACCGAAAAACCTGGAATCAAGGACGTTCCAACCTTGTGGCCTATACGGCATGGCAAGGGGTTCAGCGGGAGCACTATACCGGGATTTTCCCGGATTCCCCGTCATTTGGCGAGTCCTCCTTACGGTGGGTCCAAATCTTTAACAGGTCAAACGGGGATGCAAATAGGTCATCGATGGGAGGTGGCAGGAAGACCGATGAATATAACGGCCGGTATGGAGTACCTGAGCGATCGGGTTACCGACAGCATTCCGGCTTACCGATTCTTGGTGGATCAAAATATCTGCGATTGGGGACAATTTGCTCAAATCGAGTGGTTCCTCCATGCTCGATGGCGCTTGCTGAGTGGTTTGCGGATGGACATCCATTCGATGTTAAAACAACCGGTTTGGAGTCCTCGATTGGCCTTGTTATTCAAAAAAGAAAACGGCTGGCAATGGCGTCTGGGGTATGCCTCGGGTTTTCGGGCT
>RFOZ01000043.1 GCA_009926405.1 Cytophagia bacterium
ATCCTTCACCTTTGATCATAAGGGCCAATTCCCCCAAGGTCATCCCATGCAGAACCGGTATGGGATGCAAACCAACAAAGGAACGATACGCCGTATCCAAAACGGGACCATCCACGGTGTAATCGTTGACATTGGGGCGATCCAAAACCAACAAAGGCGTCCCCGACAAGGCACAAGCTTGCATAACATAATGCAATGTGCTTAAATAAGTGTAAAAGCGAACTCCAACATCTTGCAAATCAAAAATCAACAAATCCAATTCCTGAAGTTGCTGAGGGGTCGGCGCTTTGCGCTGTCCGTACAACGAGTAAACAGGCCGAGAGGTTGTTGGATCCAAGGTGTCAGCCACCTTGGCACCGGCATCGGCCTCCCCGCGCAGACCATGCTCGGGCACAAACAAGGCTTGCACCTTGATTCCATCCTCCATCATAACATCAGCCAAAAGACGACCCCGGACCGTCGAACTTTGGTGCAAGACCAACCCGACGCGCTTCCCATCAACAAGGCTTTTCCATTCCGGCCATCGATTGGCGACCGAAGGATATCCCCCCTTGGTCAGAGTGCTATCGGCCGCATATCCGTCGTTACCCCAAACCAACCAGAAAAAGGACAGTCCTAGCATAACCAACATCATTCGCCTTAATTGGAGTCGGAATCGCATACTTTTGACAAAGCTATGGCCTGGTCCCCGGATTTACGAAAACTCTTGAGCCGTACCCTCAGCGGTTCACGCGCTGGGCAGCATACCAGAACCGTGCAACGCATGGCTGTGCTTAGTACAGCCGCCGGAATCTGCCTCTACTTGTTGGGTCATGCCGTGGTCAACGGTTTTCAATGGGAAATCCCTCAGCGTATGGGCCGGTTTTGGGGCCATCTCCAAGTTCGTAACCTTAAATCCACCGAGCAGGCGTTCAGAGAACCCCTTAGCCTGGACCAAGGCCTGCGTCGCAGAATCGAACAAGAACCCGAAGTCTTGCGTGTTTCCCCCGTCATTCTGGTTCCCGCCCTGGCTCAAACCTCGGCCGGCATGGAAGGCCTCCTACTCAAAGGCATGGACTCGGTACCCCTGCCCTTTCCCGCGGGGACCCTGGTCCAAGGTCAAATCCCAGAATGGCCCAAGCCCAACGCCCTGGAAATTTTACTCCCCAAGGACATCGCGGCAGATCTTAACCTGGAGGTCGGGGACAAATTATCCGTTTATTTCATGCAGGAACCGGTGAGGATGCGCTCCCTTCGAGTGGTGGGCCTTTTTGAAATGCCGATGCAAAGTGAATTAGGAAGGCCCGTTGCCTTGGTGCCTTCCGCTCTTTTGAACCGTATTCTGGGTTGGGGTCCCGATTTATGCAGCCACCTCGAATTGGAACTCTCCAATTTTGAAAAGATGGAGTTTGTACGGAATCGAATCGAAACCAAACTTCCCATGCAACAGGAATGCCTGACCCTTCAGGATCAAATGCCTTCGTTGTTCGAATGGCTGAATTTTTTTGATACCAACCGCCTGGTTTTGCTGATCCTTTTGGCTAGTGTCGGAGCGGTCAACTTGGTATCAGCCCTTTTTATTCTGCTTTTAGAACGCCAAAACAGCTTGGGAATTCTCCAAAGCCTGGGCCTGAGATCAGGACCGCTGGCCCTGGTGGTTTGGCAACTGGGCATGGGCCTGGTTTTCAAAGGATGGCTGCTCGGGAATGTCAGTCTGGGCATCCTGATGCTCAGCCAATTGCACTTTGGTTGGTTTCGTTTGGACCCGGGTTCCTATTACTTGGATGCGGTTCCCCTTCGCTTGGCATGGGACGAGTGGGCCCTCATCAACGGCGTGGTTCTGTCTACAACCGCCGTTTTCCTTTACTTGGCTGCCGTTTTCTTTGCCAAGCGAACCATCGATCGTAACATCAAATTTTCCTGATCAGCCCGAAACCTTAGGCAGGTACCGCAGCCTGATCGGCCGGCACATACTCGTTAAGGTTCGAAAAATCCACCGGTACCACCCGACTAACCCCCTGCTCCACCATGGTAACCCCGTACATCAAATCGGTGGTCTCCATGGTCCTCTTGTTGTGGGTCACGATAATGAACTGGGAATCTTTGGAGAACCGGCGAATCATGCGATTGAATTTGTCAATATTCACGTCATCCAAAGGCGCATCCACCTCGTCAAAGATGCAAAACGGCGCCGGCTTGTACAGGTATATGGCAAAAAGCAAGGCCGTAACGGTCAAGGTTTTCTCCCCGCCCGATAACTGATTAACGGATTGAGGCTTCTTGCCTTTGGGTTTGGCCATGATTTGGATGGCAGAATCCAAGGGCATTTCGGGGTGACTCAAAATCAAATCGCAGTCGTCTTCAGCGGTAAACAGGGAGCGAAAGACTTCAATAAAATGTTCACGAATCGTTGCGAAACCTTCCAAGAAACGCTCGGTGGCTTTGAGGTCGATTTCTTCGATGGTTTGCAACAAGGCCTCACGGGCTTGCACCAAATCAGCCTTTTGGGCTGTGATGAAGACATGCCTTTGTTCCACTTCGGCGAAAGCCTCCAGGGCCATCGGGTTGACAGGTCCAAAATTCTCAATTTTTTTGCGCATGGATTGCACCAAACCAGCCAATTCATGTTCTCCTCGTTCGGGAGCCTCCATGGAATCAAGGATATCCGGATCCCTGTCAAATTCCAACGCCCAACGCTCCCGCAGTGCTTTGATTTCCATTTGAACTGTCAGGACCTGTTGCTTGCGATGGTTGAGCAATTGGTCATTCATCTCACGCTGACGATGCAACTGACGTATATGCTCTTCTAAACTATCTTGTTCACCCCTGGCCCCAAAAAAATCGGTTTCGGCCTGGTTCATGGCTTCTTGAGCCCCGGCCTCTTCCAGCAACAAGGCGGGACGACGATCGTCGCTTTGCTCCAATTCCAAGGCGAGGCGGGCATGCTCATCCTGCAATTCCTTGACCGTTATCTCGGCCTGTTCCAAGCGGGTCTGTAGCAATTCCATTTGGCTGCGACGAAAATCCATTTGGGTCTCCATATTAGCTTTCTGGTTCACCCAATGCAATTCCTGCTTGGTAATACCGGTGTACTCCTCCCGAACCCCTTGGTAGACCGCTTTGCGCACGGACCATTCCTCTTGCATAGCAGCCAGGTTTTGGCTTCCTTCGTTCAATTCCAAAAGAATGGCTTCGACCCGGGGTTGAAGGGCGGAAAGGTCCGCCAGCATCTGTTGTTTTTGGTCTTCAATGACTCGATTCCGATCGGTGGATTGGGATAGCGATCGAAGCATTTGTTCGTGGCGTGCCTGGACTTGGGCCGCTTCAGAACTTTTTCGTAACAATAAAGATCGACTGTTGTTGAGTTGGGTTTCTTTTGAAGCAGCCCGCAGGGTCGCTTCGGTTTCCTGAAGAACTTGAAGGCGATTTTGAAGGTTGAGTAAATCTTCTTTTTCCTTTTCAATCTCCTCCAACAACTGATCCAAGTTTCGCTTACGTCCTAATTTTTTGCCTTCAAACAAGCCCATAGACCCACCGCTCAACCAGCGACCATCCCCGTAACAATTCCCGTTGGATGTAACCAGCAAAGTCCCTGGGTAACGATCCTTCCAATCCCCAAAGGACCACTCCGCAGCCCCTTCACTTTGAATATAAACGCGGCCCAAAAGGTGCTCGCAGAGAATGCGATAATCCTCAGGGATTTCGACCAACCCCAAAGCAGCCACGGTTCCTTCGGGGGCCTTCATGGGGTTGGGCCCCTCCGCGTGAAGGCCTTTGTAGGCTTCCATTACAAAAAAAGAAGCCTTGCCCATCCCCGCATCGGTCAAAAGACGGATGCCTGACCGGGCCTCTTCGTAGGATTTGACCACATAATAACTTAGGTAAGGTTCCAAAACTCGTTCAATCAAGGGTCGGAATCGGGCCTCTACATGCAATAGGTCCCCAAGCAAGGGGGCTGTGCGGGCCCAGTCCTGGTGATCCCGCAGATATCGCAAGGATTCGGGGTAACCCTCCATGTTTTGGACCAGTTCCGCCAAAAGCTGGGCTTCGTTACTCTTGCGGTCCAAGCGGCGTGCTGCTTCCGCGACAGCAGGTCGAAGGTTTTGCAATTCCTGCTGGCAAGCCTGGGTTTGTTTTTGGTGATCTTCTTGATAAGATTCCAAGTCCCGCACATCTGTTTCCATTTTCTGAACTTCATCGGCCAAAGTGGCTACCAAAGTTTCCAGTTTCGAAAACTCAGCTTTGCGATTCTCGGTCTCGGATTGAATGCGCTCTTTCTCCGAGTCCAATGCTTTTATTTGGGCTTCCAGGACATGGGCATTGCTCTCCAAAGCATAGCGATTGGCCTGGCGTTCATCCTGTTGCTGGCGCATTTCTTGAAAAGCCCTGTCTTGCTCCTGCATTCGATGGTCGGCCTCCTGCAAACGAATAGCAACTTCAGCGACCGCGGCCGATGCCTCGTCCAAATGCTGGGAACAAGTGGTCCATTGATTCTGCAATTCCTCCAAACGGTTCTTTTGTTCCTCTTGCTGCTCCCGGTCGCTTGCTTTTTGTTGGTCCAACGACTGGATTTTGTCCAATAAATGCCGGAGACGTTCCTGTTGCAATTGTTGTTGCGATTCAAGGGAACGAAGGCGATTGGTTATTTCGAGTAAAACGGTTCGTGCGTTTGTTAGGTTTTGTTCAGCCTCGCTCATTCGAGCTTTGCCTGCACTCAGTTTGGCTTCGGTATCCTGCAAATCCTGATCCAACCTGCCTTTTTCGCTTCCCAAATCACCCTCCTGGACACTTCCCTCTTGCAATTGTTTTTGCCAGCCTTGCAATTGATGCCAGGCCCATTCCATGGCTGCCACTCGGTAATCTTCCTTTAGCTGCTGAACCTGTTCGGCTTTACGGGCCTGGTTCTGCAATTGTTTCATGGACCGATCGATTTCAAAAAGAATGTCCTCTACCCGTGAAAGATCGGCTTCGGCATCCTCCAGGCGGGCCATGGTTTCCTTTTTGCGGATTTTGTATTTGGAAACCCCGGTGGCCTCTTCAAACAAATCCCGCCGAGAATGATCCTTGTCATTTAGAATTTCATCAATCATCTTGAGTTCGATGATCGCATAGGAATCGCTGCCGATCCCGGTATCCAAAAAAAGATTGGTGATATCCTTGAGTCGGCAGGTGACGCCGTTCAATAAATATTCGCTTTCTCCAGAACGGTACAAGCGGCGACCAATGGTCACTTCGCGGTATTCGGAGGGCAGTATCCCCTTGTGGTTATCAAAGGTCAACCTTACCTCTGCCAAGGCGGCTTGTTTACGGTTGTTGGTACCGTTAAAGATGACGCCCTCCATCTTGTCTGAACGGAGCATGCGGGATTTTTGCTCGCCCAAAACCCATCGAATGGCATCCACGACATTGGACTTACCGCTTCCGTTGGGTCCGACGATGCCGGTGACCCCTTCTTTGAAACGCACCAAAACCCGATCCCCAAAGCTCTTAAATCCCTTGACCTCAATTTCCGTAAGTCGCATAATTTCAGTATGGTAATATTTTCGAACCGCGCCGAGCGCGGGGTTACAAACTTAACCCGATACCCTCTACTTTTATGTCCACAATTCTATGGACTTATCCACCGTTGTGTATGTTTTGGGAGCCGTTCTGTACGCGCTTTGGAGCAGGCGTTCAACCGCATCTTCCGATAAGTCCCCTGTACCACCGCCCGTTTGGACACCGCCCCCACCGGCCCCGGCCGCTGAGTCCCCTATCGTTCGCCAGCCATTAAAGTCGAAGCCATTAAAGTCGAAGCCCCCAGGGCAACCCTTTGAACGCCCATCTTCTGCCCTTCGCGCAAACAAAGACCTTCCATCCGATTCGGAATTCGTAGAAAAAAACGTGGAGGACCTTCGCCCAAAAGATCTTCAAGATTGGAGAAAAGCCGTGGTTTGGTCTTCGCTCGTGGAACCCCGTTTTGATCAGCCTTATCGTGGACCCAGCGGGACCGATGTTTAGGCCTTCTTAGATCAAAAAAGGCAGGTCCCGCTGTCCCAGAGGCCGGGACATGACAAATCCTTCTCCAAATTCTTCGCCGATTAATCGCCCCATTTCCCGGGCTCTTGCTTCAATAAAGGGCAAAAAATCCGGTCGGGAAATGGGCGTCACCGGCTCTGTAGAGCCTTCTTGATGAAATTGAGACGAATAACAAGACAAAAGGCCGGCCTTGGCCTGCCAATAGTCCGAGATGTTGGTAACATAATCGGGTTTGTGGTAATGATCCTGTATATAAAAAGCCAAGAGGGCAGGTGACCAGGGTTCTTGGCTTTCTCCTTCCCAATCCGTTCGGAATTTGAGCAAGCCACTCAAAAAAACCGCCCTCCCCAACAAGGCTGAGGCCCTGCCATGATCGGGATGCCGATCGGATACGGCGTTACCCCAAACCACTTTGGGCCGAAAGCGGCGAAGACAACCAACCAAGGTCTGCAGGAGTTCAGGGGTGCCCTCAAAGGTCCCATCCCCCAAATCTAGGTTGATTCGTTCCTTCAAACCCAAGAGATTCGAAGCGGCTTGAGCCTCGGCAGCCCTGGTTTCCGCCGTTCCTCGGGTACCCAATTCACCACGGGTCCAATCGACCATCACCACGTCTAAACCGCGATCACGGGCTTTGAGCAACGTGCCGCCCATCCCCAGTTCGGCATCGTCCGGATGGGCTGCAAAAACCAACCAATCGCAGGCTGAAGTCAATGGTTTTGGGTTCATGGTTTGGTGGTGTTTTGGAATTTGTAGGGAACCGAATAGGCCTGGCCTTCGATCATCATCAAGATTAATTCAATATCCCGGTCTTCTTGCAATTCATAGGTGGATTTGAGGCTAGACCCAAAAAGGAGGGCCAGACTTTGCCACATAAAGGCTTGGAAGGAACCCCTGAATTCGCGAACAATTGAATAGGAGGTTCGTGCCGTTTCCCGATCCACCAGCTTAATCAAGATTCGTCCCTGGGTAACGGTCAGGTCCATCAGCTGTTTTTTGTATTGCTTCTTTAGAGAGGCCTCCAATTTCTTGCAATGGGTTCGATGCTGTATTTCAGGAATGGTCTGGAGCTCCGCCTCCAAATCGTTCAGTTGTTTCCCAGCGGCCTTGGCCAGAGGATAGACCTTCATAACATTCCAGTAGAGGCGATCAAAGCGTTTTTTGTCAGCAGCCGATCGAAAGACCCGCTTGTCTCGGACGTCCACATGGGGCAAAAAGGCCACCGGTATCGTATCTCCGTTGCTGTCGATGTACGCCGGAAGCTCCATGGGTCTCGATTGGACCGGCGCCTGGGCCTTGGCAGTTCCAAGAATGGTTCCCCAGCCCAAAATCATGCCCCACAAGACACGCCGACCTTCCCTGAGGGCTTGATAACGACGATTAAACCGGGTCATGATCCGTGATTTAGACTGCAAAACGCTATTTTTGCAAAGTTATTCTGAATACCCCTCCTTGATGTCCACGAACTCCCTTGCCCTGACCGCCTTGTCTCCTTTGGATGGACGGTACCAAAGCCAAACCGCCGTTTTGGGGAATTACTTTTCGGAATGGGCCCTGTTCAAATACCGGGTTTTGGTTGAATGGCTGTACCTGCAGGCCCTCTGCGATGCCGACCTGTTGGGAGGTCCCTTCTTGGAACCCAAGGTCCGTCAAGCTCTTGACCAGCGTTTTCGTGCCTTTGGGGTCGACGATGCCCAGCGCATCAAAGAAATCGAACAAACCACCCTGCACGATATCAAAGCCATGGAATACTGGATGAAGGGTTGTTTGGAAGAAAACGGGGGCGCTGCCCTCAAAGAATGGGTGCATTTTGGACTTACATCCCAGGACATTAACCACACGGCCGTTCCCATGTCGTTACGGGATGCACGCCAGGTGGTCATAGTGCCCGCCCTTGAGCAACTCCTTGATAAACTTCGAAGCCTTGCCTTGAATTGGGTAGACCTCCCCATGCTCGCACGGACCCATGGACAACCGGCATCCCCAACCCGCCTGGGCAAAGAGTTTTTGGTATGGGTGGAACGATTGGAACGACAACTAAAAATGCTGAACGAGGTCCCTGTTGGAGCCAAATTCGGGGGGGCTACCGGTAATTTTAACGCCCATCATTTGGTCTGGCCCCAAACGGACTGGCCAGCTTTTGCCGATCGATTTGTCCAAGATACCCTTGGACTGACGCGCTATCGTTACACCACCCAAATTGAACACTACGATTACTTGGCGGCTTTTTGTCATAACATGATACGCATCCAAGTCATCTTGTTGGATCTGTGCCGTGATGTGTGGCAATACATTTCGATGGGCTACTTTCATCAGGAAATCCGGCAAGGTCAGGTGGGCAGTTCGGCCATGCCCCACAAAGTCAACCCCATTGATTTTGAGAACGCGGAAGGAAATTTGGGCCTTTCCAACGCCCTTTTGGGTCATTTGGCTGAGAAACTTCCGGTGTCCCGCCTTCAAAGAGACTTGAGTGACAGCACCGTGCTTCGAAATTTGGGGGTTCCCCTAGGTCACACCGTTTTGGCCTTGCAATCCCTAACCAAAGGCCTTTCCAAAATCAAGCCCGATCCTTCAGCCTTGGCCGCCGATTTAGACCAAAACTGGGCCGTGCTCGCGGAAGGCATTCAAACGTTGTTACGGGCCCGAGGCATGGAGACCCCGTACGAAAAGCTCAAAGAGCTCACACGTACCGGTCAACGTCTGGATCGTGACGCCCTGCATCTTTTTATTGCATCGCTGGGCCTGGAACCCGAAGACCGGGATCGTTTGCTTAAACTTAGCCCAGGCCTCTATTTAGGGGTTGTGCCCCCTCCCCATGAGCCACCGCTTTCCCGCTGATCCAGGGGATTTGGTCCGCTTCAATCCTTTTGAGGCCGGGCATCACTTTGATTATACCCGATGCATACTGACAGGCCTTCCGATCGATCCTCAGAAAGACCTCCGTCCCGTTTTCCCCAGTACCTGGTTTGAAAGAACCGGGCTCCATCCCCAGCATCGCCTCCAATTGGTCAATGGTGGCTCCTTGGATTATAGGGATCTTCGGCTTCCCGTACACCCAACTTGTTGGGAAGGGGGGTTGGATGAAGTGGCCCGAAAATGTGCAGAACTCTTTGCATCAGGCATTGACACCCTTGGTTGGACTCGAACCGAACGAATCTACCAGTGGATGTGCTGGCTTTTTCTTGGCGTTCTCTACGCTGAAATGAACACCCTCAACAACCAAGATATCGCCCACCCGGCCTGGAAGGAATCCTCCTTTTTGAACCGTTACCGCATGATTCACCTCAGCCTCCAAGGCGCGGTTTTTCCGATCCAATACCTTGGTTACGACCCGGGATCGGTCTTTATTCTTCCCTTGGAATCGGGCACCCAGGGTTTTGATTTCAAATCCAGCTCCAACACCCAAAGCTTAAGCTTGCGTGTTGGTGAATCCCTCATCCTGGCAAGCTTGGGAGACAACGGTGCTCACATGGCTTTTTTTGAAGATGAGTTTCTGACCTATCGGGATCAAACCCTGAGCGCTTTGCAGGGCGATGAAATATTTGCACGGATGTGTTACCGGAATCACCTTCTCAACCCAGTTTTTGAGTACGGCATTGGCTACGCGGACGAAGAAGATCCAACCACCTATATCCGTATGCAGATTCCTCCTGAATTAGCCGGAGAAGAAGCCTTTGGGCCTTGGTCGGACCTGGAATATGTCACCGTTTTGGACCAATACCTGCGACCCCACGGCGTTCAGCCCCTCAAGACTTTTCAGGAAAGCGGGGAACTTATGACCTTTCTGGGGCCTGCGAATGGCTCTTGATATGTTGGAGGAAATACTTACCGAGAATGTCAAATTCCAGGTTCACGCCCTGGCCTTCCTTCAATTCACCCAGGGTGGTGTGCTCGTAGGTATAGGGAATGACCGCCACCGAAAAGGTGTTATCACGCACCTCTACGACCGTCAGTGAAACACCGTTGACAGTTACCGAACCTTTGGGAACCAGCAGCGAGGCATAATCCGCCGGAAAAGAAAATTCAAAGGACCAGCTACCATCCTTGGATTCTTTTCGAATACAAAGACCGGTCGCATCCACATGGCCTTGGACCCAATGCCCGTCCAATCGATCCCCCATTCGAAGGCAGCGTTCAAGGTTTACGCAATCACCCACCTGAATATCACCCAAGGTGGTCCGCATCAAGGTCTCCTGAACAGCCACCACTTGATGGGTATGCTCATCACAAGACACGACCGTCAAGCAAACCCCCTGATGAGCCAGGCTTTGGTCAACTTTGAGTTCTTTGCTAATCTTGGATTCAAACGCAAAGACCAAGTTACTACCCTCGATGGTTCGGGATAGAAGCGTGCCCTTGGCCTCAACAATGCCGGTGAACACCGATGGACGAATTAGGCCATGGAGGTACCAGCACCGGCTGCATGCCCACCGCTAAACTGAGCTCCTAAATAGGAACGATTTAACCGGGCTATGTTCTCCACAGAAATTCCTTTTGGGCATTCGGCCTCACAGGCCCCGGTGTTGGTGCAATGACCAAAACCTTCTTCGTCCATGGCTTGAACCATGGACAAAACCCTTTCGCGCTGCTCAGGCTGCCCCTGCGGTAACAAAGCATACTGCGATACCTTGGCCGAAACAAAAAGCATCGCCGAGGCATTTTTGCAAGCCGCAACACAAGCCCCGCAGCCTATGCATGCCGCTGCTGCAAAGGCCTCGTCGGCATCTGTTTTGGGAATGGGAACAGCATTCCCATCGGGAGCGTTGCCCGTATTTACGGTGATATATCCCCCGGCCTGCTGTATACGATCAAACGCCGAACGGTTCACCACCAAATCCCGAACCACCGGAAAAGCCTTGGCCCGAAACGGTTCAATGGTAATGGTTTCTCCGTCCTGGAAGTGTCGCATGTGCAATTGACAGGTGGTGGTTCCTTGCTGCGGACCATGAGCCCGACCGTTGATATAGAGGCTACACATCCCGCAAATGCCTTCACGGCAATCGTGGTCAAAGGCCACCGGTTCACGTCCCTCGGTAATCAATTGTTCGTTGAGCAAATCCAACATTTCCAAAAAGGAGGCGTGAACTGGAACCGAAGGGAGCTCGTAGGTTTCAAATTTCCCGGATGCTTGGGTAGAAGCTTGTCTCCAAACTTGGAGGCGTAGGTTGAGCGATTTGTGTTCCATGGCGGACAAAAAGGATAGGATGGTATAGAGACTTATTTGTAGGAACGCTGCGTCGGGTGAGCCGCTTCAAAAACCAGGTTTTCTCGGTGCATAATCGGTTCGTTCAACGAACCGGTATACTCCCAGGCGGCCACATAAGCGAAGGTGTCGTCGTGACGCAGGGCTTCCCCTTCGGGGGTTTGATGTTCGACACGAAAATGACCTCCGCATGATTCTTCACGAGCCAAAGCATCGCAAATCATCAGACGACCCAGTTCAATAAAGTCGGCAACACGCTGAGCCTTATCCAATTCGGGGTTAAAAGACGCCATCGTACCACCAACGCGTACGTCGGACCAAAAATCTTTGTGCAATTGATCAATCAGGCCCAAAGCATGGGTTAGACCCTCTCGACTGCGGGCCATTCCGCAATATTCCCACATGATTTTACCCAATTCACGATGAAAGGATTCCGGGGAACGACGTCCTTGGATGCTAAGGATGTTTTGTTGGTAAGCCAAGGCCCTCTTTTCTGCCTCTGCAAAAGCGGGGTCCTCCGTTGAAGGAGCCCCATGCCGGATCTCCCCTGACAAATAAGAGCCAATGGTATAGGGTAAAACAAAATACCCATCGGCCAAGCCTTGCATCAAAGCCGAGGCACCCAAACGATTGGCCCCATGATCCGAAAAATTGGCTTCACCGATGGCGTAAAGCCCAGGAACCGTGGTCATCAAATCGTAATCGACCCACAAACCGCCCATGGTATAATGCACGGCCGGGTAAATCTTCATGGGTGTTTCGTAAGGATTATCCCCGGTGATTTTTTCGTACATCTCGAAGAGATTCCCGTACCTAGCTGAAATCGTGTTACGGCCCAAGCGACGAATAGAATCTTCGAAATCCAAAAAGACCGCCAACCCGGTAGGAGCAACGCCATGACCGGCATCGCAAACTTCCTTGGCAGCCCTGGAAGCCACATCGCGAGGAACTAGGTTCCCAAAAGCCGGATATTTGCGTTCCAAATAATAATCCCGACGTTCTTCGGGAATATCTCCCGCCTTTAGGCGCCCTTCACGCACGGCCTGCGCATCTTCTTGGCGTGCAGGAACCCAAACCCGTCCATCGTTGCGCAAGGACTCGGACATAAGCGTCAACTTGGATTGGTATTCACCGGATTGGGGGAGGCAGGTTGGGTGAATCTGAGTGAAACACGGATTCCCAAAAAGAGCGCCATGCCGATGTGCCTTCCAAGCGGCTGTTACATTGGAACCCATCGCATTGGTCGAAAGGTAAAAGACATTGCCGTAACCACCGGAAGCCAAAACCACTGCATGGGCCGAATGCCTTTCAAGGGCTCCGGTTACCAGGTTCTTGGCGATGATACCCCGGGCTTTGCCGTCCACCATGACCAATTCCACCATTTCGTGGCGGCTGTACATCGTGACTTGTTTTTTGGCTATTTGACGGTTGAGTGCCGAATAGGCTCCTAACAACAATTGCTGACCCGTTTGACCACGGGCATAAAACGTGCGGGAAACCTGGGTGCCTCCAAACGAACGGTTATCCAACATTCCACCGTAATCCCGCGCGAATGGAACCCCCTGTGCCACGCATTGATCAATTATGGAGGCACTGACTTCGGCCAAGCGATGGACG
>RFOZ01000044.1 GCA_009926405.1 Cytophagia bacterium
CCTCCTCTGTGCGCGGGTACTTCGCCAGATCCTCGGTCCGGTTGAATTGAAGGGGATTCACAAAAATGCTGCAGACAACCGCCCCCGATTCAGCCCTGGCCCGCTCCACCAATGCCAAATGCCCGGCATGCAAGGCCCCCATGGTGGGTACAAAGCCCAAGGAGCTCCCCTTCGGTTTCAGGTCATCCAAGACCTGCCCCAAGCGGGTAAGGGTTCGTACAATCTGCATGGTTGATAAAGATAGGTTAACTTCTAGACGCCAAATTTTGCAATTTTCGCTTTATTATCTATATTTTTGCAGTATCATAATTTGTAGAGGACCCCGATGAGCACCAAACCCCGCATTTTGTTCGTTTCGCATGAAATGAACCCCTACCTTCAGATCAGTGAAATAGCCCAAGCCGCCCTGCAATTACCCAAAACCATGCAGGAAAGGGGCATGGAGATCCGGGTTCTGATGCCTCGCTACGGCAGCATCAACGAACGCAAGCACCGCCTTCACGAGGTCGTTCGCCTCTCGGGAATCAACATTGTCATTGGCGAAACCGATAATCCGCTAATCATCAAAGTAGCCTCGTTACCGCAGGCGCGCATGCAGGTCTATTTTTTGGACAACGATGATTTTTTTCACCGCAAGCACGGCATTCGCGATGACAAAGGCAAATTCTTTGCCGACAACCACGAGCGCATGATTTTCTTCAACAAAGGCGTTCTGGAAACAATTGTCAAACTGGGTTGGGCCCCGGATATCATCCATTGCAATGGCTGGATGACCTCCCTGATTCCCCTCTATCTCAAACGATACTACCGCCATTCGGCTGTATTTGGGCAATCCCGCGTTGTTTATTCGGTGCATCCCCCCCAATTCAAAGAAAAATTAGGCAAAGACCTTCAAGCCAAAGCCCGCATTGAAATGGTCTCCGAAGAAGACCTGGCCTGCCTGGCTCCTTTGGATGAAAACAGCCTGCACCAACTGGCGATCCAACATGCCGACGCCGTGACCTACGCCGAATCCTTGGGAGATACCTTCCCCCATGCCGACCCGGCCGTGCCCTACACCACCTTCAATAGCCAAAACCTGGCGGATGTCCACCAGGAACTTTACCAAACCCTCCTGCAATCCGTGACCGAAACGGTCGGTTCATGATGAACCGTCCATGTTGGGGCCGGTTAAAGGCCTTGGTACTTGCCTTGTTTGGGGGTTTAAGCCTCGCATCCTGCAATCAGGAAGGGACCTTGGGCTTGGACCTTCTGCCGGACAAAGACCGCTACCTTACCATCACCGACAGCGTGAGCCTGGTAGGCGGCACCGTTCTTGAGGATTCCTTGCAAAGCCAATTACCCGGATCCTTTCTCCTTGGAGAGCTCAACAACCCCGCTTTTGGGAGAGCCCGTGCCTCCTTTGTGTTTCAAGTCCTCCCCAACAGCGAAAACATTCGTTTGGGAGACCCTGATTCCACCCTCACCTTGGACTCCCTGGTTTTTTCGATGAGCCTGGCCGGTTACCAAGGCGATACAAACACCAGCCTGATGCTACGCGTTCACCGTTTGGCCGGAACCGTTTCCCCCAACCGCACGCATTATTCCCGCGATCCGGTTCGAACCCTCGGCGAGGCCTTGGGCCAAAAGGTTTATCGCTACCGAAGCAATCAAATCGAGCCCATTCGAGAACCCGTCGGCCAAAATCTGGATTCGGTCATTAAATACAGCGGGGTCATACGATTTCGCCTGGATCTAACCCCGGATGGTTTGTCCTTGGCCCAAGGACTGCTGGCCGGAAAGGACAGTGTTGAATACAAGGATGCGGCTTCTTTTGTTCGGTTTATGAACGGGCTTTGGGTTGAAGCCCAAACCGATCCTAACATGCTTCGGAACGGGAACGGGCTTTTGCTTCAAAGCAGTCCCGTCGCCACCCGAACCGGCCTTTACCTCTATTACAAGAACGGAAGCCAACGCCGAAGGCTTGATTTGATGTTAAGAACCGTATCGGGAAGTCGGAATCGTTTTGAATTTGATTACGCTAACTCCCAGGTCAAACAAGCCTTGGGGCGAAACAGCGCGACTGATACAACCCTGGAATACAGCTATGTACAGTCCGGATCCGGCGTTAAAACCCGGCTCCGCGCCGATTCCCTTTACCAAGCCCTACGCCGACAATTGGGGGCTGGTGACAGCACATCGCTTCCGATTTCATCCGGATGGGTTGTTCACAAAGCAGTTTTGGAATTTGTCAACGCCGACAGTAGCAGTTTTGGCGGCGTGGCCCCTCCAAGCCAACTCTTTTTGGTGCCCTTGGATAGCCAAGGTCGCAACATGGCATCCCGTATGCCCGATCTTTTTGAAAGTTATTACGACGGTAACCTGCGCAATGGCCTGTACCGTTTTGGAATTACACGCTATGTTCAACAATTGTTGGCCGAAGGTCCCAAAGGCGAAGACCTAGGGGTCATCCCTGTCAATCCGGTGGGTAACCTGGCCATGGTACGACTGCGCGTTCGACCACGGTTACGGGTAACCTATACCCGCATTCCTTAACCTATCTTTGGCTAACCAAGGACTGAACCCCTTGGCTCCCAAACCCTTCTCTTATGTGTGGAATTGTTGCCTATATGGGCGATCGCCAAGCGGCCCCCCTTCTCATCAAAGGACTCAAAAGACTGGAATACCGCGGCTATGACAGCGCCGGGATTGCCATCATGAACGATCAACAACAAATAACCGCTTACAAAAAAGCTGGCAAAGTTGCCGATCTCGAAAACAATATTGGCGAACAGGATACCCAAGGCCACCTGGGCATTGGGCATACCCGCTGGGCTACCCACGGAGAACCCAACGACCGCAATGCCCACCCCCACTTTGGACACAACGGTTTGCTCGCCTTGGTACACAACGGGATTATCGAAAACTACCAAACCATCAAGACCCAATTGCAGAACAAGGGTCATCATTTTCTTTCGGAAACCGACACCGAGGTCTTGACGCATTTGATCGAGTACATTTATACCGAACAACAGGTCAGCTTCGAAGAGGCCGTCCGTCTTGCACTTAACGAAGTTCACGGAGCGTATGCCATCGTGGTCCTTTCCAAGAAAGACAAGGATACCTTGGTCGCTGCTCGCAAAGGATCGCCTTTGGTGGTCGGTGTTGGGAACAATGAATTTTTTCTTGCATCGGATGCCTCTCCCATTATTGAGCATACCAAAAGCGTGGTCTACCTCAACGACGGAGAAATGGCCTGTATCCGTGATCGCAAGCTCAGCATTCAAACCATCCAGAACGAAAAGAAAGATGTTAAAATCCATCAATTGGAGATGGAACTCGAAGCCATCGAAAAGGGAGGCTTTGAACATTTTATGCTCAAAGAAATTTGGGAACAACCCCGGTCCATTGCCGATTCAATGCGAGGCAGAGTCCGCAGCGATATTGGTAAAATCCAAATGGGAGGCCTGCAAGAATACCAATTCAAATTGGTGAATGCCCGACGAATTCTTATTATAGGATGCGGGACCTCGTGGCATGCGGGTTTGATCGGGGAATACCTCTTCGAAGAATTTGCCCGTACCCCTGTGGAGGTGGAATACGCCTCCGAATTCCGGTACAGAGACCCGGTCATTTATCCGGAAGATGTGGTGATTGCCATTTCTCAATCCGGAGAAACAGCCGATACCCTGGCAGCCATCGAAATGGCCAAGGAAAAAGGGGCCACCATCCTGGGGGTTTGCAATGTGATTGGTTCCTCCATCGCTCGCGCTACCCATGCGGGGGCCTATACCCACGCCGGTCCCGAGATCGGGGTCGCGTCTACCAAGGCCTTTACCGCCCAGGTAACTGTGTTGGCTCAAATGGCTCTTTGGACTGGCTACCGCAAAGGCGCTATTTCCAGAACCCAATTGCAAAACAAATTGGTTGAACTCGAAAGCATCCCCCCTTTGGTGGAGAAAATCTTACAGACCGAGGCCCATATTCGGGATATAGCCGCCAAATTCTGCGATGCCCGAAACTTCTTGTATTTGGGCAGGGGTTATCAATTCCCCGTCGCTCTGGAAGGGGCACTCAAACTCAAAGAAATTTCGTACATCCATGCCGAAGGCTACCCGGCCGCCGAAATGAAACACGGGCCCATAGCCTTGATTGATGAAGAAATGCCCGTGGTCTTTATTGCCACCCAAAACGCTCAATACGAGAAGGTTATTTCCAACATGCAGGAAGTCAAATCACGCAAAGGCGTCATCATTGCCTTGGTCACCGAGGGCGATGTGCAGGCAGCTGAGGTTGCGAATTATGTTATCGAAGTGCCGCCCGTGGACGAGGCTTTTGCCCCCTTGCTGACCAGCATTCCCTTGCAATTATTGGCCTACCACATCGCTATCCTTCGGGGTTGCAATGTGGACCAGCCCCGCAATCTGGCGAAGTCTGTGACGGTGGAGTGATCCCATAGAGAAATGGTTAAGTACCGGCGAAGGGTGATCCAAAAATCCCTACGGCCAATTCAAGCCAAAGCAAAGCAAAAATCGCCAAGATGAGGGCGATGATCCACCAACGCATCTTGTGTTGGTGCCAACGACGTAACGTCCATTCGATGCTTAAGCCGAGTCCGGCTAACAACAAACCAGCGACCAAATAATCAAAACCAGTCCATTGGACTTCGGTGGGGTTCAAACGACCAGCAATCCAAACCACGAAGAGGACCAGCGAAACCAGGCCTAAAATAATTTTTTGTCGAATACGAGGCATGCTAAATTTTAATGAGGTGTAAGTTACAGGATAACCTCAAAACAACCCGGTGATTTGACCGTGCTCATCCATGCGGATTTGGTTGGCGGCTGGGACTTGGGGAAGACCGGGCATGCGCATCATTTCACCGGCAATGGGTACGACAAAGCCTGCACCAGCACTGATTTGAACATCCTGAATCCGGAAGGTATAATCGGTAGGGGCGCCGAGGAGCTCCGGGTTGTCCGATAGGGATTTTTGGGTTTTGGCCATGCATACCAAAAGGTTACGACCCAGAGACGCTTCGAAATAGGCCAGTTGATCGGCGGCCTTGGGGCTAAGCAGAACCTCCGAGGCGCCATAGAAGCGGGTGGCCAAGGTGTTGATTTTTTGGAGAAGGGGAGCATCCGCCTCGTAGAGGAAGCGGGCCGGGGGTGGTGGGCCCTGGAGGCGGTGCATAACGGCATGGGCCAGGGCTTCGGCTCCTTGGCCTCCCAGGGCCCAGGCGTCGCAGACGACGGCGTCCACGCCCCACCCCCGGCAATGCTCTTGAACCAACCGAATTTCTTCGTCCGTATCGGTGCCAAAACGGTTGATTGCTACCACAGGCACCAAGCCAAAAAGCGCAGCGTTGGAGATATGTTTTTGTAAATTGGACAGACCCTTGAGGAGGGCCTCCGCATTGGGTTCTGCCAACTGCTTGAGGGATTGACCACCGTGGTAGCGAATGGCGCGCAATGTTGCGACCAAGACCAAGGCATCCGGGAACAAACCACCGGTACGGCATTTGATATCAATAAATTTTTCGCCGCCTAAATCAAAACCAAACCCGGCCTCGGTTACCGTAACATCGCTGTGATTGAGGGCCGCATAGGTCGCTAACAATGAATTGGTGCCCTGGGCAATGTTTGCAAAAGGACCCCCGTGCATCAACACCGGGTTGCCCTCCAGGCTTTGGACCAGGTTGGGCTTGAGGGCATCGCGCAGCAAAGCCGCCAAGGCCCCCGTTCCCCCCAAATCACCGGCCAATACCGGGCCATCAGCGCCGCGTCCCAACAAGATTCGATCCAGGCGGGCCTGCAAATCTGCCGCATCCTTGGAAAGGCAGAGAATGGCCATGAACTCCGAAGCAGCGGTGATATCAAAACCGCTTTCGCGGGGTACCCCGTTGGCCTTGCCCCCCAAGCCCAGCGTCACCTGCCTCAAGGAGCGGTCGTTGAGGTCCATGACACGGCGAAACAGAACCGAACGAGCATCCAGGCGACCGGGGGCCGTTCCAAAATGCAGCGCATTGTCCAACAAAGCGGCCAACAAATTGTGGGCCCGCTCCACCGCGTAGATATCGCCCGTGAAATGAAGGTTAATATCCTCCATCGGAGCTGCTTGGGCCCGTCCTCCCCCGGTCGCTCCCCCTTTGATCCCAAAAACCGGTCCCAAAGAGGGTTCCCGTAGGGCTGCCGCGGCCCGAACACCTATCCGATTCAAGCCATCCAGTAAACCCAAGGTGCAAGTGGTTTTGCCTTCCCCTGCAGGAGTTGGGCTGATGGCCGAAACCAGGACCAAACGCCCGCGCTTGCCATGGTTCTCCGCCTTGGCGTATTCCAAGGGAATTTTGGCTTTGAACTTTCCGTAATGCTCCAGGGCCTCCGATGGAATCCCCAGACGTTCAGCGATCCGATCTACATGAAGCAGGGTCGTCTGTCGGGCAATTTCTTGGTCTGTTAACATAAGTTGATTGAACAATGAACGAAACAAGATAGCAAGAGCTTGCCACCCTCAGCGCAAAGAGCAGCCGGGTGATCGAAGAAACATCTACGCTGGGCGCCTCCGGGTGCTAGGAGGAAAATCAGCGCAGAGCCTGGACCGAAGGTAGCCGGAATTAACCCAGGACGCGAACCAATAGCAGCACGAGGCCGGCCAAAAGGGCCGAAATGGGTATGGTCAAAACCCAGGCCCATAACAATTGGATGGTAACGCCCCAGCGGACGGCAGACAAACGCCTGGTCGCACCGACCCCAATGATTGAACCCGTAATGGTATGGGTTGTGCTCACCGGGATGCCCATCTGCTCCGTCATGAAAAGGGTTAATGCCCCGGAAGTTTCGGCACAAACACCCTCCAGAGGGGTGACCTTGGTGATCTTGGTGCCCATGGTTTTGATGATTTTCCAACCCCCGCTGAGGGTACCCAAGCCAATCGCCGAATAACAGGCCAAGGGAACCCAGTCCGGCATGTTCTTGATGTCCTCGATATCCCCGTTGGCCACCATGGCCGCCGCAATGATCCCCATCACCTTTTGGGCATCGTTACCCCCGTGTCCCACACTGAACGCCGCCGATGAAAGCAACTGCAATTTTTTGAACATATCCCCCACCCGGTAGGCGGTGGGTGTCGTGAACTTCTCGACATACCAAAAAGTCAAGACAAAAAGAAAGGCCACGGCCATAATACCCCAGACCATCACCGAATTGTCTGCCCCGTTCAAGCCTTTGGACAATTTAGACGTCAAGGAAGACTCTGCGCTTGGAAAAAGCAGAGACACCTGTGCAGTCAACCCCTCCGCCCCGACCTCATCGTAGCCACGGATCAGGGATCGAACCTCGCCTTCCTTGGAAGACCATTCGGGCGATTCACCGTAAACTTTGTGAGCGACCTCGACCATTTTGATTTGCTCAAAATAATCAAAAGCAAACCAGGTCAACATGCACGAAGCAACTATTATTCCCGTACGCAATAAGAGATTTTGCTGGATGGTCACGAGGGTAATAAAAGCCGATATAGCCATCCCAATTAACGGGGCCAGAAAAATAAAAAGGAGGGTTTTGGAGATCTTGTCCATCGCCACAATGGCTTCAAAGTCCAAATCGGGCTGATTCCAAAACGCATTGACCACCGCCGCTCCTGCAAAGCCCCCAATGAGGGTGTGCGAAGACGAAGACGGAATTCCATACCACCAAGTCAAAAGGTTCCACGCAATGGCGGCAATCAAGCCCGAAAAAATAACCTGCAGCGTAATGAACTCGCCGTGAACGGTTTTTCCGATGGTATTGGCCACCGCATGGTCTTTGAAAATAAAAAAAGCAACGAAGTTGAAAAAGGCCGCCCATACAACGGCTTGCAAAGGCGTTAAAACCTTGGTGGACACCACCGTCGCAATGGAATTCGCTGCGTCGTGAAAACCATTGATGTAATCAAAAAGGAGCGCCAGAACAATAATGACAATCAGAAGGGTCATATCCGATGGACTAGGCGTATTTGACAACGATGGAGTCTATCACGTTGGTTGCGTCTTCGAATTTGTCCGTAACAATTTCCAAAACCTGGTAAATCTCCCGCTTCTTGATTAATTCTTTGACATCCGTCTCCATGTCGAACAAACGCTCGATGCACATATCAAAAACATCGTCCGCTTGGTTCTCCAAAGAATTCACTTTGATAATCGCTTCGGACATGATTTTGACATTCTTCATATTTCGAAGCTCAAAGACGGCTGTCTTGACTTCGGCGCATCCGAGTCGGATAATTTCGGCCATTTTGCGCATCCCACTATCGTCGGGATTCACCTTGTAAAAATTAATCTTTTTGCCCGATGCAAAAATATAATCGCAAATATCATCCAAAGCAATGGCCAGGTAATGAATATCCTCCCGGTCAAAAGGCGTGATAAAATTTCTACCCAGTTCCTGAAAGATCTGATGGGTGTACTCGTCGTTGCGGTGTTCCAATTGTTCGAGCTTGGCTATCAACGAAGCCCGTTGGTTGTAATCAGGTTCATTCACCACTTGGCTTAACAAGTCTCCCATTTCGACCACCGTGACAGCGACCTTCTCAAACAAGGTATAAAAAACTTTGTCTTTGGGCAAAAAGACAGCGAGGAGGTTGTTTAATCCCATAACATTTTTTTTAGATCTTTCTTGGGGCAGCGGTGTTGATCAAAAGTACTTCAAGATTAACCCCTCAACTTTAAGGAAATATTAACAGAACAGGTTGGAGAGGCCAAAAATAACCTTTTCTAGCGCCCCTTGAATTGGGGTGTGCGCTTCTCGTTGAAAGCGGCGACTCCTTCCTTATGGTCCTCGCTCCGGCCGGCGATGCCTTGGCAAAGGGCCTCGTAGTCCAGCATTTGGTCCAAATCGGAGTGAAAACTGCGGTTGAGCATCTTCTTCATGAGACCGATGGCCTTGGTAGGGGCCTGGCGGTAATGGTCTACCCAGAGATTGACGGCCTGGTCCAGCTCTTCGTCCGGGACGGCCTTGTTAATGAGGCCCCACTGAGCGGCGGTCTGGGCATCGATCCGGCTGGCAAGGGTACTCATTTCAAAGGCCCTGGCCGAACCCACCAAGCGAGGCAGGAAATACGAAGAACCCGAATCCAAAACCAAACCCACATTCACAAAAACCTCGATGAACTTGGCCGAATGGGCCGCCACACTCAAATCACAGGCCAAAGCCAAGGAACAGCCAGCTCCGGCTGCCACCCCGTTGATCCGTCCAATGATGGGCTTGGGCATATCGCGCATGGCGCGGATGATGGGGTTGTAGCGCTTGTGCAATGATTCGCTCAGGTCTCGGTCCTTGGAATCCTTGATGGATTTGAGGTCCTGACCGGAACAAAAAGCCTTGCCGGCCCCGGTTAAAACCACCACCCGAACCTCATCGCTGCGGTTGGCCTCTTTGAGAGCAGACTGCAGGGCATAGCTCTGTTCGTCGTCAAACGCGTTGAAAACATCGGGGCGGTTGAGGGTAATGCGGGCGACTCCCTCTTCGATTTGGAACAATACACTGGACATGGTTCGGATTCAGGAGGGCAAAATAAAGCCCAAAAACGGGTTAATCCGTTGGCCCCAGACCCAACAGCCCCAGACCCATCACCAAAAGCCCTGCCCCCCATCCGTGGAGCAATTCAGCGGGGGTATGGGCCCCGGAATGCAGACGAGCAGCGACCACCAAACCCGAAAGCAGAACCACCCCTGGTACTAGCCCAGCGGCAAGCGCCACGCCCCCGTTCATCAAGCCTGCGGTGGACTCGTCTCCCCAACCCCAATCAGCACCCTGCCTGTACAAGCAAGCCGTGGCAGCCGTCAGGGCCCCCATGCCCATGGCATGGGCGGATACCTTGGTGCGCTCCAACAAGATCAGGGCCCATAACACCAGAATCAAGGAACAGAGGATGGGACGCGTCAACCACGGGCTCAGGTTCAAATCGGCCAACATCCACCATAGGGCCCCCAAGCAGAGGGCCTGAACCGTGTACGGGGAACGGCGCTGCCCCGCCTCCGGCACCTCCAAGGAGCTTATCATGCCCATTCTCTTCATCCACAACAACGCCAGCAGTGGCAGTACCACTGCCATCAAAGCCAAAGCCGCCGTAAACCACCACGACACGGTGGGAGGGTAGGCTTCCAGAGCCGGTAGGCCCGCTGACCAGGCCAAGCCATTGATGTACAAAGGCATCCAAACCGGATGCGTTACCAGAGCGATTCCCTTTACTCCCCTATCCAAAACCTCGGCCCTAAACATAGATTTCATACGATTTTGCTAATTTAGAGGAGAAATGGAGACCTTCCACGAATTGCCATTCTTTACCAACCTGTTGATCCTGTTGGTCGCCGCCCGCATTCTGGGCGAAGTCCTGGAACGATTCCGGCAGCCCGCCTTGATTGGAGAAATCTTGGCAGGGATTCTTTTGGGGCCCAGCCTGCTGAACCTGATTCACCGGACCGAAGAAATCAAAGTCATTTCCGAACTCGGTATTTTCTTGCTGGTGATTCGGGCCGGTCTCGAAATCAACATCGAAGACATTCTTCGATCCCTCAGAGGCCGTAACATTATTATATCCATCACGGCCTTTACGGTCCCCATCCTCAGTGGGATTGCCGTGGGGCTGGGTTTTGGCCAAGACCTCCCCTCCACCCTTTTTATTGGACTCTGTGTTGCGATCACGGCCCTTCCCGTAAGCATTCGCATCCTTATGGACCTGCGCAAAATCAAAACCATGGTGGGGCAACAAATTATCTCGGTCGCCATTTTTGACGATGTCTTGGCCCTTTCCATCCTGGGGGTTCTGCTCAGCCTCAAAGGCACCGACATGTCTATGAACCTGGTTATCACAGCCGGAGCCATCTCGGTCTTCAAATTGGCTTTGTTTGGAGGCATTCTAACCTTGGTGTATTTTGTTGTTCGTCGTATTCTGCGCAAAGGGGATTATATCCAAGAATCCCTGGACAAATTGGTCGCGCTTCTGCGGGGCAAGGAACCATTGCACGCCTTGTTTTTTGCCTTTGTTCTCCTCTTTGCCACCTTTACCGAAATCCTTGGACTGCATTTTATTGTAGGCGCCTTTTTTGCGGCCCTTCTGATCAGCGAATCTCTGATCGGCAAGGAGAACCTGCGCGTTATCGAAAAAACCACCAGCAACATGGCCATGGGTTTTTTGGCGCCTATCTTTTTTGCAGGCATCGGTCTGGAATTTAACATCGGCTCCATTCACAACTTGGGCCTGATGGGAGCCATTCTGCTGGCATCGTATGCCTCCAAAATCGTTGGGGGCTACCTGGGTGGTCGCTTTGCCGGCATGCGCCACCGGGCCTCCCTCACCCTGGGCATCGGCCTGAACGCCCGCGGTATCATGGAATTGGTGATTGCCAACATTGCCTACAAAAACGGCATGATCAGCACCGAACTCTTTTCGATTTTGGTGCTGATGGGCGTGCTCACCACCCTGACGACCCCCATGATGCTCAAAAGAGCCTTTGGTCGTACAAACCCGGTCCCTTAATAGGTCCGACGAATACGGGCCACGGGTATTCCCAATTGCTCCCGGTACTTGGCCACCGTGCGGCGGGCCAATCGAAAACCCTTGTCCTGCAAGGCCTGCATCAAGTCATCGTCGTCCAAGGGGTTGCTTTTGTCTTCCGATTCAATCAAAGATGCCATCACTTCGCGGACCTGGATGGCCGAGGCCTCGGGGCCACTTTGGGTCGCAATGCCCTCGCTAAAAAAAGCTTTGAGCGGAAAATGCCCAAACCAGGTCTGAACATATTTCGAACTGACCACCCGCGATACGGTTGATATATCCATGCCGATCCGTTCCGAAACATCCTTGAGAATCATGGGCCGAAGCATGGCCTTGTTCCCGCTCAAAAAAAAGTCTTTCTGCAAATCCAGAATGGCCTGCATGGTCAGGCGCAATGTTTGACCCCGTTGTTCCAGCGCCTCAATGAACCAACGCGCTTGATCGATTTTGGTCCGAATAAATTGGGAGGCTTCGCGCAGGCCGGAACCGGATTTTCGGCTATCGTATTCCTCCAGCATTTCGCGGTAATAAGTGCTGATTTTGAGAGACTTGGTATCGTTTCCATCGTTGAGGTGCAGTTCCAAACGGCCTTCCCTCAGCAGGACATAAAAGTCCGGAATAGCGGTGGGCGCTTCGTCCGGATGAGCCAAGGAATCCCCGGGCCGGGGGTTCAGGGTCAGGATTTCGGAACGGGCCTCCCGCATTCTTTCTGTGCTCCAACCAAGCTTGGCAGCCAAGCGATCAAACTGGCGCTGACCGTAGGCCTCAAAATGATGTTCCAACAACAGAACCGCATCCGCCAACGGATCTCCCAAAAGGGAATCATCGGAGGCCTTTTCTTCCCCGTTCCATTGACGGCGATTAAGCATGCGGTGTCGTAACTGCAAAAGCAGGCATTCTTGCAAATCCCTGGCCCCAACACCGGGCGGATCCATTTCTTGTACCTTGGCCAAAACTTCTTGTAACCTCGAAATTTCGACGTTTAGGTTTTCTTGGAAGGCCAGGTCATCGGCCAGGTTGGCCAAAGGGCGGCGCAAGTACCCGTCGGGGTCCAGATTTCCAATCAAATGCAAACCAATGCGGTTTTCTTCGTCGGATTCGGCCACCATATGCCATTGGGCCAGCAGATCGTCCAGGAAACTACCCCCGGACGCTTGGTTGACCCATCGGCTATCGACTTCGGGGGCTTGTTGTCCCTGTTCCAGGTATTCGTCCGTTTGGTCCTCGGACCATTGCCCGGCGT
>RFOZ01000045.1 GCA_009926405.1 Cytophagia bacterium
ATCCTACGACACCAAAGGCGACGAGACCGTTCAATGCCAGGGGAAAATGCGCGATGGTCGGAAATTGGTTGTTGCCGTTCAGGGTCAGCCAAAGGCCAAGTAGGAAACCACCCAATGCATTGACAGCAAGGGTTCCCATGTTCAATTCCGGATGCGCTGTGCCCAGCCACTGGGACAGGCCCAGCCTGGTTACCGATCCCAAGGCCCCGCCCAGAGCCACACCGAGTAGGGCCGTCCAATTCATGGTTTAACGTTAAGAAAGGGTTAAGTCCATCGCTGGTCCAAAGTTAGGGCCTGCGGAACGCTATTTTTGGGTAAAACAAAGACCCACCATGACTATCAGGAACCTTGCCTTGGTTTTGGCCCTTATCGCAGGGACCATGAACGCACAGGCCCAAAATTCCACTTGGGCCCAACGTGCACAGCGTGCTCCAAAAACCGCCGAAGCCTCCGAGGCCCCGCAGGCCCCCAAAACCGCCGAAACCTCCGTTCCCTCGGTGACCATCGGGACGCAAACCTGGATGCAGCGCAACCTGGACGTTGTGACCTTTCGGAACGGGGACACGATCCCGCAGGCTGCCTCCGATTCCGCTTGGATGGCGGCCGCCGAAAACGAAACACCCGCCTGGTGCTACTACAACAACGATCAGGCCAACGGGGCGGTTTATGGAAGGCTTTACAATTGGTTTGCCCTCAAGGATAGCCGAGGGCTGGCACCGCTCGGCTGGCACTTGCCCACGGACCAGGAATGGAATCTTCTGATCAACACCCTCGATACCACAGCTCATTTATTGGAAATGGGGGGTGCCGAAAGCGTCAACGCAGGCCCCATGCTCAAAACCGCCGAGGGCTGGAAGGAAGGTGCCGTCGAGGCCAACAATTCCAGTGATTTTACCGCCCTGCCCGGGGGTTACCGGGTGCATTGGAATATCGAAAAGTCGGCCGCGCCTTTTTATGCCCTGGGTGAAAGTGCCAATTGGTGGAGCAGCACCCCTACCGCCGGTACCGATGCCTGGCTACGCAATGTTTACTACAAAAACAACCAGGTCAAGAAATACTTTTTTCACCGCGGTTACGGATTTTCGGTCCGTTGCCTGCAGGGGGAATTGGAGGATTTTTGGAAAGAAATCAAAAAATAACAAAAAATGAATCTTCGTGCGCTTATGAATCTCTGTTCGATCGAGAGCCTTCGTTCAATGTTGGTTTTGAGAGGGGCCTTGTTTTTGGTTTTGGGGAACGGAGCGATTGCTTTTGCCCAAACCAAGGACGCCAAGGATTATCCATCCGTGCAGATCGCAGGCCTTCGATGGATGCAAGAGAATTTGTCGGTTACGCATTACCGCAACGGGGACCCCATTCCGGACGGGACCGCGGACGCAGCCGCCTGGTCAGCCCTGGAGCGCGGTGCCTTTGCCTACCCCGACAGCAATACCTCGAGCCCTGCGCTTTGGGGCAAACTCTACAACGGGTATGCCGTGCAGGATCAGCGAGGCTTGTGTCCCACCGGCTGGAGGCTGCCCACCCACGATGAATGGTCGGCTTTGACCCAAGCGCTGGGGGGAGAAAAGGAAGCGGGCGCCTTGCTCAAAGCCCGCCAAGGCTGGTTCCCCGGTTGGGAAGGCCGTGATGAAAAAGATTTTCGGGGTTTACCCGCCGGCTTTCGTGGAGGCGATGGAACCTACGGAGGATTGGGGGCCTATGCCTATTGGTGGAGCAGTACCCCCAGCGGTATCAACGGACTCTGGGCGCGCTTTGTGGATGGACGCCAGCCCGGACTCTTTATGATGGATGGATTTAGACGATCCGCCTTCGCGGTTCGCTGCGTCGCAAAACCCTAAACCTTCTTGCCTAGGCCTTCCTGCCTAGGCCTTCTTGGGCTTGCGGTAACCAAAGCACAAGGACAGCCCTCCCTGGAATTGGAAGAACCGGGTAGAGCTTTGTTCAGAGAACATATCGATGCTCTCGACACCGGCACTGACCTGAAGTCCCACCAAGCGCAAAGCAACAAGGCCGCCAAGGCTCTGACGGTTTTCGGAACTGCTGTAATGAATCCGGGTCGATAACAACTTACCCAATTGCAGGTCCACATAGGGCGCAAACATCGCCGCATCGCTAAACAACTTGACCTCGTTCAAGGGGCGGCGATAAATCAATCCGACACCCAGGAATTTGTAGGGCCGAAAATTCAAATGCACCAACATCTGTTCGGTCATGGAGGTCGTGTAGGAGGTGGTGGAACCCACCGTATCAAGGCCTAGTTTCTCTTCGATTTGGGACGTGATGGTATCGGCGATTCCCTGGAAGGCATTGCCTGCGCTGTCAACGCCCATGTTGATGATGGGTCCGGTATAGAGGAACTGACCCTTGGAGGTGTACGTGCTCAAATTACTTTTCCAGGTGATGGAATTTCCGATGTTAAGAAAAGAAACATCCAAACTCAGTTTGTCACGGTACGTATAGCCAAAGCCAAAATCAATGGATTGCCCTTTGTTCTCGGAAAGGGGAACCAGGCTGGAGATTTTAGGGAACTCTTTGGACAAAGGCATACCGGTAGCATCCTGGGCCTGCAGGTTCGATGCCCTCATTTCCAAATCGGTATTGAGTTGAATCGAGTCGGAGGACATATCCAGGTTCAAACCGCTGCGTACGGTCTGCAGGTTGGCCAAACCGTTGAGCATGCGATACCGAAAACCCAGGCTGAAGGGGCCGATTTTTTGGACCATTCCGGCGTGGTATTCCGAAAAAGCGGTGACATCCAGGTTGAGCCCGTTCATATCCAGGCTACGACCTTGCTCCGCAAATTGTAGCAAACCTGTGGGAAGGGCGATATTTTGATTGACTTGAACCGAGGCCCCGAAATAAACATAATTTTTGCGGGACAAGGCAAATCCCAAGTCCATAAGACGCACGTTCTGACTTAATTGCAATTGGAGAGGTCCTGTGTTGGCGCTGGTCCATTTGGACAAATCCAGACTCAAGGAGTCGCCATCCGGGGTAAACAAGTCGTTCAAAGCAAAGTTGTTATCAACCCGAATATCCAAATGCGGCATGGCCAGGTAGTACTTGTAATCCGGCAAAGTAGCGGGAGCCGTGTGTAGGCTCTGGTGCATAGAGCGAAAGCCGGCCATGGTCGGTGAAGCGAACTGGGCTGCAACCAAAGTTTGAAGGCCGGCAAGGGCCAAAAGGGTCAAAAATATTTTTTTCATGGCTTAGAGTTGTACGTCAACTTTGGCTTCGAGGCCGACTTTGAGAATGATGGAATAATCAGAGAAGAGCTTGACAACGCGGGTGCCGTTTTGGGGCGTCTGCATGGTCAGGCGTGCAGTCAAATATTTGGCACGCCGTACCGGAATCAGGTTGGCTTCGTTCATGCTGAGGCGGCTGACGTTGGATTTGGTATCGATGACCACACCATCGGCATCGATAATCGCCGATTCCATGATGCTGAGGCTGTCGCTGAACAAGGGAGCATAGGTCGAATCCAAGAAGGTGAACCGTGCGTTGAAATCAAAGGGAAAACCGTTGATGGTTTTGAAGACCAAAGTCGCTGCTTTGAGGGACTCAAAGACCGCCCCATCAAATTCCAGGGTATCGCCAAAACCGACGCCGCTCGCGCTCAGTTCAAAAGGCATTTCCATTTCAACACCCAACTGAATAAAGGAATTTTTGGTGATGAAATTGGTATCGGTCGTACCCGATGGGTTGAGTCGAATATCACCGGCGGCCAGGATGGAATCCGGTGGCATGGAAATCAGCTGAGGCAGCGAAGAATTGTTACGGTTGTACGAAATCTGGCCGGTAGCCGTACTGCCCAAAACAGTCGGATGGGGTATGGCCCGGTTGGGCGAATTCAAAAAGACCGGACTTTGGCCGGCTTTGCGGCCGCTCAGGTTCAGATCCAAATTCAATGGCGCACCGATGCTGTTCTGAACCTTGAGTTTGAGTTCGGGGTTGGCCAGGAAGAAGGTTCCGCCCAGGTCTTTGAGGGTGGCCAGATCCAAATCAACCGCGCTGGGGCTGGAGCTGATATCCTTTTGCCCAAAATACCCTTTGACATAGTTGAACTTGAGGTTGTTCAGCGAATAGGTAAATTGAATGGAGTCGTTTTGGTCGATGCTAACATTTCCGGCCGATGGTTGAATGGCCTTGGAAAAGAGAATCTGTAATTGGTTGAAGCCTTGGCTAAGGAGTTTGAGGTCGATGATTTTGTTCGCCAAGTCAATGTTAAGGTTGCCTGCAGGTCCGGATTGAATCACAAAATTTCGGAGCACCGATTGCCCGGCCAAGTCCCGGATACCGGGAATCTGCAGGGTGCAGGCAATACCCAGTTGGAGGGAGGAACTAAAATTGAGATCCAAACTACCCGAGTCCAAAAGAATCTCGTAGATTTCTTCGTTGTTGGGCATGTTGAAAGCAACCGTGGAGGTATCGTTCCCCAGGTTTTGACCGGGTATCTGGGCCACGGCCGAATTGACCCGAAGTCCTGATCCCGAAACATCCATTTGAATGGTTTGAGACAAGGAAACCGATACCGGTTGAGTGCCGGCAGGGATAAAAATAGAGTCGATAACAAAAGACAAATTCGAGAAGAGGGTCTTGCCGGCCAAATCAATGTTCACCGACTGGGAGCTGTTCGACGCCAGATTAAAAACACGGATTTTGCCAACGGATTGATTGCCCGGATTCTGAAGGTCAATGACCAAGGTCTGAATGGTGGTGCTCCAATTGTTAGTAATGCTGAACTGCAAGCTACCGGCATCAAAGTTGG
This sequence comes from Cytophagia bacterium, assembly GCA_009926405.1. Lineage (GTDB taxonomy): Bacteria > Bacteroidota > Bacteroidia > UBA7662 > UBA7662 > SYHX01. The sequence continues at coordinate 4,769 of RFOZ01000045.1, forward strand.
CGTTGGAGAAGGAGCCGACCGCGCCCAGACTGTGAAGACCACCGCTTTGCATTGGAACTTCCGGGAACGGAGTCTGCACGCCCAAGGAATCGGCCAGGAAAAGTGCGCGCCTGGTGGCGGAATCAAGGTTAGGCAGAATATTGCTGATGGTTAAACTCTGCTGAATATTGAAGCCGTTGATATTCAATTTGCCAACCTTGGCTTTGGTGGTGCTGGAAGGCTGGTTGGGAATGGTCAAAAAATCGCTGACTTCCTGACGGATGAGGGAATCATCACGGTAAATGATCTTGAGCGAACCGTTGCTGGTATCCTGTTGAACCAGGGTATCATTGCGTAGCAAATTGGCGATGGTAATGTTGAATTGACCAACCGGAGCAGCAATATCAGGGTCTAAGGCAACTTTGATTTTGCCGTCCATGATTTTGCGGAGGTTGTCATCAATGCAGGCGGACTGCAACAACAATCCAAGCATTATGAATGTGAGTTTGATTAAGCGCATGTTATCAGGAGTTAAAGAGATTCTTAAGGAGGGAGTAGGTGATTTTAGGGCCTCAAAAAAGGTTCAATCCGATTAGCCATTAAGTCCCAGGAATGTTGATTGTTCAATTGTGTTAATATATCGTCAAAGGTAGGCCTGTTTGCCGCATTTTTCAAATGCAGGATGTTTTGGGCCAAGTCATGGGCGTTTTCGTTCTCAAAAAGGCAACCATTGACCCCGTTTTGGATGATTTCACGGTTGGCCGGGAGATCGGAGGCGAGGACCGTTTTGCCATAGCTCAGGGCCATCATTAGGACCCCGCTGTTGTAGATGCGTCGGTAGGGCAGGACCACGGCATCGCAGGCCTTGAACCAATGATCCCGTTCCTGGTCGCTGATGTAGCGGTTGTGCAGGTGAATTTGGTTTTGAACGGCAGGCTCCACCAACGATTGAATCAGATCCCCGGGGTCCAGATCCCGGGCGCTGCCTGCAATGACCAAGTGAATATCCGGGTCATGGACCAGGTTCATGGCCTCCAGCAGAAGATCCAGGCCCTTGGATTCTTTGATTTGTCCAAAAAACAACAGATAAAAATGATTATCCTTTAGGCCTTGGAGTGCCCTGGCCTCTTCGGGGCTGGGGTTGGGGGCCGGTAAATCCAAAAAATGCCCATGGCTTAGAACGGTTAAGCGATCCTTGATCCCTGGATATTCGTGAAGGACTTCTTCGGCAGCCGTGCGGCTGAACGTATATACCCGGTGGCTCAAACGCTTCAGGATGGTATGACGAAGCCATCGAGCCTTGGTGTTGTTATCCTGCACATCCAGGCTTTGAACATCGTGCACCAGGAGGTGGATTTTTTGACCCAACAACCGTGCTATCAGGAGGACCAAAAACTCCCGCATGCCGGCCTTGAAGAAATGAAAAAAGAAATGTTGGGAACGATTTTGGATCATCCCGAAAAAGACTCGAATCATCCCGGTCAGGTAAGAAGCCAGGGCCTTGAAGCGAGATTTTGGTTGATCCGAAAATTCAAAGGCTTCGATGATTTGGGGTTCATCGGGACAAGTAAAATTGGAGTACAAGGTGTTATTGATACCCCTTTTTTTGAGGCTTTGATGAAGTCTTTTTGAAAAATAATCCATCCCTGCTTTGCGCCCAACATAATCCAACAAGGTTGAACGAGGCGGCGAAGTATTTTGTTTCGAAGACCCGCTTTTCCAGGCAGAACCCAGGCTTAGGCAAAGGGGAAACATAGCCATGGGGTTCAGAGCGTTCTCCGAAAACATAGATATAACAACTTGAACATAAGCCAATAAGCCAAGTAGTGGGTAGGTTTTGCCTACTGCGTATCCCAATCGAATCCAGGTTCCAAGCCATAGCAAGAGACCCACCGTTCCTGTTTGACCCAACAGGGAACCCCAAGCGCTATCAAAGATGGTGGTAGCGTGGGTGCTTGGGTGATTCATGCTGTGCATGAGAATGGCAACATTGCCGTGGGAGCCAAGCCCATCGCCCGTCCAGCTTAGGTCACGAACAGCCGATGACCAGCCATGCCAATGGATGGCAATTCCGGGGTGCAGGTCGGCCATCCACCGAACAGGTACCGGCAAAAGCAAGGGCCCGCTCAAAATCAGAACGTAGAAAAATTGCTTCAGCCAGGCGGGTTGTTTGGAAACCAATGGAAGCTTGCAGAGCTCCAAGGCTCCCATCATCAGAGCGACCATCAAAGCCTGGAGCCAAGCGCCTTTGGACATGGTCAAAAACAAGGCGATCGCGGAGGCAACCAGGACCAAGCCTTGGCGATGGCTGACGCTGACCAACAGGGCCAAGGTCCAAACCCAAACATGCCCGTTGCTAACCGGGTCCAGCCACCAGCCCGCAGCCCGGTACAAACCACCGGCCACCGGCTCCACCCATTGCTGAGGAACCCCGTCGATATAGGGCATTTGTTTGGCTTCGAAATAGGTTCGAAGCCCATTCAATGAACCGGTGATGGTGCCCAGGTAGGCCAGGATGGTTCCCGCCAGGAGAAACCAGGCCAAGCGTTGGGGGATGCCTTGGTTATGGGCGTTTTGACCGCTCTTGGTCGTGTTGGTTTCGGTTGGATTCGACCAGGCTATGCCTAAGGCAATCATTCCAAAGGGCAGGACCCATTGGCGGAAGCCGGCCAAGAGAGCGGCCAAATTGCCGGTGCCGTGGAGGGCAGCCCCCAAGAGCCATGCGACCAACGGAAGAATCCAAACCAAAAACCGGGTATCAAGGGCCTTGCGCCAGCGCAGGATCAAAAGCCCTATCACCACCAAATCCCGGCCTGCGAGGTAGAGCGGGGGCCAGGTTTTCGGCCAATAGGGGGCCGACCATGCCCAAAACGGACCGGCGACCGCCATGAGGACCATGATCCAGGCATGGGCACGGTTGATGGGGGGCCAAGCAAGGTTCATGAGGGGTGGATTGGTCCTGTTATGGCTAATTTGCGCCAAAATACAGGCTATGAGGCGAAAATTATGGTTCGTGGGCCTGCTGGCCCTCCTTGGGGGGACGGGCCGGGTTAATGGCCGGGATTCCAGTCCTGCGGTCGATAGGCCTTTGCCTTGGAGAGCGGTTTCGTATCAGTTGGAGTGTCACCTGGATACCTTGGGCGCTTTGATGTCGGCGGATGGTCGGCGTTATTTGCCTTGGAAGGGCCGTGTTTTGGCGGTCCTTCAAGCCACGAAGACCGGCACGAGCCCGGTTGAATTGGACCTTGAAGGTCGCTGGCAGGTCCATTCGGTGCAGGTCAACAGCAGGGATGTTTCCTTTGAATACCGTAAGGGCCGCATACGCATACGCATGCCGGATTCGGGAATCAAAGAGGATTCGGAGATGAAAGGGGGTTCGGGGACGGATCGAGGAATTTGTTCCGTGCAAGTGGTCTATTCCGGTCACCTGATGGAGGCCGCCAAGCCGCCGTGGCAGGATGGTTTGGTCCTTGGAACGGACAGCCTTGGTTACCCTCGCCTGGGGATGACCTGTCAGGGTTCAGGGGCCCGATCCTGGTGGCCCTGCCTGGACGATGCGCGTTCCGAGCCGGAGCAAGTTTCCCTGCGTATTTCCTATCCGGCTTATGGGGCGTCCCAAGTCGGTCATAGGCAACCGGCCTTGCTGGATATGATAGCCAACGGTCGCCGGGAAGGGGATACCCTTGTTGGCGGGACAAGGACCGTCACCTGGCGTATTCGTCAGCCCATTAATCTATATAATGTTACCTTTAATATCGGTAGGTATGTACGTTTTGTACAGCCCTATGCGGATCCCCAGGGTGTGGAGCGCGAATTGGAATTTTTTGTGAGCCCCGAAGACCTGAACAAGGCGCGCTCACACATGGCTCAATCGGTTGATATGATGAGTTGTTACGAAAAAACACTGGGCCCCTACGCCTTTTGGAAGGACGGATACAAAGTGATTCAAAGTTCCTATTTGGGCATGGAACATCAAAGCGCTGTGGCCTATGGAAACGGTTTTCGTAACAACGAATGGGGCTTTGATTTTATTTTGGTGCACGAGAGCGGTCACGAATGGTGGGGAAATTCGGTAAGTGCCTCGGATCCATCGGATTGGTGGATTCATGAAGGCCTCACGACCTTGATGGAAGCTGTTTTTTTGGAATGCCGGGACGGGAACCGAAAACAAGCCGATGCCTACATGGTCCGTATGCGGCGCAAAATCCAAAACCAAAAACCCATGCAGGGTCCCCGGGGTCGTCGATTTTCGGCGCATGATGTTGATATTTATTACAAAGGGGCTTGGATGTTTTACAGCCTCCGCAACAGCGTGGGCAACGATTCACTGTGGTCCGCGACCTTGGGTTCGGCGTATCAAAAGTTTGCCTTGCAGACGATTTCCACCGAACAAATGGTGGATCATTGGGCCCAAGGGTTGGGGCCTCGCTATGCAGGGACCCTGCATTGGTGGCTGAACCATGCGGAATGCCCTGTTTTGGAATGGGAAATGGTGTCGAACAAAGGTGACACGACGACGAGCCAGGTAAGGTACCGATGGGCTAGAACCGCCCGAGGCATCTATTTGCCGATGGGCACGGCCTCCGGTCAGTGTTTGAATCCTCAAGCGGGGCGCTGGCAAACCATGGTTTGGAATACTCCCGGGCATGCATTAACCCAGGCTGAGCGGTTATGGGCGCTTCAAGCTGAAATGACCAACCTCACCAAGTGCTATTTGATACGGGTCCAAAGGCTTAAAGGAGGGCTTTAAAAGCTCCAGAGGCGCGAAAAGAAGGGAAATGGAACGGGATCTCCTTCGTCGATTATTGTCCCAAATCCAAATTGAAAGGCCCCGTCGTTTCGGCGGTGAATACGGAGGGTGGGAATCAAAAAGGAAATTTTCTGGGTGATGAATGAGTCAAAAACAAAACTGGTTTTGGGGGTTAGTCGGGCCATTCCGGCCACGGAATACAGGGGTGTTCCAATAGCTTCGCCTTCATCCCAGAAGATGCCACGCCCTATACTAAAATTGATGTTATATCGTCCGTTTCCCAAGGTCAATGCGCCAAATGGCAAGGCAAATCCGTATTCCGGCGAAATCCACGAACCTGTTCCTATCAAGGTTCCAATACCCCAGTGTAAATTTTCGTTGATGGATTTGGAGTATTTCAAGGTGCCGATGATAGGGGTTCCTAACCAACTGGTCATCACCCCAACCCCGAGGTGATCGTTGAGATGAAAATGCGCCTCCGGGCCAAGTAAAGTGAATTGTCCGTAGTTCTGGCCTTTGCGTATGGGTAAGCCGTTGGTGGTAATCACGTAACGACTTCGGTACGGGTCTTCATCCAAATAGTCTCCATTTTCTTGGACATACCTTTCATCCAAAGCTTTGATATTAATAACAATGTATTGAGGAAGGATGATGGTCCTTCCGTCCTTGGTAACTAACTCCAATTCCCGGGCATCTTGACGTATGATTTTGGCGATGATATCTTGTCCGTTATCTTTGGAAATAATGAAATAAACCCGGGATGAGTCAATGCCCACCGCAGGGTTGATTTCTTGGCTTTGAGCATGAGCGGACAGGGTATGCAACGATAGCCAAAGACAGAACGCAGCGAAGATTAGCTTTTTCATGCGTTAAATTTAGGGAAGAATACTATCATGTTTTAACAAAAACAGACCCGATGAGCGTTAAACCTCCTGAAAAGGCTTGGACTGAAGCCGCGAATGCGCTTTATAAAGTTTTTGAATTTGAGAGTTTTGGGCAAGCCCTGGCCTTTATGTCTTCGGCTGCCCCGCTGATTGAGGCGATGAACCACCACCCCGAATGGACCAATGTTTACAACCGTGTTATGGTTCGACTCACAACCCACGATGCCGGCCACACCATCACTCCCAAAGATTGGGAATTGGCCCGGGTCCTGGATGACCATTATGCCCACTACCAAACGATGTAGCCTCGACGGGAATCGAAC
>RFOZ01000046.1 GCA_009926405.1 Cytophagia bacterium
GTCTTTGGCCGAGGCAGAGCCCCTGTACACCCGACTTTTGGGCACGCCCCCCTACCAAAAAGAAATCGTCGAAAGCGAAGGGGTGATTACTCTTTTTTATAGGGTGGGTCCGAACAAAGTGGAGTTGTTGGAAAGCCTGCGCCCCGATAGTCCGATTGCACGTTTTTTGGAGACCAAAGGCGAAGGCCTCCACCATGTAGCCTATGCCGTCGACGATATCAGGGCCACTATGCAACGGCTGCATGATCAAGGGTTTCAGTTGTTATCCCAAGAACCCAAACCGGGGGCCGATCGTCAGTGGGTTTGTTTCTTGCACCCGCGCAGTGCCGGAGGAATACTTGTGGAGCTTTGCCAGCCCATGCCTATCCAAGAAACTTCAAAGCCAACGGCGGAAAACTAAGGTTATCGCAAGGAACGCAAATCAGCTTGGGAGGACACCCAGCTCTTTTCCAACTTTTCCAAAGGCCTTCAGCATATGCTCCAGTTGGGGGCGTGTATGGGCTGCCGAAAGTTGCACCCGAATGCGGGCCTGACCTTGGGGAACCACCGGAAAAAAGAATCCGATAACATAAACCCCTTCGTCCAGGAGGGCATCGGCCATGCGCTGGCTCAAAGAGGCATCGTATAACATAATGGGAACAATAGCAGAAGCCCCGTCTTTGTAATCAAATCCTAATGCACGAATTCCTTCTTTGAAAAAGCGGACATTTTCAGCGAGCTTCAGGGAGAGCTCGTTGCTGTGTTCTAACATCCGAAAAACCTCCAAAGAGGCTCCTACGATGGCTGGGGCCAATGAATTGCTGAAGAGATAAGGCCTGGAACGTTGGCGCAACATGGCAATGATATCCGCCCGGCCCGTGGTGTATCCGCCCATGGCGCCGCCCAAAGCTTTGCCCAAGGTACCGGTGACCAAATCGATTCGACCGTGCACGCCACACAATTCAGGGGTTCCGCGACCCGAGGCTCCCAGGAATCCGGCCGCATGGCATTCATCTACCATGGTGAGAGCGCCATACGCCTGGGCTAATTCGACAATCCGATCCAATTGAGCCACATAGCCGTCCATACTAAAGACCCCATCCGTAACAATAAGCACGGTTTCGTGACCGGCATCTTTGCATTCGCGCAGGCATCGCTCCAAATCGGCCATATCGTTGTTCGCATAGCGGTATCGGGCTGCTTTGCAAAGACGGACCCCGTCAATGATGGAAGCATGATTGAGGGCATCGCTAACGATGGCATCTTTTTCGCCAAGCAAGGGCTCAAAAACGCCCCCGTTCGCATCAAAGGCTGCGGCGTAAAGGATACTGTCTTCGGTTCCATAAAAGCGTGCGATGGCGGCCTCAAGGTCCTTGTGAATACGCTGTGTTCCACAAATAAAACGCACCGAACTCATTCCAAAGCCATATTCATCAAGTGCCTGATGGGCCGCTGCAATCACCGAAGGGTGGCTGGACAACCCCAAGTAATTGTTGGCACAGCCGTTAATGACGACGCGACCGTCATCCAGGGTTATTTCAGCGCCTTGGGGAGAAACCAAGATGCGTTCTTTTTTGAAGAGGCCCTGATCACGCAGGTCTTGAAGCTCTTTTTGAAGTTTGGGTCCTAGGCCTTCGTGGTAAGGTCGCATGACGTTAAGGATTTAAGTTATTGTAACAATTTCCAAAGCTCATCTTTGAGCTCTGGGATTCCCTCGCCCGTTACCGAAGAAATAAACATGGCAGGAATGCCATCGGGCAATTCCTGGGTCAGGCCTTCGCGGATTTCAGCATCCGCCAAGTCCGATTTGCTGATGGCCAGAAACCTTCGTTTGCTCAGTAATTCTGGGTTGTAGGCCTGAAGCTCGTGAACCAGGATCTTGTATTGTTCTTGGATGGAGGGGGCATCGGCCGGTACCACAAAAAGCAGGACGGAGTTTCGTTCGATATGCCTCAAAAAGCGATGACCCAGTCCTCTGCCGGCGTGGGCTCCTTCGATAAGTCCGGGAATATCAGCCATCACGAAGGATCGATAATCTCTGTAAGGAACAATGCCCAGGTTGGGTACCAGGGTGGTAAAGGGATAATCGGCTATTTCGGGTTTGGCGGCGGAGACCGAGGCGAGCAGGGTGCTTTTGCCGGCATTGGGGAAACCGACAAGGCCTACATCGGCTAATATTTTGAGTTCCAAAATGCGCCAGGCCTCTTGTCCCGGTTCGCCAGGTTGAGCAAAACGAGGGGTCTGTCGAGTGGCGCTTTTGAAGTGATGATTACCCTGACCCCCTCGTCCTCCGTTCAAAAGGATAGCCTCCTGGCCGTCGTTGGTGATTTCCAGGATTTTCTCACCGGTTTCGGCATCCCTTGCTACGGTGCCCAAAGGGACTTCCAGGATGACATCCGAGCCTTGGGCCCCTGATTTGAGCCCGGAGGATCCGTTGACTCCGGCATCGGCCATGACATGCTTGCGGTATTTGAGGTGAAGGAGGGTCCACAATTGGGCATTGCCCCGAAGGACAATGTGACCGCCACGGCCGCCATCCCCTCCGTCAGGACCTCCCTTGGCTGTGACTTTGTCCCTGTGAAAATGCACCGAACCGGCACCACCGCTGCCAGAGCGACAACAGATTTTGACATAATCAACGAAATTTCCTTCGGCCATAGAGCAGTGGGCCGGTCAGCAGCCGGCGGCCTCCCGTATCCGCGAATAGATTTCCTGGATGCTTCCTGTTCCGTCGACCTCTTTCCACTTGTTTTGTTGGGCGTAATACTGAGCGACGGGTGCTGTTTTGGCCTGGTATTCTTGGATGCGTTGGGCGATGATGGCTTCGTTTTGGTCGTCGGCCCTACCGGAATCCTTGCCTCGTAGCAGGAGCCTTTGGACAAGTTCAGGTTGGGGAACCACCATGGAAATCATGCAGCGAATGCTTTGACCCAATCCTTCAAGCAAGGCATCCAAGGCCTCGGCCTGAGCCAAGGTCCGAGGGAAACCATCGAAAATAAACCCGGCGGCATCGGGGCATTCTTCCAAGCGATGCCGAATCATGCCAATGACGACGTGATCGGGGACCAACAAACCGGCATTCATGAGGCCCTGGGCTTCCAGGCCTAGAGGCGTTCCAGCGGCGATTTGGGCACGCAGCAAGTCCCCGGTTGATAGGTGGACCAGCCCGAGGTCCCGAATCAGGTTTTGGGACTGAGTGCCCTTGCCGGCACCGGGGGGGCCAAAGAGGACAATATTCATCATCATGGGCCAAAAGTACGAAACAAGGGAGGGGGGCGGGGCCTGTTTCCCCGCGTCTGCCCCCTAATTTTGCGACCTATGACCGCATCCTTTCATACGACCCCCGAAGACGCCTTTGTACGCCGCCATATTGGCATCAACCAACCGGCCTTGAATCGCATGCTCCAAACAGTTGGAGCAAACGATTTGGAAAGCCTGGTGGCAGAAACGGTTCCAGCCAGCATCCGCAGCGATGTTCCAATGAACCTTCCGGCCCCGTTGACGGAACAAGAAATGCTGACCGAACTACGCCGGATTGGAGACAAAAACAAAGTCTTTCGGAGTTATATCGGAACAGGCTATTACGGAACACTGACTCCGGGGGTTATCCTTCGCAATATTTTGGAAAACCCAGGGTGGTACACCCAATACACTCCTTACCAAGCAGAGATTGCCCAGGGTCGTTTGGAGGCCTTGTTGAATTTTCAGACCATGGTCTGCGATCTCACCGGGATGGAAATTGCCAATGCATCGCTATTGGATGAATCCACCGCTGCTGCAGAGGCCATGCTGATGTTGTTCGCCAACCGAAAGGTTGGTACCCACCGCAAAATTTTTGTGTCCCACAAATGTTTTCCGCAAACCCGAGCCGTTCTCGAAACACGAGCTGAACCCCTTGGAATAGAAGTTGTTACGGGAAGGATTGAGGATATTAATTTCAGCGACGGCTATTTTGCGTGTATATTTCAATACCCTGATGGCTATGGAAGGGTCAAGGATTACGCGCCCTTTTGCAAAAAGGCCCAAGAGGCCGGCGTAGCCACAGCGGTGGTCGCCGATTTGATGGCTTTGGTATTGTTACCATCACCCGGTAGTTGGGGTGCGGATGTGGTGGTGGGATCGGCCCAGCGCTTTGGAGTTCCCATGGGCTACGGTGGACCGCATGCTGCGTTTTTTGCAACCCGCGACACCTACAAAAGACATCTTCCTGGCCGATTAATTGGAGTGAGTGTCGATGCAGAAGGTAGAACGGCTTATCGAATGGCCCTCCAAACCCGGGAGCAACACATACGCCGCGAAAAAGCAACTTCGAATATTTGCACAGCCCAGGTTTTGCTGGCCATTATGGCTTCTATGTACGCCGTTTACCATGGACCGGAGGGTCTAAAGGCTTTGGCAACACGCATTCATCGCCGGGCCAGGGTTCTGGATGCCGCACTGCGGGCCTTGGGTTTTGACCAGGTGAACGATCTTTATTTTGATACGTTGGTTTGTTCGATGGACGATGAATCGCTCGAGAAAATTCGGGTGATTGCCGAATCCAAGGAAATCAACTTTAATTTTTTGGTCAAGGGACAGGTTGGAATTTCAGTTGATGAAACAACGTCTTTGCAAGATTTGGCACAGGTGGTTTCTGTTTTCGGAGCAATTACCAACGGACTGCAAGTCGATATCTTGGAACTGGATCGTCAGCTAGGTCCGGAAGGAATTCCCCTTCGATCCGATGCGATCCTTCGGCACCCTGTTTTTAACCGGTACCATAGCGAACATGAAATCTTGCGTTATATCAAAAGATTGGAAAGCAAAGATTTATCGCTTTGTCACTCCATGATTCCGCTGGGTTCCTGTACGATGAAGCTGAATGCCTCCGCCGAAATGATGCCCATCACCTGGGCTTCGTTCGCGAACATTCATCCCTTGGTGCCAATAAGTCAATCTGTTGGTTATCAGCAGATTTTTACCGAACTACGCCAGTATTTACGGGAAGTGACTGGCTTTGCCGATGTTAGTCTTCAGCCCAATTCCGGTGCCCAGGGGGAGTATACTGGTCTGATGGTAATTCGGGCCTATCACCGGGCCCGCGGTGATAGACATCGCAACATTGCCTTAATACCATCGTCGGCCCATGGCACCAATCCCGCTTCGGCAGTCATGGCGGGTATGCAGGTTGTGGTTATTGCATGCGATGCCAAGGGCAACGTCGATGTGGAGGATCTCCGTGAAAAAGCTCAAATTCATCGCGACTCCTTGTCCTGCCTGATGGTTACGTATCCAAGTACGCACGGTGTCTTTGAGGATCGTATTCGAGAAATATGCCACATTGTTCACGAAAACGGGGGACAGGTTTACATGGACGGTGCAAACATGAATGCACAGGTAGGTTTGACATCGCCGGCTTTGATTGGTGCGGATGTTTGCCATTTGAATCTTCACAAAACCTTCTGCATACCGCACGGTGGTGGTGGGCCTGGCATGGGTCCCATTGGGGTTGCTGCCCAGTTGTTGCCTTTTTTGCCCGGACATCCGGTGGTGTCTTGCAGCGGTCCGGAGGGGATTGGGCCGGTGTCCGCGGCGCCCTACGGTAGTGCCAGTATTCTTTTGATATCCTATGCTTACATCCGCATGATGGGCCATCAGGGTTTGACCGAAGCTACCCGTTACGCCATTTTGAATGCTAATTACATCAAAAACAGGCTGGAAGGGGCCTATGGTGTCCTCTACACCAATGCCAACAATCGATGCGCCCATGAAATGATTTTGGATATGCGACCTTTCAAAACCAGTGCAGGAATTGAGGTGGAGGATATAGCTAAACGATTGATGGACTATGGTTTTCACGCCCCTACCGTTTCATTCCCCGTTGCAGGTACTATGATGGTGGAACCGACTGAGTCCGAAAGTTTGGAAGAACTGGATCGTTTTTGTGAGGCTATGCTCGCCATTCGTCGGGAAATTTCGGTTATCGAAAACGGTGCGGCCGATCGATCCAACAATCCACTCAAGAACGCACCGCATACAGCCCGTGTTCTGGTTTCAGAAGTCTGGAACAGGCCCTACACGCGTCAGGAAGCGGTTTATCCGGCTCCTTGGTCCGAACAAAACAAGTTTTGGCCATCGGTAGCCCGGGTTGACAACACCTACGGTGATCGAAATTTGGTTTGTGCGTGCCCTCCAATGGAGAGTTACGCCATCTGATAAAGGCCGAGAGGCCTTTTTTAGGGCTTTTGGTGCGTAACTTTGAATAAAATCACTTTTATGACCAAAACCTACCTTGCTTTCTCGGCTTTCTTTCTGGCCTTGATTTTTGCCTCATTCCTATCCTCGGTTAGCGCCCAATCGCTCCGAGGGGAAAATCCTCGGTCCTATCCAGGTAAACAGGCCAACGAGGAGTTGAATCAACCTTCAAACGCTGTTTCTACCGGGTTTGGTGCCGAGAGCACTACTTCGCTATGGACCTTTGATTTTAGCGGTTCGACTGGATTGACATTTGGAAACGATGCCAACGGTGGTGCGCGTTGGAAAGTGGTTACGGCCCTTGAGCCGAACTTGACTACCCAGAATTTTGGCCCAACGTTCAATTCAACATCGGGCGGTTCTTTTGCGTTGATTAATTCCGATTCTTTTCCGGCGGATACCCAGGATGATTATCTGATTCTAAAGGTTGGTACCAGCTTGGTCGGACAGAGCGGTGTTCAATTGAGCTTTCGTCACTATTTCCGGCGCTTTGCGGAGGATCATGTGGTAGAGGTAAGCAGCGACTCTCTGACTTGGGTTCCTTTCTACAGCTCATCCACGGTGATTCCACGCAATACCACCATTAATAATTCGACCCTCACGCGTATCAATATTTCCTCGGTCGCTGCCAATCAACCCCAAATTTGGGTCCGCTTCCGTTATGTGGGTGCGTGGGATTGGTTTTGGGCTTTGGATGATGTGGAGATTGCCAACTTGCCTCCCAACGACATGATTTTGGAAGACTGGGATATTGTTCCCAAAGTTGGCCTTTGCTTCAATGCCCAGATGGCAAGATCTCAAATGCAGGATTCCTTGATTTTTTCGGGGGCAGTTCACAATTTTGGATTAAACACCCAGTCCAATGTCCGCCTCAATGCTCGGGCCTTTCAGGGGGCCACTCCTTTGTACAATACCAATTCCCCGGCCATTGCTGGGTTGTCGTCCAATGCGCGAGACACCCTGGATGCCAGCCCTTATTGGGCGATGAGTGGTCGGCCGGTAGGGACCTACACCCTTAAAATCGAGGTTCTTTCGGATTCTGCCGATGGTTCCCCGTCGAATAACCTGGATACCACCATGTTATTGGTTACCGAGGATCGAATTTCTCCTTTTTACCCCGCGTCTACCTCGCTTGGCACTTTAGGAACCGCCAGTTTTAGTGGTGAAGAAGATGGTGTTATTCTAACATCCCTTGTTAATCTTAGTGCTCAGGATACTGTAACAGGCATCCGTGTTTATCTGCGTTCTACCACCGTGCCCGGTGGCCTTGTTGCCGTAAGCATGCGCGATACCGATGGAATTGCCGGCTCACCCGCTATTGAATTTCCTGTTCTTGTTGAATCGGATTTGACTACGATTACAGCCGCCGATGTAGCCCGAGGGTACATGGATATTCCTATACCCACCGTTTTGGCCGGGGTTCCGCAGGAAAGAATTTTACCCGCCGGTCCCTACTACGCAGCCGCTCAATTGTTTTCCAATTCCGGGGCCAATCATATTCGAATCCCGGATGATCTAAGCAACGATGCCTTTATGCCGTGGTATGCCTCCATGATTTACCTACCAACGGATGGTAGCTGGTATTCCAACGGGATTGCGGTGGGGGTTGCCGCTCTTTTTTCCAGCACCACCTCCGTGGGGGAATTGGCAACAACAGGTGCAGCACCCCAGGCGTATCCCAATCCTTTCCAGGATGAACTCTCTTGGAATCTGCGTTTGGATCAACCCACTGTTTTGAATTTGTTGTGTTACGATATGCAAGGTCGCTGTGTCGCCGAGGGCCCATCCATCTCTTCGGAAGGTGGGGATTTCGTTTATCGTTCCAGCCTGGGTCATCTCCCCAATGGTCTTTACCGAGTTGAACTACGGTCCGGCCAAAATCGCTTGGGATCTCGCCTTTTGGTCAAGACCGCTCGTTAAACGACCTTATCACTTCTTCAACTGAAATCCATCAAAATCTCTGTTCCTGTAATCCCAAACAACATGAAAAATCTTCGCCCGTTCCTCCTTGGGGCTTTCATGGTGGCAGCCCCAGCCATCGCATGGACCCAGTCACGCCTTGGCACAACCCCACCGCAATCGCTGCGACAGTCCGCTGCCAGTGCACTTGGAGAGTCATCCGCTGCATCCTCTACCAACCAGGATCCCTCCTTCAGGACCGAAGCCATCAACCTTTGGACCGAGAATTTTAGTTCCAACCCCAACAGCCGTGGTTGGTTGAATTACGGTTTTCGTGGAATCAATACGGGGAACACCCCCGATACCAACGGCGTTTGGGAATACAGGGGCACGTCGACTCTTCCTGCCAGTGGAACCGGATCCCGCGGGGCCTACGCGGCAGGTACTACGGCCATCCAATCGCCTACCCGAACCAATGGTTTTATGATTTTTGATTCGGACTGGTTGGATAACAACGGTTCACCAACCGGTACGGGTGTTTTGGGGTCTCCGCACCGAGGGATGCTGATCAGCCCATCCATTGACTTGAGCTCGAATGATTTTGTAAACCTTTCGTTTTATCAATACTACCGCCGCTTTGGGGGTCCGGGTGGTAGCCAAAGTTCAACCGCAAGCTACCTCTTGTTTTCGGTCGATAACGGATTGACTTGGTCCGATACGCTGGCCCTGAACAGCAATATTGCCGTCAATTCTTCTACATCCAGCAGCACGATGACCCGACTGAATGTATCCCCTTACATCGGTGGTCAGGACAGTGTCAAGATTGCTTTCCTGTTCAACGGAGATTATTATTTCTGGATGGTGGATGATATCGCCATCGAGCAGGCTCCCCGCGTTGATATGACCATTACCGGCACTGCTTTCTTGCCGGATACGTCTGCAGGCCGTGGTATCGAGTACGGTATGGTGCCCAATGCCAACAAAACCCCGTTGACCTTCCAAGCTCGCGTTGCCAATATCGGAACCACTGTTCGTAACAATGTTCAACTACAGGTTTCGGTCATCGATACAACCGCACCGGGTACGCCACTCTTCACCGGCACATCGGTTGTTCTGCCTTCTTTGGATCCCTTTACCGATACCCTTTTGAGTATCTCGACAGCTTACACGCCCAATCTACTCAAGTTCACCCGGGTTAACTACAGCTTGGCTTTTGATTCCACGAGCATGGACTCCACGGCCAACAACACGGCTTCACGCCAATTTGAATTAACGGATTCTATGTTGGCCCTTAATGTGAGCTTTCCCGCATCGCAATTAACTTTTGGTACCCGGAATTTTACGGGGAATCCCCCTTCCGTTTTTGATATCAAAATTGCTAACATTTGTCAATTGGTAAGCACCGATACGGTTACCTCGGCGACGGCCCGGTTGGTGAACACCGGAACCTCCACATCGCAAGCAGGTGGTTTGATTTATTTCACCCTGGAAACGGGTGATGGGAGCACCGGATTGCCCGGTGGTACAGCTTCCGTTGTGCTCGAAACGGATTTGTACACGCTAACCGCTTCGGATATTTCAAGGGGCCGTGTGACAGTTCCATTTCCAGCAACCTTGGGAGGTAGCCCGCAGGAGCGTATTGTCAACCCTGGAGAGTATTGGTTGGTAGCGCACTTGTTTTCTAACAACGGTTCCAATCATATCAGTTTGATTGACGACCAAACGGTGACCATGCCTTGGTTTGCCACGGTTTTGTTCCGGAGTACGGATTGGTTTAACAACGGCAACGCCGCCCGCATGTCTCTGAATTTTGGACGTATTCCCACCGGAACCAATGTTGTTCCTCAAGAAATGCTGGCTGCGGTTGCTTACCCAAATCCAGGTTCAGACTTGTTGAATATCAAGGTGAACGCAGCCCGTGATTTGGGTCAAACTCGTTTGGTGATGACCGACCTAACCGGTCGTACCGTCTTGGAGGAGCGTTTGACTTGGAACGGAAACGGCGGACGCCATATCCTGGATATTTCTGCCCTTCCAAACGGAACTTACAGCCTTGAGATGTTAACCGAAGCAGGCCTAGCGCGGCAGCGTGTTGTAGTTCAACATTAATTTATTCCAATGCTAGAAAGGCCGCCCCCATCCGGGGGCGGTTTTTTTATGGAAGCTTTGTTATCGACGCCTTGAAAATTTACAAGAATCACGATCTAAGTCGTTACAACACCTTTGGTTTGGGGGTGCAGGCCGCCTATTTTTTGGATGTGAACCGGGAGGATGATTTGCCCAGAGCGATCGAAACAGCGGATGAACTTACCCAGGGTAAATTCATGTTTTTGGGTGGAGGTAGCAATGTTTTGTTTTGCGGAGATTACAAAGGGGCTGTTATTCGATTGGCTTTTGGAGGGATTGTTGAACATGAAA
>RFOZ01000047.1 GCA_009926405.1 Cytophagia bacterium
GAAGAAACCAAAAAGCGTCGCCTTAGCGAAATCATGGCGTTGCAGGATCGTCATTCTGTGGAAAGAAATGGTCAAGAAGAAGGACAAATCCAGGAAATTCCTGGGACCGCTCCAAAAACCACCATTTTGTTCCTGGAATTGCGACCACAAAAATCCTCCTTGGACTTTTTGGAATAGCCCTCGATCAAAATTTCCTGGATTTGTCCTTCTTCTTGACCATTTCTTTCCACAGAATGACGATCCTGCAACGCCATGATTTCGCTAAGGCGACGCTTTTTGGTTTCTTCTCCGGGTATTTGCGGGCTGCCAAGGTGCCTGGCCGCTCTGAATAGGCAAACATGTAGGCTGAATCGAAGCGAACCGCCTCCATAAGCGTCAATGTTTCTTGGTGCTCGGCTTCCGTTTCACCGCAAAAGCCTGAAATCACATCCGTGGTTATGGCACAATCGGGTAGAATTCGACGAATGGCATCCACCCGTTCCAAATACCAAGCCCGGTCGTAGGTTCGGTTCATCCGTGCCAAGACCGTGGTACTTCCGGATTGAACCGGTAGGTGGATGTTCTTGCACAAATTCTGGTATCGGGCCATGGTATGCAAGACCTCGTCCGTGATGTCCTTGGGATGGGAGGTTGAAAAACGAACCCGCAATTCCGGAGAAATTTCGGCCACCAATTGCAAGAGCTCCGAAAATCGAATTTCGCCAGATGCCGAACCGCTGTTTTGCGGCCCTTCCTGGCTGTATTTCCAGCGATAGGAATCCACGTTTTGGCCCAGAAGGGTGACTTCTCGGTAGCCGTTTTGCCAAAGTTCAAGGCATTCTGCAACAATGCTTTGGGGGTCTCTGCTTCGCTCTCTTCCGCGGGTAAAAGGGACCACGCAAAAGGAACACATGTTATCGCAACCACGCATAATGGTAACAAAGGCTGTAACACCGTTGCTACCCAGACGAACGGGTGCAATATCTGCATAGGTTTCTTCGCGGGACAAAAGGACGTTCACGGCCTGCTGTCCACCTTGAACCTGCTCCAACAAGCCGGGCAAATCCTTGTAGGCATCGGGGCCCACGACCAAATCCACCAATTGCTCTTGGTCCAGTAATTTGGCCTTGAGTCGTTCGGCCATGCAGCCCAAGACGCCGATGACCAGGGATGGTTTTTGGCGCTTGAGAGCGCGAAAATGCTGGAGGCGGGCTCTGACTTTCTGCTCGGCATTTTCGCGGATCGAACACGTATTAATCATGATAACATCCGCTCTTTCCAGGGCATCGGTTACGCCGTATCCCATGTCAGCCATCACGGATGCCACGATTTCGCTGTCCGAAAAATTCATTTGACAGCCGTAGCTTTCCAAATAAAGGTTTTTTTCGGAAACACCTGCTGTGGCTTTGAGTACGCCTGAATAGGAACCGCTCATAGAAATTTGGTCAATAAAACCTGGAAGGATTGGTGGAAAGAGCGACAAAATTAAGGCCAAAACAAGACAAAATGTCAGCATACCGCCATGCAATACCTCGTGTGGAGGCCTTGACTTAACGTAAAATCAAGGCTCAGGGCCTTAAAGAGCGACTTTTGCCTTACTATTGTATAAAAATTAAGAAACCATGCTTAAAAACCTACGATTCCTGCTGACACTGTTCTTCTTGAGCACCCTCAGTGCCGGGGCGCAGACCTTGTTCAGCGAAGACTTCAATTCCTTGGCCGGCACAACCTCTGTTCCCAGCGGCTGGGTTTTGAGAAATATGGACGGACGTCCCGGTGCCAGCAATGTCTCCACCCTGACCGGAAACAGCACCAATGCCTGGACCTTCCCGGGCGTTTTTAACAACCTGATGCGTTCCGCTGTTAGTGTATCCTGGACCAATCCGGTTGGCCCCGTCGATCGTTGGCTCATTTCCCCATCGATTACCCTTCCAGCAACCGGGAATTATTACTTGATTTACGATGCGCAGAGCCTGGGCAATGCCACCTACCCCGAAGCCTACGAATTGCGCCTGAGCAACGGAGATACCGCACGTTCCTCCTTTTTGACCTCGGCTCCTCTCTTTTCGACTACAGGCGAGAATCTGACCCTCACCACCCGCGGTTTCTCCCTGGCCTCCTACGCGGGTACCACCCTACGTTTTGCTTTCCGCAATATCTCCAACGACATGGTGGCTATGTTGGTGGATAATATTCGGATCACTGTTCCTGCCTTTGAAGAGGTGGCTATGGTTCAACACAGCATTCCCTCGTTGGCTTTTACCAACAGCCCCGTGACCATTGCTGGCAGTTTCCGTAACTTGGGGCTTAACGCCGTTGCAACCGGCAACCTGAATTACCGGGTCAACGGGGGTCCGACCACCAGCCAACCCTATTCGGGTTCGGTGGCTTCCTTTGCTACCGATGCCTTTACGTTTTCTTCGACTTTTAGCCCCAACAACGCTGGTTCCTACAGCATTGAAATCTGGATGTCAGGGGTTAACGGTACCACGGTTGGTTCTGATACCTTGACCGCAACCCTTAGCGTGGTGGATCCTGCGCCTCCCGTTCAGTCCAATTTGGTCATCTACGAACACTTCACCAACGCATCCTGCGGTCCCTGCGCTACTTACAACCCCCTGTTCCAGGCCCTCCTTTTGGCCAACAACAGCGAAGTTACCTCGGTCAAACACCACACCTCCTGGCCCGGCACCGACCCCATGTATTCGTTTAATACCGGGGATCCAACTTCCAGGGTCAACTATTATGGAATCACCGGCGTGCCAGCCGTTCGCCTTGGAAATATGTTGTCTTCCAACCCAGCGAGCATTACCCAGGCTAATTTGGACGATAACATTGCCAACCTTCCCAGCAACTGGTATTACAACATCAACACCACCATTAACGGAAGCACCCTGGTCGTAACCGGTAGCGTACGTGGAAAGAGCACCCAGGCCAATACCGACAACAAGCTTTGGCTCTACCTCGTCGAAGATCCCATCAATTATGCCACCGCACCGGGCACCAACGGGGAGCGCGAATTCCCTTCGGTTTTGCGCAAAATTCTTCCCACTTCCAGCGGAATCAATTGCGGAAACGGTTCACAAAACACCACCATCAACGCCAGCTACCCCTTGTCGCCCACCTTCGTGAGGGATAACCTGTATCTCTTGGCCTTTGTCCAAGCGAACGGCACCAAAGAAGCCAACAAAGGGGTGAAAATCAAATTGGGGAACAGCCTCAACACCACATCGGTCGCTGATTTGAGCGATCGCGCGGACCTCTTGTCGGTTTACCCCAACCCCAGCAATGAAACCCTGAATGTTCGTACCGGTCGCCCTAGCGGAGAGGTATGGGTTCAAAACGCTTTGGGCCAAACCGTCTATACAAACAACCTATCCACCGAAGATGGAATGCTTCGCATCTCCACCGGCGAATGGCAGGAAGGTTTGTACCTGGTTCACCTCAAAGGAGGCCAAGGCCAAATTCTCGGTACCCGCAAGGTTTTGGTGCGTCATTAACCAACGCGCCCATCGAATGCAAAGCCCCGTTCGCGGGGCTTTGCTTTTTTTGGTGCTCCTAAATTCATTATCTTCGTGTTGACAGGGCTGCATCTCTCCTTCATCGTCTTCATCCCTCACCTATCCACCAATTTTTCCTTTAACCCTACCAAATATGCGCATCCTTTTTTTGAATAGCTTATACCGGGCCTGGGCTGCCTTGTTCTTGACCGGGGCCTCCCTATGGGGCACCCTGCAACAGGCCGCCGCCCAAGGGTCCACCGCGTTTGAAAGCAATATTCTGGTTCTTGAGCATTTCACCAATGCCTCTTGCGCCCCCTGTGCTCAGCAGAATCCAACCTTCCAAAGTTTGATGCGAAACAACCCGGGGCGGGCGGTGGCCGTTCGTCACCATGTCGCATGGCCAGGTTTGGATTCCATGTACCTGGCCAACCCTGCCGATCCAACCAACCGTGTGAATTATTACGGGATTACAGGGGTTCCCGCCTTGAGATTGGGACGCTTTGCTTTGAATACCACTATGAACCAAAGCACCTTGGAAACCTGGCATAACATCACCCCGGCCAACTGGGTTTACGACCTCGAAACCAATTTGGTAGGCGCTGGGCCGGATAGTGTACAGATTTCCGGTACCGTCTATTCATTGAGCACCCCGGATTCAGGGAATCGATTGATTATGGTATTGGCCGAGGACTCCATTTATTACCCACCCCCAGGACAACCAGGGGGCGGTCTGCCCGGTAACAACGGAGAACGTTTGTTTCCCATGGTGACCCGCAGAATTTTACCGGATACCAACGGTATCGCCGTTGGCAGTGGTGCGGTTCCTACCTCCTTTAGTTTCAAAACCCGCCTGGCCCCGCGTTGGCGTTTGCCCCACCTCTACCTCACGGGTTTTGTCCAAAACAGCACGACCAAACAAGTCCACAAAGGATTCAAACTCCGTTTGGGTTTGAACATCCACACCGCGGTTCAAGAGGCCTCCAACCCTACGCAAAATGCCGCTGTGCAGCTTTTCCCCAACCCGGCCGCTGCTTCAACCGAAATTCGCTTGTTTGGTATGGAAAATTATTTGGGTAACACCGATCGTCCCCAAATCCAATTGCTGGATGCGGCTGGACGTCGGCTACCAGCCCTTTTCCATTGGACCGGCGAAACGACCTTGCGCATGGATCTTGCCAGCGTACCAGCAGGACTTTACCACCTGGAGGTCTTGGTCCCCGGCAAGTCCGCCGTTTATTCCAAGCTTTTGGTCTCTAAACCCTAAACAATGCAAGAACCTCGCTTGCTCTTTGAACTGCTGGAGCATCAGCAGCGACGCCATCCTTTGGATTACGCCTTTGCTTCCAAAGAACAAGGGACTTGGAAAAGGTATTCGACCGCGCAAGCCCTGGATGAAATTAACCAAGTTGCCTTGGGCCTGATAGCCATGGGCTTGCAGCCCGGGGACCGCATTGCTACCGTGTCCAACAACCGACCTGAATGGAATTTTCTGGACCTGGCCATGTTGCAAGTAGGAGGCGTGCACGTCCCCTTGTATCCGACCATTACCGACCAGGATTACCGGTACATCCTCGAACATGCCGAAGTCCGCTGGGTCATGGTTTCGGATTCCAGCCTCTACGAGAGAATTGAACCCATTGCCCATGAGTTCCCTCATATTGCCGGAGTCTACACCTTCAATCGCATACCAGGCGCCAAGCATTGGACCGAAATCAAAGAAGCGGCCCGAACCGACCTGAAAGAGACCCTAACGGAGCGGCGAGCCGCCATCCAAAAAGAAGACACGGCCACCATCATCTATACATCGGGTACCACGGGTTTTCCCAAAGGCGTCATGTTATCGCACCATAACATCATGAGCAATCTTTTGGCGGCGGCTGTTCGGGTTCCCTGCAAAGCCGGCGACAAGAGCCTGAGTTTTCTTCCGCTCAATCATATCTACGAGCGGATGCTCACCTATATGATGATGTACAGTTCCATCGGCATTCATTACGCCGAAAGCATGGAAACCATTGGAGATAACCTCAAAGAAATTAAGCCTCAGGTCTTTTCGACGGTTCCCCGACTGCTGGAAAAGGTTTACGATAAAATTGTCGCGAAGGGCATGGAGCTCACCGGCGTGAAGCGTAAACTGTTCTTTTGGGCCCTGGATTTGGGATTGCGTTACGAGTTCAAAGGGGCCAATGGCTGGTGGTACGAGACCCAGTTGAAATTGGCCAATCGATTAATTTTTAGCAAATGGCGTGAAGCCCTGGGGGGTAATGTTCAGGCCATTGTCAGCGGTGCTGCAGCCTTGCAACCTCGTTTGGCGAGGGTCTTTTGGGCCGCCCAAATTCCTGTCTTGGAAGGTTATGGTCTTACGGAAACCTCCCCTGTTTTGGCGGTCAATTACCTTGCCACCGGTCAGGTTGAGTTTGGAACCGTCGGTCCGGTTCTGGAAGGCGTCGAGTTGCGAATCGCCGAAGACGGTGAGATCCTATGCAGAGGAACCAATATCATGCAAGGGTATTACAAAGACCAAGCCCTGACCCGCGATGTGATCGACCCGGATGGTTGGTTTCATACCGGCGATATTGGAACCTTGACTGCGCAAGGCAACCTCAAAATCACCGACCGCAAAAAGGAAATTTTCAAAACCTCCGGCGGTAAGTACATTGCTCCCCAAGCCATGGAAAACAAGTTCAAAGAGTCCATTTACATCGAACAATTGATGGTCTGCGGTGAGAACCAAAAACACCCTTCGGCGTTAATCGTACCGGCTTGGGAGGTGCTCAACGATTGGGCAACCAAAAACGGCGTTAGAGATACATCCCCTTCGGCTTTGGTCCAAAACCCCCAAGTGATCGCCCTCCTTCAATCCGAAGTCGATCGTTTCAACAAGGAATACGGTCAATGGGAACAGGTCAAAAAGTTTACCCTTCTTCCTGTGACTTGGACCGTCGAAAGTGGTGAGTTAACCCCGACCATGAAGCTCAAGCGCAAGTTTATTGTGGGAAAATTCCAGAAGGAACACGACGCCTTGTACGCATCGTAGGACTCGATAGGTCAAATCCTTGAACCCGGCTCGTCCGGGTTTTTTTTGGACCTTGTGATATTTTATGCTTGCACAAGATATGCATGCATACTATATATACTTAACTTTGGGTATGCCAACAACAAACAACCCCGCGGGGAAATCCAAACGGACTGTCTGTTTTGATACCCGACTGACCTGGCTGAACATCGCTCGTATGTATCATTTTGAGGCAGAGAGCTACGGACTATCGGTTTCTTCGGCCTACCTCCTGCTTCACATCGAAGCCGAAGGCCTACCGGTTACCCAAGTAGCGCCCAAACTGGGCATGGAACCATCCTCAACGACCCGGACCCTGAACAAATTGGAGAACGATGGCCTGATTGAACGGTACCGGATTCCCGGCCAAGACCGGCGTCAGGTCATGGTACGACTCACCCCCCAGGGCATCGCCGCCCGCGAATTAGCCAAAGAACGGGTAAGGCATTTCAACCGCTTGGTGCGGAATCGTTTGGGAGATGCCAAGCTGGCTGTCTTCTTTGAATGCATGGACACCATCAACGGTCTTATCGGATCCCTGTCGCCTCATCAATTAATGGGGAACGCCTCTCTTCAAGCGTCCACTCATCCCAACACCGTCGAAGTCTAATTCAGCGCAACCCACCTTTTTTGTGTTATGAAACGAACTATCCATAAAGTCGCCGTCTTGGGTTCCGGAATTATGGGCTCCAGGTTGGCTTGTCACTTTGCCAATTGCGGAATGGATGTCCTGCTCTTGGATATCCCGGATCCGGATACTTCCAAAGACGCCAATACTCTGGTAAACAAAGCCTTGGCAACGGCCATGGCCTCCAAACCATCGCCCCTTTACCTGGATTCTCTGGGCTCCCGAATTCGAACAGGGAACTTTCGGGATGATCTCCATCGGTTGGCGGATTGTGATTGGATTATCGAAGCGATTATCGAACAGCTGGAACCCAAACAAGATCTATACAGCCGGGTCGAAACCCACCGAAAAACCGGCTCCTTGATCAGCACCAACACTTCGGGGATTCCCATCGCCGACCTTTGCCAGGGCCGCTCCGAAGATTTCCGCCAAAACTTTTGCGGGACTCATTTTTTTAACCCTCCACGTTACCTCAAATTACTTGAAGTAATTCCCGGTCCGGATACCGATCCCCGATGGATGGATTTTCTGCTTCATTTTGGGAGGCAAAAACTGGGCAAAGTAGCCGTCCAAGCCAAAGACAGCCCGGCGTTTATCGCCAATCGCATCGGCGTTTTTGGAATCATGGCCCTGCTGCATAGCATGGATAGCCTGGATCTGGATATTACCGCGGTGGATCAACTCACAGGTCCGCTGATTGGCCGCCCCAAATCCGCCACCTTTCGGACCTGCGATGTGGTCGGTCTGGATACCTTGGTCAAGGTAGCGCAAGGGGTGCACCAACGCTGCCCCCAAGATGAATACCACGATTTGTTTGAAATCCCGGCCTTTCTTCAACGAATGTTAGCCGAAGGCCGATTGGGTGACAAAACCAAGCAAGGCTTTTACCGCAAAACCAAAGGGGAGGATGGGAGCAAAATCATCGAAGCGCTGGACCTGCGAACGGGAACCTATGCCGTCCAATCCAAAACCAAGTTCCCCTTATTGGACCCCATCAAGCAGGAAAATGACCTGCGCAAACGAATCAAAGCCCTTATCCAAATGCCGGACAAGGGCGGTGAATTCCTCCGTCAGAGCTTTGCGCGCAATCTGCGCTATGCATCCCTGCGCATTCCTGAAATCTGCGAAGCACCCTTTGAGATGGATGAGGCCATGGAAGCCGGTTTTGGCTGGGAATTAGGACCTTACGCTTTATGGGATGCCATCGGAGTCCGTGAAATGAGTCAGTTAATGACGCTTTATGGCGAAACGCCGGCCCCTTGGGTTACCGACATGTTGGCCTCTGGTGTGGATTCTTTTTATGAAAACAAAGAAGGCGAACTTTGGTGTTATCATCCTGGTCTGGGTTGCAGGGTCCAAGTTCCCCACCGGGAGCGCATCGTCGATCTCCAACTGCTCAAACCCACCAAGCTCGTTTGGTCGAACAGCGGTTGCAGTTTAATAGACCTGGGTCAAGGGGTGCTCAATTTTGAGTTCCACACCAAAATGAATTCCCTTGGTGGCGAGGTCATCGCTGGCTTCCGAAAAAGCATTGAAGTGGCCGAAAAAGATTTCGCAGGCCTGGTTATTTCCAATTCATCGGCTGTTTTTTCGGCAGGCGCCAATTTGGGTATGGTCTTTATGTTGGCGGCCGAACAAGAATACGAGGAATTGGATATGGCTATCCGTGCCTTTCAGTCCTTCACCATGTTGGCTCGCCTTTCCAAAATTCCGGTGGTCGTTGCTCCCAAGGGTCTAACACTTGGGGGCGGTTGTGAGTTGTCCATGCACGCCGACGGGGTCCAAGCTGCTGCTGAAACCTATGTAGGTTTGGTGGAAGTCGGGGTTGGGGTCATTCCCGGTGGAGGCGGAACCAAGGAATTTGCCCTTCGGCTTTCGGATCGTTACCGTCAGGGCGATGTTGAATACAACACCCTCAGCCAAATCTATATGAACATGGCGACTGCCAAAGTTGCCACCTCCGCGATGGAAGCGAAGGCTATGGGGATTTTTCGTGAAAGCGACCGAATTTCCTTGTTTGAAGACCATCGCATAGCGCAGGCCAGGGATTGGGTTTTGGAAATGGCGGCAGCGGGATACAACCCACCCAGCATGCGCCAGGATATCCGGGTTCCTGGCAAAGCAGGGATGGCTCTTCTCTTGGCCGGGGTGAACGGAATGCACATGGGCCGCTACATATCGGATCATGACCGCCTCATTGCCCAAAAACTAGCTTATGTCCTCTGTGGCGGAGACCTCTCCTACCCTCAATTGGTTTCGGAACAATACCTCTTGGACCTGGAACGGGAGGCCTTTCTCTCCCTCTGCGGTGAGCGCAAAACCTTGGAGCGCATACAACATATGCTCAAAACGGGCAAAGCACTTCGCAACTAACCCTTACTTGCAACCTCGAACCTCTACGAAACCGTAACAAATGAACGCCTACATCCTTGCCGGTCTGCGATCGGCCGTCACCAAAGCCCCCAAAGGAGGTTTTCGTTTTACCCGTCCCGACGATCTGGCAGCAGAAGTAATTCGGCAGATATTGGCCGGCCTTCCTCAGCTGGATCCCGTGCGTATCGATGAACTCATCGTCGGCAATGCGGTGCCCGAAGCGGAACAAGGCATGCAAATGGGGCGCATTGTTTCGTTGTTGGCTTTGCCCAAAGAAGTACCGGGCATGGTCGTGAATCGCTACTGCGGATCAGGCCTCGAAAGCATTGCCATCGCGGCCCAACGTATCCATAGCGGTATGGCGGACCTAATTTTAGCAGGTGGTGTTGAATCCATGTCCATGGTTCCGGTCATGGGCTGGAAAACCGCTTTGAACTATTCCATCGCCAGCACCCACGGCGACTTCTACACCTCCATGGGATTGACCGCCGAAATGGTCGCCAGAGAATACGGTATCACACGGGATGAACAAGATGCCTTTGCCTTGACCTCGCATACCAAAGCCATAGCTGCCCTGGACAACGGTCGTTTCAAAGCCCAAATCGCACCCGTTCTTGTAGAAGAAGTCTATGTCGATGAACGGATGAAAAAACAAAAAAGAAGCATCACCGTAGATACCGATGAAGGCCCGCGCCGCGATACCTCCCTGGAAGCTTTGGGCAAGCTCAAACCTGTTTTTGCCCAGGGTGGTAGCGTAACCGCCGGCAATTCTTCGCAGACTTCGGACGGAGCGGCCTTTGTCCTTGTCGCGTCCGAACGAATGGCCCGCGAATTAGGGATCGAACCGTTGGGCCGC
>RFOZ01000048.1 GCA_009926405.1 Cytophagia bacterium
GCTCAATCCATGGTGGGTGATGGTTACTGCGGGACCGGATCCGCTCCGGCCTCTACATTGCGCTGGATTGAAGGCCTGCATGCCTCCGGGGTTCTGAACGAATTGGCCACCGAACAGGTCCAAAGCACGGTCTTCCTCCCCATCAAGG
The DNA here is from genome assembly GCA_009926405.1 of Cytophagia bacterium. Taxonomy (GTDB): domain Bacteria; phylum Bacteroidota; class Bacteroidia; order UBA7662; family UBA7662; genus SYHX01. The sequence continues at coordinate 149 of RFOZ01000048.1, forward strand.
CCCACTTTATAGCCACCGATGCCGGAACCGGACGCTACACCCTGGAACAATTATCGCGCAATCTATGCGAACTCAACAACCATTACCGCAACACCGGAATTCAATTTTTCCTGCGCGGTGATGTCAATTACATCAACAATTCTGCTTGGTACAACCTTCCCAGCTTTGCGACCGCAGGCACGATCAACGACCTGCACAATGTTTCGAGGGTGATTAATGTTTATTTCTGCAATCTTTCGGCCATGTCCCTCTGCGGCTTTGCCAACTTTCCAGGAACGGGCGAACCTTCATCCACCTTTCGTCAAGGGGCGATCTACCTAAGCATTGGTTGCAGCGGGGCTGGGAACTCAACCTGGGCTCACGAAATGGGGCATTTCCTCAGCCTACCCCATCCGTTCCAAACAACCAGCGATGCTCCTGCAGCAGCGGGCGCCGAACGGGTGACCCGCTTGGCCAACGAAGTAGCCCCTCGATTGCCGGCCAATTGCGCCACCGCCGGGGACCGTTTCTGCGATACCCCATCGGACTTTAGACCGGACCGCTGGAACTGTCCCGGAGTTAATTCGACGGTTCGGGACATCAACAACGATTTATTCAATCCCGTGGGCCGCTACTACATGAGCTATGCCGACGATGCTTGCCAGGATTCCTTCTCGGTCCAACAAAAAGCAGCCATGAAGGCGACCGTAACGGTTGCCAACGGTCAAGCAGGGCCCCGCTTGTACCTGACATCGCCCCCTATTGCTCCGTATGATACGATTTTGGACAGCAGGCCTACCCACCTTCATCCCCTGAACAACAGCACCAACAACGTTCCCAACCTGACCTTCCGTTGGAACCGTGTTCCCGGAGCTACCATGTATCTGCTTCGCATTAGCCGTCAATTCACTTTTACGACCCTGATCGAGGATCGTATTGTGAACGATACCGCTTACCAATACACCGGCTCTTCGCTGAATCCCAACGTGGATTATTATTGGTCCGTCAAAGCCATAAACCACAAAGTGACCTGTGGTTCCTACTCGGCCTCCACGGCCGGAAATTATTGGAAGTTTAGAACGATTGGGGTCGCCAGTCTTGGGGATATCGTAACAACAGACGATTTTCGTTTCTATCCGAATCCCGCCGGCGCCGATGGGGCTTGGATTTTCCTCGAAGAATCCTACGCCAAGGATCAGCTAACCCAAATGGAATGGCTGGATATCCGCGGTCGGATTGTCCATCGCCAGGTTTTGGAAGGGGATGGAACTCACCAAGTCCGCTTGGCGGGCGTTGGCTTGGAGCCAGGACTTTACACGGTGCGCCTCCTGAATGAACGCGGTGGAGCCCGGGTTGGCCGCTGGTCCTTGCGTTAACAAATCCTTTTCTTAGTTTCCCTTTATCCTACCCACCATGATTCGGAACTTACGCCTACCCTTGTTGCTGCTAACGCTTTGGGTCTTGACAACCTCCCGTGGTTTGGCTCAAAGTGCCGGAGAATGCGGTACGGGTCCGGCACCTGCATCGACCCTTGCGTATTTGGAAAGTCTGGCGTCCACCTATGGGGCCCAAACCGAGGATACCAATTGGATTCGATTGCCGGTAACGGCCCATATCGTCCGAAGCAGTTCGGGATTTGGAGGCATGAGTGAAAGCGCAGTTTTTGCGACGATTTGCAATTTGAACCAACGCTTTTTGCCCGCCCGCATTTCTTTTTATTTGTTAGAAAGGGTTAAGTTTATTGATAACACAACCTACTACGGAGCGACCTCGTACCAGCCGCTGATGACCATGATTGATCAAAACAACGTGGTCAGAACGATCAATATTTACTACACGGATCTGTCGGGCATGAGCCTTTGTGGTTTTGCTTTTTACCCTTTAACCGGCCCTGGTGGTTTTCAAAACGACGGCGCGGTTGTGATGTCCTTTGGTTGTTCTCAGCCGGAGGGAACCACCCTGGCCCATGAATTGGGTCATTACCTCAACCTACCCCACACCTTTGACGAAACGTCAGCCAACCCGGTCGATCCCATCGCCGAAAGAGTGACCCGAAATTTCAACGAAACTCCTCCGCGTTTATCCGCGAATTGCTTTACCTCCGGGGATCGTTTCTGCGATACCCCTTCCGACTTTATTGCTAGTCGCTGGGCTTGTCCTTCTTGGAGGGTCCAATTGGATTTGAACAACGACCTCTTCAGGCCGGATTCATCGTATTACATGAGTTATTCCAACGATAATTGCATGTCCAGGTTTAGTCCCCAACAAATGGCAGCAATGCGGGCGACTGTGGACAATCCCTCGGCACCTAGGGGCTACCTAACCCTGAACCCCGCCCCCGTTTTTGGAACCATCACGGGTTCCCCGACCAAACTTTTCCCCCTCATCACCGATACGGTGGTTCCTAACAATGCAATCTTTCGTTGGACCAATCAGCCGGGAGCAACATTGTATCAACTACGCATTTTTCAATTCAATGTGAATGTTTTTGATACCCTGATTCCGGATACCTTTTACCATGCCCTTGGGAATCGATTGCGCGGTGTTCGGCAATACAGCTGGGTTGTTCGTGGCTTGAACGGTGGCAACTTGTGCGCAGCCTTTTCGCCAAGAGATTCTTTTAGTACCTCCACCTACGTTTTTGCTGGCCTTCAGGAGGAATCCAACACCCTTCAGGCCAGGGTTTATCCGACAATCTTCCGCGAAGGAGAGCCTCTAACGCTGGAGGGGGTTCAGCCAGGATGGTCCCTTGGATGGAGTCTCAAGGATCAATTGGGCAGGGTTGTTTGTCAAGGCAACGAATGGCCCGAGGATAGCGGGGTCCTGCTTCACCTACCCGGTGACCTTCCTACCGGATCCTACCGATTGGAATGCATCCAAAACAAACAACGGCTGACCGTGCGCGTCCTTCGGCTACCCTAAATCTTACATCCTTCCTCTATGCGCTTCGATTCCAAATCCTTTGCCGGATGGTTTACCATCCTTGCTCTCATGCTTGGTCTCAAGACCCAGGCCCAAATGCCTGCTCAAGGACTTTGTGGTACAGCCTCACCGGACTCAGCGCATTTTGCCTACTTGGAATATCTGGCTCAGCATTTTGAAGCTGAACGGGATTCGGGTGTTGTAACACGGATTAATATCCCTTTCAAGGCCCACATCGTTCGAGCAACCGGGAATAACAATTACATGCAAGTGCCGGCTCTGCTCACCACCTTGTGTGAATTGAACCAAAAATACCGCTCCAGCGGAATCCATTTTTACCTCAAAGACCAACCGAACTATATCTACGACGGAAACTTGTTTTATCATACAGGCTGGGGGCAGGGCAATACCCAAATGACCACCTATAATGTATCAAGGGCTGTAAACGTGCACTATGTCGATCTATCGGCCATGGGGCTCTGCGGTTATGCTACCTTCCCCGGTTCGGGTGCCGGCACGACCTTACGTCAAGGGGGCTTGATGATGAGTGTTTCTTGTTCCCAACCAGGAAATACCACCCTGGCCCACGAAATGGGTCATTACCTGGCTCTGCCACATCCCTTTGAAGGAACCAGCCCTCAGCCCCAAGGTGTATTTGCTGAAAGGGTTACTCGAAACCCCAACGATACGGCCAACGGTCGTCAACCATCCAATTGCGCCAACGCTGGAGACCGTTTTTGCGATACGCCTGCGGATTTTATTGGAACCCGCTGGCCATGCAACAGCGCCGCGCCTCAAGATACCGACTTGAATGGAGACCCGTTCCGACCGGATGCAGCTTTGTTCATGTCGTATTCCCTGGATAATTGCCAAAATCGTTTTTCAAACCAACAAATTTCAGTGATGCGGAACACCCTAACGGGCACAACCGGCGGCAACGGCCCGCGTTCCTATCTCCTTCTTCCTCCTATGCCGGCCTATGATACGGTTCGCACCACGACCACCCTGTTGGAACCTGCGGTAGGAGCAGCCCCATCCCCCGCTAACTGGGTTTTCTTCCGTTGGACCTCGGTACCCAATGCCACAATGTATTATGTGCGAGTTGTTCGAGGAATAACCCTAATGTTTGAACGGTGGGTTAGCGATACCAGCTTCCTATACACAGGGCCAGACCTAGGCTCCAGTGGTAATTATTCGGTTACCATAAAACCCCTCAACCCGGCTTCGACCTGTGCCCCTTCTTCTCCCATTCGAACCTTTAGTACCACCACCCCGTTTGGGGCTTCGGTTAGCGGAATCATTCAGCCCGAGTGGAGACTTTACCCTACTTTGCTATCCCGTCAACAAAACCTGAACTGGCAAGCCGAGGCCGCTAGCCCCGCCGTATCAGCTGCAACAAAGCCCCTCCAAATTAGGATCAGTGATTACAGCGGCAAGGTCGTGCTAACCGATACTTATCAGCCCGGCGAAGGTCTCCGAGAATACCCCGTCTCTACCTTTGAGTCGGGCTTGTACTTTTTTGAAGCAATCGGGGAAGGTCAAAACGCTCGGGCGCGTTTCGTTGTTTTCTAAAAAATCGTTGTACAGGCCCTTATCAACGAACCAGGGCCATCAGCGAGTCGGCGTGCTGTTCCAACAAACGCAGGTACGGCTCATGCGTAAGTTGATCGCCTTCCATATACCGATTAATTTGGATCAGACGAGGCCGCAAAGGAAGAGTCACCGACCCCGCATAGTTCAACACGTCCGCAAAGTGAGCCATAGCCAAAGCGGCACCCTGTGTCCCATCCGATAAGCCGATCATGGCGGTCTTTTTGTTGTACAAAGAGCGAGGGTATGCTAACGCGTCCACAAAAGCCTTCAGAATCCCGGGATAAGATCCGTTGTATTCAGGAATCACAAAAACCAAAACATCCAAGGAGTCTACTTTTTCTTGCCACTGCTGCCATTCAGGATGGGAGGCCTTGGTGGGCTGATACAAGACGGCCATCAAAAAATCCACCGGTAATTGGGCCAAATCAAGGACCTCCGAGAAAACACCGTGTCTTTGGTGCAAGATTTGTTCATAACAACGAAGCAGCTTCATGCTCGTTGAACCCTGTCGACTGGTTGAACAAACCAATCCCACCCGTGGGCCTTCCATTGTTCCCAAAATCAAGAGGCTTTGCGAATCAACAATCCAGCCATCTGCAATCGATTCCGGACAAATTCACGGTCAACCAGCAAACGCTCCGGGCGGTTTTCGGCCCCGGGCCATTCAAACATCGCCTGACCCAGGGCTGCCTCCATAATGGAACGCAAACCCCTTGCACCAAGTTTTAAATCCAGGGCACACGCCACGATTTCATCCAAGGCATCGGGGGCAAATTCCAAAGCCATGCCTTCCAAAGCAAATTGATGCTCGTATTGACGCACCAACGCATTTTTGGGCTGGGTCAAAATAGCCAACAAGGTTTCCCTATCCAAGGGCTCCAAATGGACGAGTACAGGCAATCGGCCCAACAACTCCGGTATCAAACCGTAATGACGCAGGTCCACCGGACTTACTTGCGACAGCAACGAAACCGATCCATCCGAGGCCTTGGCGTCGTTCCCAGAACGATAGCCGATCGCCTGCTTGTTCACGCGACGCGCAATAATCTTGTCTAAACCATCAAAGGCGCCACCACAGATAAACAAAATGTTACGGGTATCAAGGGCGATGTACTTTTGGTCCGGATGTTTGCGGCCTCCTTGTGGTGGCACATTCACCAAGGTTCCTTCCAGCATTTTGAGCAGCGCCTGCTGGACCCCTTCACCGGAAACATCCCGGGTAATCGATGGATTATCGCTTTTGCGGGAAATCTTATCCACTTCGTCCAGGTACACGATTCCTTTTTGGGCCGCTTCAACATTGTAATCAGCAGCTTGTAACAAGCGCGTCAATATACTCTCAACATCTTCCCCGACATAGCCTGCCTCTGTCAACGCCGTTGCATCGGCAATACAAAAAGGCAATTCGAGCATTCGGGCCAAGGTTCGAGCCAGAAGTGTTTTGCCTGTCCCTGTTTCGCCTACCAACAACATGTTGGATTTGTCCAGTTCGATATCCGAATTCAAGGCTGCGGCCTTGGGCTGACCACCAATTTCACCGATCCGCCGGTAATGGTTGTAAACAGCGACCGCCATGGCTTGCTTGGCGTGATCCTGGCCAACAACGTATTGATCCAGGAAGGCTTTAATCGTTCGAGGGTTAAACTGCTCCGAACGTGGCTTGCGGCGATTGGGCTTGCGACTTTCAGTTTCATTCACAGTATCCGGCGGCAGGTCCTGTCTTTCGCGGAACATGCGATACACGCCAGGAATGCATTGCTCACAGATTCGCCCCTCGGTGCCGACCACCATAAAGGCGGATTGGGAAACAGCCCTGCTGCAAAAAGAACAGGACCAAGGTTTGTTCGCGGGCATTAACGAGCGGCTTTGGGGTTCTTGACCAACACATCATCAATCATACCGTAGGTTTTGGCTTCGGTTGCGCTCATCCAATAATCACGATCCGAATCCTTGTTGATCTTATCAAAGGTTTGGCCGCTATGGTCTGCCAAAATTTGGTACAACTCATCCCTCACCTTGAGGGTTTCTTTGAGGGCGATTTCCATTTCGGTCACCTGACCTTGCATTCCGCTCATGGGCTGATGAATCATAACGCGCGCATGTTTGAGAGCGGTTCTTTTGCCCGGTGCCCCGGCACAAAGCAAAACGGCAGCCATCGAAGCAGCCATCCCGGTACAAATTGTGGCAACATCGGCCGAAATAAACTGCATGGTATCGTAAATACCCAAACCAGCATACACCGAACCCCCAGGACTGTTAATATAAATTTGGATATCCCGGGATGAATCCACCGAATCCAAAAACAACAATTGCGCTTGAATAATGTTAGCGACCTCGTTGGAAACGCCAACGCCCATGAATATAATCCGATCCATCATCAACCTCGAAAAAACATCCATCGAGGCAATGTTCATGGGCCTTTCTTCGATTATATAAGGAGTGAAGCCTTGAAGTTGGCGATGCAAACCGCCTTCAACCGCTTTGGAGTGCATCCCCAGATGACGGGTCGCAAAAGATTCAAATTCGTTCGAAAAATTCATAAGAAAGACGGGTTTAAGATGGGTGAATGATTAGTATAATCGGAGGATGGACCGTAGTTTTAACCCTCAGCGGTTGAACCGAAAGCCTCATCCAAGCGGGCCTTGAAAGTGGGGTAATCCGTCTCCTGAATTTCAGCCTGAATTTGGGAGCGAAGGATGTCTTCTGCGCTCCTGTATTTGAGGGAATAATAAACCGAAGACTCGTTCTGTTCCTTGGACAAATATTCTTCGGCATAGCGACGAAGGGGGATTTGTTCCGGTGAAATTCCGTAGGAAGAAAATTGTTGAAACAACCTGCCTTCGGCCTCCTGGAGCATGGCTTCACGCTCAATGCGGACCTCGTGTTGTTTTAACAACACATCGATAAGGAGGTCCTTTTTGAGTTGCTTGGCAAACGCCTCGTATTGAGCAGGATCCTGGTGGTTGTGGTCATGGCTATGATCGTGATCGTGGTCATGGCTATGATCGTGGTCATGGCTATGATCGTGGTCATGGCTATGATCGTGATCGTGGTGGTGGTGATGCGTGGAATCCCCTGATTTTTCGTTGCTGCGAATGAGTCGCTTCAGAAAGGCATCCGGAAGCTCCATGGGGTGGTCCCCAAAAAACGACTCCATGATGCGATACCGCAGCAATTGCTCTGATTCTTGGTCCCAACGGGCTTTGATTAAGTCTTCGGTACGCTTCAAGAATTCCTCTTCGTTCATGGTTTCACCAAATACCTTGGCAAAGAAGGCCTCGTTCATTTCAGCTTTTCCTTCCCGAAAGACATTGGAGATTTCATAGGACCAAGTTGAACCTGGCTCTGGAGCCTCTGCTTCATCAACCTTAAAGGCCTTGGCCGCTGCGCCTCGGTCCTCCCCAAACAAGTCTCCAACCGTCAAAGTCCCGGTCGCGCCCTTGCCCTGCCCAAGCAAGGCATCCTTCAAAACAGGGGATGAGATTTCGTCCAAGGCTACCAGAACCACCGTTTTGCGGGGAGCTTCGTTGCCTGATGCGGCATCTCCACTGGTTAATCTCAAAAAGACTCGGTCACCGGGCTCGGCTTTTTCGGGGTAAGCTCCTTCAAAAAAACGAGTTCTCCACTGATCGATCGTCTCATCCATCTCAGCTTGGGTAGGAACCGGTTGAATTTTGGGAAAGGTTTGACCGTCGAGGCTACGGATATCGATTTTGGGCCGTAAACCCAAATCGTATCGAAATTCATACGCCAAGCCAAAATCCAATCCCTTTTCAAACGGGTTGTGACCCGATACAGGCAATGGCTGGCCGAAGAAATCCAGGCCTTCGGTACGAGCATAATCCATCAATTGGTCGTTAACGAGTCGGCTGAGCTCCTCTTGGAGCACGGATAACCCGTAATTCTTGAGAACCAAGCCAGCAGGCACCATTCCAGGGCGAAAACCTGGCATTTTGATATTCTTTCGCAGGTCTTTGAGGGCTTTCTCGACCCGGGGCTGATAATCATCCGGCAATAGATTCAGGGTCAGACGCGCCTCGAGGCTGGACGGGTATTCAACAGTAATGTTCAAAACAGAGGTTTAGAGGGTGTAGAAAGGGCGAAGACAACAAGCACCGAACCCCCTGAGGGTTCGGATGGCTTGGTGCGGATGGAGGGACTCGAACCCACACGCCTTGCGGCACCAGATCCTAAGTCTGGCACGTCTACCAATTTCGCCACATCCGCTTAACATTCCTGCTGAGAGAAAGTTTGGCTTAAAGCTTAATTTATCCCTCAAAAAGGGGTCAAATATAGCCACTGAATTGGCCATCGTGTATTTTTACAAGGTGCAAAAACCTACCCTGAACGAGAGCAGCTGGAACCTCACCCCGGAAGAGGAAATCAAGGAAATTGCCAAACGTTACCGGGGTCTCCTCAAAACCTGTCGGCCTTTTTTGGACAAGGCCAACCGAAAACTCATACGGCGGGCCTTTGAAATGGCGGTCGATGCCCACAAAGACATGCGCAGGCGCTCCGGGGAACCCTATATTTTTCATCCCATTGAAGTTGCCCGTATTACCGCCGAAGAAATTGGCTTGGGTACCACGGCGGTGATTGCCGCCCTTTTGCACGATACCGTTGAAGATACCGGTTTGACCCTTGGGGAAATCGAAAACGAATTCGGCAATGTGGTAGCCCGAATCATAGATGGATTAACCAAAATATCCGGGCTCTACAACAAATCCTCGGATTCCACGCAACAGCTGGAAAATTTCCGCAAAATGCTGTTAACCCTGGCCGATGATATTCGGGTCATCCTTATCAAATTGGCCGACCGACTTCATAACATGCGGACCCTGGACAATATGCCCTCGGATAAGCAGCTCAAAATTGCCCACGAAACCTCCTACCTCTTTGCGCCCTTGGCACATCGTCTGGGTCTCTATAACATCAAATCAGAGCTGGAAGATCTGGCCCTGAAGTACGTTGAACCCAATGCCTTTCGATCGATAGTTCGCAAGCTCCAAGAAACCAAGTCCAAAAGAGACCGGTACATTCGCGATTTTATTGAACCCCTCCAAAAGAAATTAACCTCGGCCGGTTTACAAGCAGAAATTAAAGGCAGACCCAAAAGCATCTCGTCCATCCTGAACAAGATGAAAAAACAAAACATAGAATTCGAAGAAGTCTATGATTTGTTTGCGATTCGAATCATCCTGGATAGCCCACCCGCCCTCGAAAAAACCGATTGCTGGCAGGTCTATGCCCTGATCACGGATCAATACCAGCCCAACCCTAATCGTCTCAGAGACTGGATTTCCACCCCCAAAATCAATGGCTACGAATCCCTTCATACCACCGTTATGGGACCGGAAGGAAAATGGGTGGAAATTCAAATCCGTAGTCGCCGCATGAACGAGGTGGCCGAAAAAGGTCTCGCGGCCCATTGGAAGTACAAAGACCAGGATGGTGACCCCGCATTGGATGCGTGGATTTCCAAAGTCCGCGAAATGCTGGAATCACCGCAGCCCAATACCATGGAATTCATGGATGAATTCAAGCTGCAATTGTATTCCAAGGAGATTTTTGTTTTTACACCCAAAGGTCATCTCCTCAAAATGGCCTCCGGTTGCACGGCCCTGGATATGGCCTTTGAAATCCACACAGAACTAGGCCTCAAATGCATAGGCGCCAAGGTTCATCACAAATTGGTGCCCCTCAG
>RFOZ01000049.1 GCA_009926405.1 Cytophagia bacterium
CCGTCCCCAAGGCCAGGATGAACCCAACCAATTTCCCCAAGCCTCTCAAAACCGGAGCCGCAATTCCGTTGGCATCGCGTGCCCAATCCCTCAACGAAGCCTCCCAGCGACGATGATTGTTTGGGTTCTGCAGGGTCTGCTCCACAGCCCTGTACTCCTCCTCCACCTTCTTTCGAATCGACTCCAATGTTACCGCCCGACCCTGCATCGCCAACCTATCGGCCGTCGACCTGGCCTTGGGCACGGCCACCCACAACACCAAATACGCAAAGACTCCTATGCCCGTAAAGAGCCCCAACAAAAGAACCACAACGCGGACCAAGGCCAAATCCAAACCAAAATAGGCTGCCAAACCCGCCGAAACTCCTCCAATTACCCGCCGATTCCCATCCCGAAAAAGACGTTTTGGGGCCGGTATTTCGCCTTGGTAATCGAATCGATCACCGAATTCAGGCCGTTTTCCTGTGAACGATTCATGGTCCGAAAAAGAGTCCACCGGGCCTTCCGCCCACTGAGATGGACTCCCCAAAATTTGCATGACCGATTCAACATCTTTAAGCGTTATAACACCTGATTTTCCAGACCATCGTTCCACGATCAGTTCTGCAAAACGGGATTCGATATCGGATAAAATCTCTTCACGTCCCTCGGTGTTATCAAGGTGTCTTTTGATGGAATCCATGTAGTGGACCAGCTGACGGTGGGCATCCTCTTCGGCATGCATCAAGTGACCACCCAAATGAACAGAAACGGTTGTTTTCATAATTGTAAACGTTTATTTAAAATAATTAATGCGATAAAGAGGCAACGGCATCGGTAAATGCAATCCATTCCCGGTTCAGATCCATTAGGATACCCTGACCCTGGTCCGTCAGGCGGTAGTACTTTCGAGGGGGGCCGCTTTTGGATTCCTCCCATCGATAATCCAACCAACCTGCGTTTTTCATTCGGGTCAGGAGGGGGTACAAGGTTCCCTCGACCACCAACATATCTGCCTTTCGAAGGTCGTTCAGCAGATCGCTGGCATAGGCTTCCTGCCGTCCCAAAACCCGCAGGATGCAAAGTTCCAAGACCCCTTTGCGCATTTGCGCCCGTACATTTTCCATATTCATGAGGCAAACATACATCATCCAAGGTACTTTGCAATACCAAGTACTAAATTTTTTAAATTTTTTTTACCCCGTAAGGGTCTTGATTCTGGAATTCCACAATTTTGTTCAAAAAAAGCCCCGTCAAGAACATGGCTACTACCGCCTAACCAGGGCTTTGGGTCCTATTTTTGAGAAAATATTCCCCCTTGACCGATTGGAGTGACCCCTTTGACGAACAGGATCCCGAAACCCGGGAGAATGTCGAACGCTTTGAACAAACCCTGAGCAGCAGGCTTTCGTGGTTTTTTGACTCCGAGGAGTTGGAACAGATTTTTGACTATTACCAGGAGCGGGGCAACATGGCCAAGGCAGAATTGGTATTGACCAAAGGTCTGGAACAGTCACCCAACCACACCGGATTTTTGTTGCGCAAAGCCCAACTCATGATAGGCAGTGGCGAAATCCGTCAGGCCGAAGAACTCCTCGAAAAAGCCCTACGGCTCAATCCAACCATGGTCGAGCTCCATCTAACGCGTTCTTCTTTGTACGATTACCGCAACCAGACCAACCGCGCCTTGCTCCATTTGCGCAAAGCCGAACAATTGGCGGACTCGGAGCAGATGCCATCGGTGCAATTGGCTTTTGGGATGGTTTTTATGAATGCTGGTCGCTGGCGTTCTGCTCTTGACCATTTTTTGTTATGCGTTGACAAACATCAGGTGGACCAAGAACATCTCCTTTACGATTTGGGGTATTGTTACCACCAACTCGAATGGATGGACGATGGCATCGCCTTTTTTGAAGAACAAATTAACAGGAATCCATACGCCGATGCCGCCTGGTACAACCAAGGTATCCTGTACAACCAGGCCGGACTTTTTGAAAAGGCTCTGGAATCCTTTGAATACGCCCTCTTAATTCGGCCTGATTTGTCGATGGCTCACTTTAACCGGGCCAATACCCTCATCAACCTCGAAAAATTCACGGAGGCCTTGGAACAAATGCAGGAAGCCCTGAACTGCGAGCCGGATTACCCTCTCTTTATCAACGGAATGGGCGTTTGTTACGAGAAACTAGGCCGAATTGACGAAGCCCTGGTCCGGTACGAAGAGGCCGCAGCCTTGGATCCTCTGTTGGCCGATGCTTGGTTTGGCCAAGCTGCGTGCAAGGCCCAATCCGAATCCTGGACCGCCGCCTTGGTTTTGATAAACCGAGCACTCGAATTAGCAGCCGATCACGAAGAATACTGGTACGAAAAAGGCCGAATCCTCATGGCATTGGCCCGCTACGACGAAGCAGAACAAGCCTTGGCCGAAGCACTGCGCTTGGACACGGGGTTCTGGGAGGCTCGTATCTTGCTCGTGTCCCTTTACCTGGCCGTGGACCGGTACGAAGAAGCCTTGCGTTGCATACAAGATGGACAAGAGCCTCACAAAGACGATGCTGCCTATTTCTTTGAATTGGCCGGCTTGATCTTCGCCTTTGAAATCAAGGAACTCTTGGATCTGGCCCGTACCTGCATTCAGTGGGCCCTTTCGGTGGATTCCTCGGAATCTCATCATTTGTTGACCTTTTGGCCGGATGCCCACAATAACAAAGAAATTGTGGCCTTGCTGCGCGAACACAAGGCCCTGGATTAAACCAAAACTCCTTCAATCCCTAAATGCCGTGTATGGCTGATTTTACGTTTGATATTCGAACAAGATTAGGACGGGTCCCCGACCGCTCGAACAAACCCCGTCAGGAAGGACTGACGATGGTCATGGACAAAGGCCTTAGCCTATCCGAGACCGAAGCCTTTCTCGAAAACGGGGCAGAACATACCGATTTAGTCAAATTGGGATGGTCCACCGGACTCTTCAACCGCAAAATCCACGAAAAAATCCGCCTTTACCGCCAAGAAAACATTCGTTGTTATTTGGGTGGTACGCTGTTTGAATTGTTTGCCGCCCGTCAACGAACCGATGAGTTCAAGAAACTCTTGGATGAATTGGGGATCGACACGGTCGAAATTTCGGATGGTTCGCTGGACATGTCCCATGAAATTAAATGCAACCATATCCGGGATTTCTCCAAAGATTTTAGGGTTCTCTCGGAAGTTGGTTCCAAGGATGCCGAAAAAATCATTGCACCCTACCGATGGATCGCCATGATGAAGGCTGAACTAGAGGCTGGTTCCGAAATCGTCATCGCCGAAGCCCGCGAAGCTGGGAATGTCGGTATTTTTAGAAGCAGCGGCGAAGTTCGTTCGGGTCTTGTCGAAGAAATTCTGACCCAAATACCCTCCGCCAAAATCCTTTGGGAGGCCCCCAACAAAGCTCAACAAACCTGGTTCATCAAAATGCAAGGTTGCAATGTTAACCTGGGCAATGTCGCACCGTACGAAGTGGTGCCCTTGGAAACTTTGAGGCTGGGTCTGCGAAGCGATACCTTTGCCCAATTCCTAGGCTCCTAGAGCCTGGGCGCCAAGACCCCTCCCTAAAAACCCGCCTCCCTCCATGCGCTCCCTCCTCTTATACCTCAAAGGCGTTGCCATGGGCGCTGCCGATGTTGTACCCGGTGTCTCGGGTGGAACCATTGCCTTTATTTCGGGCATTTACGAAACCCTGCTTCAGGCCCTTCGCTCCTTTGATGCCGAACTCCTGGGCATGGTCTTGCGGAGGGAATGGTCCAAGGCTTGGGACAAAATCAACGGAAGCTTTTTGGTGGTTTTGCTTTCCGGAATAGCAACAAGTATATTATTGCTTTCCAAGCTGATGCTTTACCTCTTGGAATTTCATCCTGTTCCAACTTGGTCTTTCTTCCTGGGCTTGATCCTGGCCAGCATAGCAGGGGTTTGTCGTGGGTTGGATCTGCGATCCCTTCGGTTTGGAATCGGTTTTGTGTTAGGAACGGTTTTGGCCTACGGTATCACGGTGATGTCGCCAACCCAAACCCCCGAGGCCCTTTGGTTCATTTTTGTAAGCGGAGCCCTAGCCATTTGTGCGATGATACTTCCCGGTATTTCGGGCTCTTTCATTCTTTTGTTGATGGGCAAATACAAATTCATTCTCCAGGCCTTGCATGAATTCAATTTGCCCGTCATTTTGGTCTTTATGGCCGGTGCAGCCATTGGTTTGCTGTCCTTTTCGCATCTGCTAACTTGGTTGTTGCGCAAACATCACCTAACCACCGTTTCCCTCCTGGCCGGATTTATGCTGGGCTCCCTGAACAAGGTCTGGCCCTGGAAACAGACCCTCACCTATTACACGGACAGCAAAGGAGGCCAACACCCTTTGACCGAAGAAAACCTCAGCCCCTGGGCCTACGAGACCTTAACCGGACTGCCGGCCCAAACAACGTTGGCCTTGGCCTTGGCCGGTCTGGGAGCAGCCCTTATCCTGGGGCTGGAGGCTTGGGGTCGTCATCGCTCGATGTCTGAATCCCAAACCACGACGGGGTGAACTTTGGGACCTCCCTTCAGCTCGGCCTGTTGGGCTATCCCCTAGGACATTCAGCATCACCGCGTTGTTTTGGAATAGCCTTTGAGCGCGCGCATGTGGCAGCTGCCTACGATCGCTTTGAATACCAAACCTATCCTGGCTTGGAAAATCTGGCCAGGCAGAATCCCCGACTTCTGGGACTTAACATCACCTTGCCCCACAAAAAAACGGCTTTCCAAGAATTCCAAAGTAAGCTTAACAACAAAACCCGTTTCGAATTAACACCCGAGGCCGCAGCTTGCGGTGCCGTCAATTGCATTGGATTCCGAAGGGCAAAATCAACGGATCCCAACGGAGAAGACTTGGAAACCGTGATTGGGCATAACACCGATGTGGAGGGATTCACAGCTGCACTCAACCGCTTATGTCCGGAGGGGGTGACTGGACCGGCCTTGGTTTTGGGAAACGGTGGCGCTGCTGCGGCCGTTTGTTATGTGTTCAAACAACACAAGATTCCCTACCAAGTGGTCACCAGATCCCTATCTCCATCCCCTGCAGTCCCTGAACTCCATTGGGAAGATATCAACCGAGAAGTCCTGGAGAATCACCCCCTCTTGGTTCAATGCACCCCCCTGGGAATGGCACCCCACACCATGGAGGGCCCCAATCTAAACCTCCAAGGAATAGGCCCCAAGCACTTTGTTATGGACTTGATTTACAACCCTTTGGTAAC
Source organism: Cytophagia bacterium (assembly GCA_009926405.1). Taxonomy (GTDB): domain Bacteria; phylum Bacteroidota; class Bacteroidia; order UBA7662; family UBA7662; genus SYHX01. The sequence goes on from RFOZ01000049.1 coordinate 5,247, forward strand.
GCGTTTTTTGGAAGAATGCCGAGGCAGAGGGGCCCGCATTCTGGGCGGCATGCCCATGTTCCAGGCCCAGGCCGAAGCCTCCTTGCGCTTTTGGTCCAGCCTACCGGGCGGTGATATCCTCCAAAACGAAAAGATGCAACTTGAATTTTGATCCCTTTCTTCGCATCCCCTGATGAATTTTCGCGTTTATTCCGAATTTGAGCCGGCCGGTGATCAGCCCTCGGCCATCGCCCAGCTAACCGAAGGCCTCCAAAGAGGCGATCCGGCTCAGGTTTTGTTGGGGGTCACCGGTTCCGGAAAAACCTTTACCATGGCCAAGGTGGTGGAAGCCGTCCAGCGTCCCACCTTGGTGCTTACCCATAACAAAACCTTGGTTGCCCAACTTTACGGTGAGTTCAGGCAGTTTTTCCCCGAAAATGCGGTTGAGTATTTTGTATCGTATTACGACTATTACCAACCCGAAGCTTATTTGCCGTCCACCGGAACCTACATCGAAAAAGATCTATCCATCAACGACGAAATCGAGAAGCTTCGTTTGAGAACCACCTCATCCCTGATGTCCGGCCGGAGGGATGTCCTAGTGGTCGCCTCGGTATCCTGCATCTACGGTATGGGTAATCCGGCCGATTATACCGACAAAGTTATTCGGCTTCACCGGGGCCAAACGATGACCATCGAACGCTTGCTGCACAGCCTTGTTGACATCATGTATTCAAGAGCCTTGCATGAATTGACCAGGGGCACCTTTCGGGTAAGGGGCGAAACCGTTGATGTTTACCCTGCCTATACCGACCATGCGTACAGGATTGAATGGAACGGAACCAAAATTGAAGGCTTGTATCGCCTGGAACCTGAGAGCGGACGCAGTTCAGAGGAAATGGAGGACCTGGCTTTGTTCCCGGCTTCCAATTATGTTACATCCCGGCATGAATTGGCGGACCTTCTCTTGGAAATCCAAAAAGATATGGTCGCGCAGGTTGATCATTTCAAAAAGGAAGGGCGCTTTGAGGAAGCGCGTCGCATCGAAGACCGGGTCACCTTTGATGTCGAAATGATTCGAGAATTGGGGTATTGTTCGGGCATCGAGAATTACTCCCGCTACCTGGACCGCCGCAATCCCGGTGAGAGGCCGTTCTGTTTGCTTGATTATTTCCCATCGGATTTTTTGCTCTTGGTGGACGAAAGCCACCAAACCCTTCCTCAGGTCCGGGCCATGTACGGAGGGGACCGAAGCCGCAAACTCAACCTGGTCGAATACGGGTTTCGTTTACCCGCGGCCTTGGACAACCGCCCCCTGACGTTTGGAGAATTTGAAAGCCTGATACCGCAGGTTGTTTATGTCAGCGCCACCCCGGCCGATTATGAACTTCAGCACAGCCAAGGGGTGGTGGTCGAGCAAGTCGTCCGTCCCACCGGCCTCCTGGATCCACCCATCGAAATCCGTCCGGTCGCACGCCAAGTCGATGACCTGATGGAAGAAATACGCAAAGAGCGCTTGCTAGGACACCGGGTTTTGGTCACGACGTTGACCAAACGCATGGCCGAAGAACTGTCCCGTTACTTGGTGGAAGCCGGGGTGGCTTGCACCTACCTGCACAGCGGGGTGGAGACCCTCGAAAGGGTTGAGATTCTTCGCGATCTGCGCCTTGGCAAAATCGAAGTCCTGATTGGTGTTAATTTGTTACGGGAAGGATTGGACTTGCCGGAGGTTGCCTTGGTTGCAATTATGGATGCCGACAAGGAAGGATTTTTGCGAAATTATAAATCCTTAACCCAAACGGCCGGACGTGCCGCTCGACACGAAAAAGGCCGGGTTCTGTTTTACGCCGATCGAATCACCGGATCCATGCAGGCCACCATCGACGAATGCGATCGTAGGCGCCAAAAACAAGAGGCGCATAATCGTTTGCATGGACTTGTTCCTCGGAGTATTCGCAAAAGCGACGAAGAAATCCGACTCCAAAGTTCCTTGCTGGATATACGCAACCAATCGCAACCGACGTCCAAGGCCGGTAAAGGGTCAGGCTATCCGAACCCAGCGGTCGTTGGGCAGGCAGTGGCCGAGCCAGCACCTGACCTTGCACCGGATAAGCCCCTCAGCGAATCCGAACGCCGCAAAACCCTGCGCCTACTCAAAAAGGATATGAACCAAGCGGTCAAAGACATGGATTTTCTCCAGGCCGCCAAAATCAGGGATCGAATCCAGGCCCTCGAAAAACAGGCTACTTAGGCCACCGACTCCGAGCCCTTTTAATACCCCCAGAGGGTAATTCCCCAATCCAAGCGGTTCAGGTCAGGTCCCAGACCGCTACGGAACATGGAGTACAAGGAATACTGCCCAAAAAACCTCCAGTTGCCTTTGCCCACTTCGGAACGAATCGCCAACGAAAACGGATTCTGGTAAAAATTGCCCGTTCGGTACAATTCAACATTTCCCCCCGGATCCCGGTAACGATTCAAGGTACGAGACCAAAGCCGTATACCGGGAATCGCCATTAGTCCGGCATGCCAACCCCTGTTCGGCCGAGGTCCTTGAACATAAGTCAACCCAAGCGGGAACATCAAATGCATATTTTCGAACTCGGATCGGCCAAAACGAGATCCGGTCATGCTGTCCATAACCATAACCGCCAAACGACCGTTGCTCTTGGTTAACATTAAGTTATCCTCCAGGCGTAGGTTGTTATAATGCAAAACCATTGCTCCTCTAACCCAAAGTGAACCGTTGGGAGAAACCGTACCATTCTTGGAAACACCCATAACGGCCTCCTGAAAACGAAGGGGGGTCCACCATTGCATGAACAAAGATTTCTCGGGCTCCATGCGCAGCAGAGGATCGCTGGCAGGAGCTCCTGCATAACGCCCGCGGGCCATCCAATGCGCAAAGCCCAATTCAAAAGCTGGCATTTTGGGTTCTTTGAAACTACGGCTAGACCAAAAATCCCCTTTGGTCATATCAGAACGTGTTGGTCCACCGTTTTCATCGGTTTCCCATGCAGCGATGGAACCCAGGCCGTTAATCCGATTCAACATGATCGGCGGTTCTTTGCGATAGCGAATGCTGCCCCCACCCGAAATATCAGCCATCAAAGAATCCGTAACATCCAATCGACACAAGCCCAGGCCATCGATAAAAACCTGGGCACGGCGGACCTTGAATTGCCTGGCCTCGACCAAACCGGGGCCGTTCATTTCGAAACGAACTTTATCCGCCTTTCCCTTGAACTCCATCCTGCCCAACCCCCGCAAATCGGCGAGCAATTCACCGACCTCCATCTCCATCTCCACCTGACCAAGACCGCTTAGTTCAATTCGTAACAAATCTTCGCGTATTACGCCTTGGCTCTGAACCGCGACAGCACCACGCAATTGCAATTCCAACAAACGTGGTTGTTGAATTCGCACCTCTTTAGCGGTTAAAACGCTCACCTGCAGCCATTCCCCGTCAACAACGGCATCCGATTCGGGGTTGCCTTCCTTGGGCTTGGGTGCATGCTCCTTGCCATCAATCCATAGTTTGTGCTCAGCGCCCTGAACCAAGACAACCCTGGAGGCCTGGTGAATCCGCAATCGATTCCAGCTGAGGCTTTGGGATTGGGCGCTAGCACCCCCCAAGGGCGCCACAACACACCAAGCCAACATAACAACGAGGGAGGTAAGCTTAAATCGCTTTAGCATAGGATGAAGTTTAATGAAATTAACGCTCCAAATCGGAACTTAGTCTGTAGCGCATGATACGGTTGTTACCCCGATCCGCCACATACAAGGTTCGGCGAAAATAAGCCACACCGGAAGGTCCCTTAAATTGAAAGGGGCCGGAGCCAAAGCCCCCGAAGGACGCCGGCACTTGCTTGGTCAAACCTGAACTGGGGGGAGGATTCACCCCTTCGAAACCCTTGGAAGTAAATTGATAAAGGGAATCCCGCTCGGAATCCACCACGAAGAGATAACCCGTTTCATCCGGTGCAACACAAACATCCGCGGGTCGCGTAAACCGAAAAGGTTCGTACAAAAAACGCAAGGCTTTGGTGCGATCAAATTGGAGCAGACTTTGGTTTTCGGAATAGAGCGTTCCTACTTCCGAATTTTCGGTTGAACGTATCCAGAGGACCTTGGTTTCGGCTTGGGTTGCCGATTGCAAAAGAATGAAATCCCTGGACGGATTCATACCAAAAACCAATTGAGGAGGTGCCAACAAACCACAAATTCCCGAAGGACTCATGGCGGATTTGAGACCCGATAACATAGGGTTCATGCCCGGAACATACCCGTTGTTGCTGCGATCAGGCCTAAAAACCAAAACGGCGTTGTCTGGGGCCGCAGCCGATAGGGTGTTGTTCGAGGGCCCTCTGCGGGATACATAGAAACCATGATCACCCAGGCAGGCAATACCGGTAAATTCCACTTGCTCATCAAAGCGTCCCCGAAAATTGGTATTGCTCCGGCTAAGGTCCACAAAAGGATGCACCAACGTATCAAGCCAAACCGGGTTGGATCCGGCACTACCGTTCAAAACATAGACGGCCGCCAGGTTTCGGCGAACGGCGGTGCCGGCACTATCTATTAGGGTATCCAATCGCCCCAAAACATAGGTATGGAGGCGAATATCCTGGGTGACTTTGGTCGCACCGGGAATAGGCAAGGTTCGGAAGCGTTCCCCTTTTTGATCCAAAACATGAAGACCCTGGGCGTCCGTTACGTAAACCATTTCATCGTAACCCACCCAGACATCGGT
>RFOZ01000050.1 GCA_009926405.1 Cytophagia bacterium
ATGATTCCATCAAAATTGGGAAAAGACGGACTGGCATTGGCCGGGTTGACCCAACACGCCATCGAGAATGAACCCAGACCAACCAGGGAATTGCTAAAGCCGGGGGTAGCGGTATAATCATCCGTCCCATCAAAGGATAGGCCATGAAGAGCCTGTGCAGCAGCGCGTTGAAATACAAATGGCCCTGTAAGCATCAAGCCTACAAAAAAGACCAGCCAAAGGAGGTTTTTGTTCATAGGCTTGAAATTAAGCGAGGACCTTGAAAATACAAGGTTGCTAAAACAAGAGGGGCCCTAAGGCCCCTCTTGTCAGCGATTATGGGAGAATTTCCAAAGGCAAGGTTTGATAGTTCTTGTTGACAGAAATACTGCTTCGGTTATTGGCATAATTCGCTGCAGCATTAAATCCATCCATCTTTTATTTTTAGGCATGTTCAAAAATTTGTTTTGTTGGCTATCAAAGACCCCAATTAGCATCGCTTTGGCGATCATCTTGTTTTGTAACGCTTTTTATTTGATTCTCACGCGGGAATTATTAGCCCAAACCACCACCCTGGCCTTCAACCACGGCGGTCTGAACCGCACCGCTCAGGTTTTTGTTCCACCCGGTGCGTTGCCTTCGGATTCCTTGCCATTGGTCCTAATTCTTCATGGATTTACCCAAAACGGCCAAACGATGCTAAATTCTACCGGATTCAACGCCCTTGCTCAGCAGTACCGGGCCGTCCTCGCATACCCTGACGGGGTGAACGCTGGATGGAATACCCAAAGTGGGATACCAGGGGCCTCAACCGCGGATGATGTGGGGTATCTCCTGGCTTTGGCGGATAGTATTCATGCTCGTTGGGGGACCCGATATCAGCGTTTGTTTAGTTGCGGCTTTTCGGCTGGTGGGTTCATGTCCTATCGCCTGGCCTGTGAAAGACCGGATCGTTTTGAGGCGGTGGCTTCGGTAGCTGGTACCATGAGTAACACGGCCTTTGCCGCTTGCCTGGGCCCACCTTTGCCCCCTACTTTTCATGTTCGCGTATTGCATATTCACGGCACAGCCGATGGAGTGGTAAGTTATGCTGGGGGGAACGGGAATATTTCGGCGGAACAAACGGTGCAGTCTTGGGTTAATCGCTCCCAATGCCCCAATCAAGCGAGCCTTGTGGCTTTACCCAACCTGAACACTGTCGACGGCTCCAACGCTGAAGAATACACCTATGCGCCCTGTGCGCCCTTGGCTCCTACTGGTCACCCCGGTTCCAACCGTGCAGGGAAGGTCGTTTTTATCAAAATCATCGGAGGTGGGCATACATGGCCTGGTAATACGGCTCCGTTTTTTGGACTCGGAAATCTTAATAGGGATTTTCAGGCCTCCGTCCGTATGATGGAATTCTTTTTGGGAGGTGGAACAACCAGTGTGTCGGATGATGCTGACCAAAACCAGGGATTAGCCGGTCATTGGAAGGATATCCTTACGAAATTGGAGCATTCAACCAGCCCAGACGACGGGGTATGGGATGCGCTTGGTCGTAGGGTATCTCTATCAACCTTTCACCTTCCAACCCCAATGAAGGGCCTTTGGATAACCCGCCACGGAGGGGAAACCCGTCAATGGATGTTTTTGCCATGAAAAAAATTTTGTTTGTTTCCCTCTTTACTAGCTTCTTGAACCTGGTTCAGGCCCAAAATTCTGTCTTTCACCAGCCGCCCACCTGGTCCAAGGGGGTTGTTTGGTACCAGATCTTCCCGGATCGCTTTTGGAACGGCGACACACTCAACGATCCACCGTTGAGTGCCCAGCAAGACGCCTGGCCCCACGACACCTTGAATCCCTGGAACCTGCATCCATGGACTTCGGATTGGTACAAAATGCAACCATGGGAAAAGTCCAACGGGAAAGATTTGTGGTATAACATAACCCGAAGGAGATACGGCGGTGATTTGGCCGGTATTTTGCAACGATTGGATTACCTTCAGGATTTAGGAATTCAAGCCATTTATTTGAATCCTATTTTTTATGCCCCCTCTCATCATCGTTACGATGCCTATGTTCTGCACCATGTTGATCCTTATTTGGGCCCCAACCCTGCGGCGGACCTGGCTCTGATGGCGAACGAAAAGCCCAATGACCCTTCGACTTGGCATTGGACCAGCGCCGATACGTTGGCGCTTCATTTGGTCGGTGAGGTTCACCGTCGGGGTATGCGAATCATTTGGGACGGTGTTTTTAATCACATGGGTGTGGGGAATCCTTTTTTTGTGGATGTTGTTCAAAAACAGCAGTCTTCGCCTTACGCGGATTGGTTTGAAGTTGAGCAATGGAGGGATGTGGATTCGGGCAAAGCTTTTCGGTACAAGGGTTGGTTTGGGATTCAGGATCTGCCCGAATTCAAGGAGAATCAGAATGGCCTCACTTCAGGGCCGGATCAATACGTTCACGATATTACCCAGCGTTGGATGAAGCCAACTTGGTCATCGGCGGTGCATCCCATTGACTCCATTTCTTTGGGGATAGATGGGTGGAGATTGGATGTAGCGTTCTGTGTTGCCCATCCATTTTGGAAGCGGTGGTCTGCCCGAGTTCGAGAATGGAATCCGCAGGCTTACCTTACGGCCGAGGTGATTGATGAAGCTCCCAAACTCAAGCCGTACCTGATGGGGGATGAATTTGATGCAGTTATGAATTATCCCTTTGCATTCATCGCCAGCGAATACCTGATTAACGACCGCAACAGGCCTTCAACCAAAGGTTTTCAAAAACAAATGGATAACCTTATCAAGGTGTTTGGGTACAATCGTTTTTTGTCGCAACAAAATCTGTTCGGTAGCCACGATGCCAATCGATTGGCCTCTCATATCGTGAACCGAAACTTTGCTAAATACGCAGAATGGGGCACTTATTTTGCGCTTTCCAAGGCCTCCAATCCGGCCTACAATACCCGGAAGCCCTTGGGCTTGGAGTGCAAAATTCAGGCGCAGTGGTTGGTATTTCAATTCACATTTCCAGGAGCACCTATGTTGTATTACGGGGATGAAGTCGGAATGTGGGGCGCCAACGACCCCGATTGCCGTAAGCCCATGTTATGGCCTGAGCTCACCTTCGAAGATGAATGGTACAGACCTGATCAAAGCCAATACCCCCAAGCGCAGGTTGTTCAATGGGATACGACGCTCCTTCAGTTGACCAAGGATTTGATTTTACTTCGAAAAACGCATCGCGTCCTGCGTGATGGGTTGCTCCGTTGGTTGTTGCCCAGGGATAACAAAGAAATTATGGGTTTTGAGCGTTACAGTTCTGAGGGTGGTCAGGTAATGGTTTTCTTCAATTCTACAGACCTACCTCAGTCTTTCAGTACCCGCCCGTACTTCAAAAGGGCTTATTCTTGGCCATCACCCGGGATATTTGAATCCGGTTCCGGTGAATTTCATTTACCCCCCCGGGGCTATGTTCTGTTTCAACCTCGATGAGCCATGGATTTATCGCAAGTTCCTTTTTCAAAGCCCCGGATGATAGAGAAATGTTTGGCTTACCGAATCGGTAAAGCCGAGGATTTTGGAGAAAATACGGTAAGGATGTTTCAAAGAGCCCGTGAAGTTTGGGTTTCTGCCTATGCGCCTTATTCTGAGTTTTATGTTGCAGCTGTTGTTTTAACACGGAGTGGTTCAATGTTAGCAGGTACCAACCAGGAAAATGCCTCTTACCCGGTGGGTATCTGTGCCGAAAGGGTTGTTTTGAGTGCCCTTTCTTGCCTTGAACAAGGTGGGGAGGTCGCAGCGATGCTCGTTTTGGCCGGTCGTAAAAACCAGGCGATGGATCCAAAGGAGGGTTCAAGAAATCCGGTCGCCCCGTGCGGTATGTGCCGTCAGGCGCTGTTGGAGCAAATTAAACGGCAAAACGCCGATTTCCCCCTCTTTTTGGCGAATACGATGGGTGAAATTTGGGCTATTGATTCGGCCGCTGACCTTTTGCCATTGGCTTTTTATGAATTTTAGACCTACCGGAATGCACGAATGCTCTTTTTGGTATAAGTTTGCGTAAAACATCTCCTATGAATCGCCCACAAATTGTTGTTTTACTCTTTTTCTTCTTCACTTCCTGTGCATTGAACGCTCAGAGTGGTGAATCAAAAACATCGAAAAAGGTCCCTGAAATCTTCCAAAAAGGTAGTTATTTTCTTGGTTCAGGGGCTTTGTTTAACAATTATTTGGGAGCTTCAGAAGAAATTTACTCTTTGTCAGTTAATGGTCAAACGGGTTATTTTCACCGTGATCGTTTAATGTTGGGAACCGATCTAAGGGTACGTGCCGATTATTTAAGAGCTACCCGAAAGTTCAACAAGGACACTTTTACGGCGGAATCAATTTGGTTTATGCGGTATTATTTCGGGCGTTTTTTTCCGCAAGTGTCTCTGGGAATTGCCAATGGGTTTGCGATTCGCACCGGGTTAGGATTGGGTTATCATTGGCAACTGTCCGAACAACTCGCGCTGGTTCCGGTTTATAACCGGCTTTCACGAAATTTGAACCGAAACCCCGGCCCTGTACGAAACTTTTTTGACCAACCTGTTCCATCCGGAGAACTACAACTTGGCTTGGTTTATTTTTTCAAGCATTAATTCTTTGTTCATGCCCAATATCTTCCATTTTTTTTGTAAATCAGGCCGTTGTAGGGCTCATTTTTCGGCTTTTTTGTCGTTGTTTTTTTTGTTAAGCTTGGGTTTGAATACCCGTGTTTGGGCTCAAACAGCGACATCCAATCAAGATCATTCCATTGCAACAGCAGCCCAATCCAATCGTTGGATTGGCTTGTCTCCGTTTTTGTGGGAAATCAGTGATAGCAAATCATACACAAAGGTTTCTGCAGGTTTTGATCGGGGTTTTTACCTCAAAAATCGCCCAAGTCTAATGCTAGGTTATACCCTCGCTGGGGCTGTTCACCACAACCGTTCGGTTCAGGTTGCTCCTGATAAAATATGGAGCGGTCATTTTTTGGTCGAAGGCAGGGTGCGCTCCATGCTGGGCTCTGGCAAGGATGGCTTGTTTTTGGAGGGCGGAATCAACTTCTTCTTGGACGATACCTTGACCTTTAAAATCAAAGAGCTTGAATTCAACCTGGGCGGGTATGCGGCCTTGGGTTACCAAAAAACCCTGGCTGAGCGCTTGCTCATCATGCCGACGCTCCAATACCGTCACAATGACTTTATGACACGCGAGAACGGTTTGTACGTGCGTTTGGGTTTGGGGTATTTGTTAAAGGACTGATTTAATTACAAGTTAATTGTTCAATGGGGCTTATGATCCCCCTTTGGAGTGAATTTTGTGCTTGTAATTTTTTTCTATGATGCGTCGATTTTTAATGATTTTAGCAGGGGTTTTGGGCTGTTTGATAGCCCAAGGTCAAGTAGTGGTGGTTCAGGGTCAGGTTTCCCTCGCCTTGGGATCGGTGGTTATACCAATGCCAGGACAAGGGGTTACCATCCAGGTAGGAGTTGGTAGTACAACGACCACCCTAACCGATTCGACTGGTTTTTATTCGGCCGTTGTTGCCGTGCCTGTACTAAGTCCAAACGCCACCATCCAGGTTTCCACCCTTTGTCCGACCGGTGGTCTGTTGGTTCAATCGGCTCCTTTGAGTCCAGCCACCTCCACTTACCAAATTGATCTGGCATGCGGGGCGGGTGGTGGAGGTGGAACAGCTATGGTCTCGGTTAGCGGAGTTTTGCAATGGCCATCGGGACCTGCCACAATGGGGCAACCGGTACAATTTTTTGGCGCCAATTCGACAACACCTTTGGGTGTGGCATTCACCGGTGTAGGCGGCTTTTTTTCGGATACCCTCAACATTCCTTTGGGCACCTCGGGTTCGCTGAACCTCAGGGCATCGGCGTCTTGTGGCAACGGCACCATGGTTTGGGACACCGTATCGGTCTCGACCTCGGCTCCTTCAGCTTTTTTTCAGCTTTTATGTTCGTCATCACCGGCTACCCAAGTCACCGTTCAGGGCACCGTTCTTGGTTCAGGTGGGGCGCCGGTTGTCGGTTCCCTGGTTCGCATCAGCCTTGCTAACACGGTCACCGTTTCTGCCTTTACGGATTCGGTGGGTTTTTATTCGGCACCTCTCCAAATCCCCGCCTTTTTGCCTAGCAATACCATTACGGTCCTGGCCTCTTGTAGTTCACCTACCGGGCCTGGCTCCACGGTGACTGGTACAACGACCTATACAGCCGGAACCACATCGTACACGGTCAATTTGACCTGTGGTGCTGGAACCCGTATCTTGCTTGTTTCGGGGACTTTGGTGAATTCCACCGGCCAGGGTCAGGCGGGTCAATCTGTACAGGTTTTTTTGAATCAGTTTACCACACCATCAAGAACCCTGGTCACCGATGCAAGCGGCAACTTTGCAGATACCCTAACCTTGGGTGCTAGTTCGGGTTTTGTCTATGCCAGAGCAGCTTGTGCATCCAACACATCCTGGGCATCGGACACAGCAGTCTACAATGCTGCTTCGTTTGGGGTGAGCCTGAACCTCCAATGCGCCCCACCTTTTGGTCAGCACCGGGTTGTCGGTCGAATTACCGGTTACCAATCCGCTGGGCCCTTGGCACAAGACACTTTGGCGCTGGTTGTGATTCGAATTGTTCCCCCTGGTCAGGGACAGGTACCGGGTTGGACCACTATTGATACGGTTTACCTGACGGATAGTGCAGGTTCTGCCTATTTTCAACTAACCCTCCCTGCCGGTAACTACAGTCTTTTGGCACGATTAATGTCCGGTTTGGCTTCTCAGTATGCACCAACCTATTGGGGTGACACCACCACATGGTTGGCAGCAGACTCCTTTCTATTGCCTGGAAATCCGACTTCTTTTTATAACATCAACCTGAGGCCCAATACCAGCGGTGGTGGAACGGGTACGATTGGTGGAGGTGTGGCGGGTAATTTGCCTCGACTCAGCGGGCCACTGTCAGGCATCCAGGTTCAATTATTGAATGCCAACGGCACCCAGGCTCTCTCCTTCAGGAGATCCGGCCTGACAAATCATACGGGGTCCTTTCAGTTTTCAGGACTACCATGGGGTTCCTATTTGCTCCGATGCGAGCACCCGGGGATGCATTCGGTCATGGTTCCGGTCACCTTGAATGCCCAAAATCCATCCCATCAAAGCACCACCTTCAGTGCCGGTTCGACCGGATTTTTGGTGACCTCATCGGTTTTGAATCTCAATGGTGGGGCCAGGATGACCCTAAAACCCAACCCGGTTCCTGAGGGGCAAAATTTGAATTGGTTTATTCAAGCGGGTCGTGGGTCCTCTTTAACGGGCATGGATATCCAACTGGCTTCGTGGAAAATCACGGACTTGCAAGGCAAAATCCACGCGCAGGGTTCTGCGAATGAGGCGGGGGAGACGCTGAACGACTCTGGAATTGGAGGGAGCCTTCGTCTTGAAGGTCTAGCCCCTGGTTTGTACCTTATCCAACTCCGGCAGACCTCAGGAACCGTCCATCAGGGTCGTTTTCTGGTCCTTCCTTAGGGAAAGGATAAGGGCTCCTTGGGGTTATCTTTGCTGTCCTTTAAAGCGAAACAGTTGACCCGGTCTTCTTTACGAGCGTTATCCATGCCTTTGGGGGTTTGGGGATTGGCTGTTAGCCTGCTTTGGCTTAGCTTGGCTGCATCCGCTTCGGTGGAGGGCCAACCTTTGAAACGTTCCAAGGGAACCGAGCCCCAAAAGGAATCAAACTCCCCCCAAGAGGGCAGCAAGGAATCCCACCAGCCCTTGTCCTTTTTTCAACCTTGGTCATACCAAGGCAGCCACAGCGGTTGGGATCTTCAGGGATTAACCGGCCCGGATCAGGAGCCGGGTGAAGAGGTCCAAAGTCGAATCGGAGATTTAGGCCTTGTTGCTTCGTTGTTTCTTCAAGAAACCGACGTAAATGTTGGCAATCTTTATTCCAAAGGCAAGGGAACCGTTGGTTTTGGTCGAGCTCCCTAGGATGAACTGACCACGGTTTCGGATGTCAATGGTTGGGTCAAGCATCCGGAAAACGGACCCTCATTTTGATTTTTAATTTAAATAAATTTTATTTGTTATGAAAGCCCAAGGAGCTGTGCGGTGGTTTGCCGCTTTGTTTGCACTTATTTGTATTTATCAACTCAGTTTTACCTGGATTGCATCCAGGGTTGAAAACAACGCCAAGGCTATTGCCAAGGGTGACGAGGCCGTGGAACGGCGATACCTGGACTCCATCGCTGACCAAGAGGTCTTTAATTTTTTGTGGCTCAAAAAATTCACCTACGCCGAAGTTCGCGACCAAAAGTTGAACTTGGGATTGGACCTACAAGGTGGGATGAACGTGGTCATGGAGGTTGAGGTTCAAGATGTTATCCGGGCCCTCAGCAACCAAAGCAAGGATCCTGGGTTTAACCGCGCCATGGATCTTGCAACACAACGCCAGGCGAGTTCTCAGGCTGATTTTGTAACACTTTTTGTTCAGGCCTACCGGGAAGTAGCTCCCAACAATCGTTTAGCGGGCATTTTTGCTACGAGGGAGAACCAAGGCCGCGTCAACTTTGATGCGACGGATGAAGAGGTTATCGAGGTAATCCGCGCGGAAGCCGAAAGCGCCATCGATCGTTCATTTAATATTTTGAGAACTCGTATAGATAAGTTCGGGGTCACAGCCCCGAATATTCAGCGTCAACAAGGTTCTGGTCGAATTAACATTGAGTTGCCAGGAGTTGACAACCCGGACAGGGTTCGCAAACTCCTTCAGGGAACTGCGAAGCTGGAATTTTGGGAAACCTTTGAAGCGGCTGAGGTCCTCGACCGAATGGTTGAAATCAACAAATACTTGGCGGCGGAATCCAAGTTAAGCACCTCGTCCAAAACGGATACCGCGTCTTCGGTTGCAACAACAGGAACACAGGCTACCGATACGGCCGCGGCTTCTGAAAATGCCCTCATGAAAAATTTGGCTGCGGCTGATACCACCACTGCGGGCGATACCTCTGCGGCTGGTCTGGCACGGACTCGTCAAGAGAATCCTTTGTTTGCGGTTTTGATGCCGGCCATTTTCCAGGATAAAGACGGCAGTTCCAAGGTTTCCCAGGGACCGGTTGTGGGTACTTCGGCAGCCAGGGACACCGCCTTGGTTAATGGTTTGTTGGCCCGCCCAGAGGTTCGGAATTTCATGCCCAGGAATCTAAAACTTCTATGGACGGTCAAGGGTCGTGGTGACGGGAACAAATTCTTTGATTTGATCGCTCTCAAGAAGCGTGGCAACGAAGACAAAGCCGGTTTGGAGGGCGATGTAGTGACCGATGCGAGGGAATCCATTGATCCCTTCGGGAAGGTCGAAGTTTCCATGACGATGAACGCCGAAGGTGCCAAACAATGGAGGCGGATGACCGCGGATAATATCGGTAAGTCGGTGGCCATCGTATTGGATGACTATGTTTACTCGTTCCCGACTGTGCAGTCTGAAATATCCGGGGGTATGTCGTCGATTTCCGGGAATTTTACCACCGAAGAAGCCAAAGACTTGGCCAATATTTTGAAGGCCGGTAAATTGCCTGCGCCGGCACGCATTGTTGAGGAAGCGGTGGTGGGTCCCAGCCTTGGGAAAGAAGCCATCCAAAGCGGGTTGTGGTCCATTGTCCTGGGACTTTTGTTGGTACTCATTTTTATGGCGGTTTATTACGCGGGTTCTGGTATGATTGCCAATGCAGTGCTCTTTGTAAATATCTTCTTCATATAAGGAGACACGTTTCCTTCCATTATTTTTCTAACATTACTTTCCATTTGGCGTACATACGACACTATGCCGTAAAAAGAAGAACGGAGCTTACTTTCATCGTTTAGAATCTTTTCAAAGTCCTTTATCTTTATTTGTTTCTCCTTTGGAACCAGTAAGTTTATGAGAGAAACAATCTCCGTAG
>RFOZ01000006.1 GCA_009926405.1 Cytophagia bacterium
CGGTCGCTTCCTCCATAAACAATCGCTCCGTAAACAAGGTATCACCGGCCGTATTGTTTGCCACAACCCGACCCCTGGCCTCCAAAATCCCTTTTTTGGCCCTTCGAAACCATGTACCGAACCCCCGAGACCTTGGGTTTGGATCGCAAAATCCAAATGGCAGGCGCGCTGGCTTTGTACCCCGATCGGGCTTGGATGGTATTGGGTCTGGGAACATGCCTGACCGTGGATTGGCTTTTGCCTTCGGAAACGGGAGGGGCAGCTCGGCATTTGGGCGGTTTGATTTCGCCGGGACTGCGCATGCGGTACCGGGCTCTTCATCGAGAAACCACCGCTTTGCCTGACCTTGAACCAACCTATACGCCGGCCCCATACCCTGGCAAAAGCACCGTTGAGGCCATTCATGCCGGGGCTCAGGGTGGCTGGATCGCTGAAATCCAGGCTCATACCCGCCGATGGAACGAAGCCCATCCGGGGGCTGGAGTCCTGGTCTGTGGGGGAGACGCCAAGCCCGAGGTTTTGGCCCAAATCAGGGCTGATGGCCCCATCTTTGCCGAGCCTAACTTAGCCCTGCACGGTCTTTTCACCCTGCTACTCCATGCAAAACCACACCCCTAAGCGTCTTTTGGTCTCTCTACATCGGGTGACCTACGTTGTGTTGTTGGGTTGCCTGGGGGTTCAGGCCCAAATAGCCAACTACGGCTCGCCCTATGCGCGTTTTGGTATGGGGGAATTTCAGCCTTCGGTTGGTGCCGCTTTTGGTGGCCTTGGTGGCATGCAGGCGGCTTTGGCCCATCCTCTTTGGATTAATACCGAGAACCCAGCCTCCTTGGGTCAAGGAGCCTTGACCCGCATGGAACTGGGAACGCAGGCCCGTTTTTCCTTCCTGCGTACCGACGATCAGGCGTTGACCAAATCCAATATCAACCTCAATCATTTGGCTTTGGCAGTACCCGTTGGCAAATCCATGGGTACGGCCCTTTCGTTTACACCCTTTGCCATTACCAATTACGATGTATCGGGCGGTGGGGTGGTAGACCCGGGCGGTGGAGAGGTTCCTTACCAAGTGGACGAGTTTTATACGGGCCGGGGAGGGTTCAACCGCTTGGCCTGGGCCTGGGGTTGGCAAATCAATCCCCATTGGAGGGTGGGGTACGCGGCCAATGCGCTCTTTGGAAAGAGTGTTCGTGAGTTTCGTCGGGTTTTCCCCGATTCGATTCAAGCCTTTAATGTCCGCGTTCAGGATCAATGGTCGGTCCTGGACCTCTACCATCAAGTGGGGGTTCAGTTTCAACCGGGCAAACCCCGGTCAACCTGGAGAGGGACCTGGGGCCTCAGCCTGCGCTTGCCCTTTGAAGCGGCTTTGCGTCAAACCCTTTTGGCCGAACGTTTCACACTGATAGCCGGGAATCCCCGGGTCCGGGATACGGTTTATAGCATGCCGGAATCCCAAGGAGATCTGACCATGCCCCTCAAAATCAGCCTGGGTTATTGGATTGAAAAGGAGGGCAAAGCAGGAACCGGTATGGAATTCAATTACGAGCCTCTTAGCCAATGGAGGGTGATGGGCCGTACGGATTCCTTGCAGAACCAATGGACCTTGCGTTGGGGGTGGTATCGGATGGTGAATCCGGGGGGCGGTTCCTCCGGGCGGTCCATGATTTACCGGGCTGGATTGAGGTACAGCCCCGGGGGACTACGTCTAAGGGACTGTTCTATACCCGAAGCTGGAATCCACCTTGGTTTGGGAATACCCCTCCGTAGGTCGGTGAGTGTATTGAATTTTGGATTGGAAGCAGGTCGCTGGGGCACATTGCGTCAGGGATTGTTGCGGGAAGATTTTGTTCGCTTCAACCTTTCCTTAAATCTCAACGACCGTTGGTTTATCCGCAGGGTCTACGATTAATTTCGCCCCGAGCATTTCTCAAAAGAGTCTTTAACAGCTATTTCAATAAATAATGAAAACATCCTTCCAGCAGGGTTTTGCCCGTCTTTTTCTTCTTCTGAGTGTTTTTGGACTGCTGGCAACAGGCGTTGCCCGCGCTCAGGTCGATTGCTCCAAAAAATGGGGGGTGGACAGCGTTCAGACCATCCAAAACATCTCGCTCTACCGGGAATTTTTCAAACAAAAGAATTTTGCGGCTGCCTTGGAGCCATGGCGCTATGTTTTTGAGCAGGCACCGTGCGCGCGCGAGCAGACGCACATTGACGGGATTGCTATGTTCAAGGACCGTCTGAAGACCCAAAAAGACTCCGTATTGCGCACACCCCTTTTGGATACCCTTATGTTGATTTACGATGCAAGGGCCAAGTTCTTCCCCAAAAGCGCCTCCAATGCCTTGGGTCGCAAAGCGGTTGACATGCTGGAATTCATCCCCGGGCAGAACCAACGCATCCGCGAAGCCTTTGAAGTGGCGGTACGAGTCGGAGGTCAGGCAACCGAGCCTTTTGTCTTGGGGTATTATTTCAAGGTCGCTATCAAGGACTACAAAGGCGGGGTTTTGAATCAGGGACAAATTTTTGACCTTTACAATCAGTTGACTGGAATTGCCGATGCCAACCTCGCCAATCCTGCTTTGGATTCCACCAAGCGTCTTCGTTACACCGAAAACAAAGCCGCTCTGGATGCTGACTTGTCCATTTCGGTGATTGAGAATTGCGATCAAATTCTCAAAAATTTTGAAGCCAAATTTTTAGCCGGCAATACCGAAAAGGCGCTTAGAGACCTCATCTACAACCAATTAAGGATCAAGAACTGCAAGGATTCCGAATTTTACGAAAAGGTTGCTGTGAGCAAATTTGCAGACGACCCTCAGCCTTCCCTCGGTATCGAATTGGCTCGCCGATTTCACAAGACGAACCGAACCAAGGATGCCGATGCCTATTACCAGGAGGCCCTCAAACTGGTCTTGGACGATTCCGTCAAAGCGCAGTACACGTTGGATTATGCTGCCTTGTTTAGCGAGGATAAACAATACGACAAAGCCAGGGAATTGGCCCTCCAAGCGAATGCCCTTCGTCCAAACTGGGGCAAGCCGCTCCTGTTCATTGGGAACTTGTACGCCGCCAGCTACAATGTCTGCGGAGGCGGTGGAATTCCTGCGCAGGCTGTTTATTGGGCTGCTGTTGACAAATTCAAGCAGGCCGCCCGAATCAATCCAGCCTTGCAATCCGAATGCGATCAGTTGGTGGACAAGTACAGCGGTTATTTCCCCAAAAAGGAGACCCTTTTCTTTAACAACCCTCCTTACAAAGGCGGTGATTCATACCGTGTCGGTTGTTGGATTCAAGAAAGTACCTCGGTTCGAACCTCGGATTGATGGACATTTGGACCCCTCCGTTGGGAAGTCGGGTACGGAATGGGGGGTGTTTTGTTGTCTTTTTGGGGATGGTCTTCCTAGGATGCGCCCCGGATCGCGAAGGAGCCGCGCGATTTCGTAGTCCTTTGGAGGTTGGGGTGGATCGCATGGAGGGGGTGGATTGGTGGTTCTATAGCCAGGGCAAAGTCAAAGCGCATGCGGTGGCCGGCAGGGCGGCCTGGCACCGAAACCAGGACAGGCTGGATTTGTACGAAGGCCTTCGGGTTGCTTTTTATGATGCATCGGGCTCACGGATTGTGAGTCGTTTAACGGCCGACCAAAAAAGGGATTTTGGAGGCCAGGGGTCGGGTTGTGGCAAACAATACGGCCGGTGATACCTTGTTTACGGAGCGATTGTTTATGGAGGAAGCGACCGGCAGGGTTTATACCACCGGTCCGGTCCGGATCCGGACCCCCAGGGAGGTGTTGATGGGGGAGGGTTTGGAAGCCAACCGAGATTTGAGCCAATACCGGATTCTCAAGCTCAAAGGAAATGTACGCTGGGGGGGCCGTTCTTAATTTCGTGGAGTGATTGGTGTTTTACTGGCCTTGATGGCCTCCGCTTTTTTTTCGGGTATGGAATCAGCGTTCCTGAACGCCAACCGATTTCGCTTGGAATTACGCCAAAAGCAAGCCTACCCCTCCGCTCTGATTTTAGGCCGCTTCGTTCGGAATTCGGATGAATTTTTGGGGACCATATTGATTGGAAACAACCTGGCCCTGGTGGTATACGGGATGTTTTTGACGCCGCTGATTGACCCCATCCTCCTGTCTTGGTTCCCGGCTCTTGCGGGTCTGGACTTGGCCATGCTGGGGCTGCAGACGCTGTTGAGTTCGGTGGTGGTTTTGTTGTTGGGAGAGTATTTTCCCAAAACCGTTTTTCGGGCCAATGCGGACGCCTTGTTCATGGCTTTTGCAAGGCCCATGCAAGCGGTTTATTATTTGTTATATCCATTTGTTTATGTGGTAAGCCGGGCCAGTCGCTGGTTGGTCCGCCAGGTTAGCAGCGAAGGCGAAGCACGTACCGCCAAGGTTTTTGATAAAGCGGAGTTAAGCCATTGGCTCAACGAACAAGTGTATGCGCAGGATGAGGCGGCTGAGCAAGAAGTGGACCTGGGTTATTTTCACAAAGCCTTGTATTTTAGCGATATAAAGATTAGAGCCTGCATGGTCCCCCGGACGGAATTGGTGGGCTTGGAGGTGGGAAGCAGTCGCGATCAAGTCCTCAAGGTTTTTAACCAAAGTGGTTTATCCAAGTTGCTTCTCTACCAGGGGGACATGGATCATGTAGTCGGTTATGTTCACTTTCATTCGGTCTTGGCCCTGGACCCATCGTTGCCATTCCGTTTGCAGGATTTGCAATTGCCTTTGGCCATCGTTCCGGAATCCATGTCGGCTTCCCGACTCCTCAAACAATTGACCGCCGGGCGGCGTTCGATGGCGCTGGTGGTGGATGAACTAGGTGGAACCGCAGGTATGGTCACGGTGGAGGATTTGCTCGAAGAAATTTTTGGAGAAATTCAAGACGAACACGACGAGCCCGAAAGAGTGGAGAAAGAGGTGGAAGCCGGAAAATTTCTTTTTTCGGGTCGCTTAGAGGTGGATTATATCAACGAGCATTACGACTTGGGTATTCCGCTGGGTCCCTACGAGACCCTGGGGGGCTGGGTTATGGAAAGCCGAGGAGATTTGCCCGAAGCAGGGAGTTCCTGGGTCGAAGCAGGGCTCGAAGTCCGGGTCGAAGCCGTTAGCACAACCCGAATTGACCTTATCAGCCTGCGACGCCTTGGAAAGGATGCCGAAGAATAGGCCCAAAGGCTTATTTTTGCATCCCTTTAATTTTGTAAGATGTCGGTTATTACCACTATACGCAGCAAAGCGGGTCTTCTGGTCGCTATCATTGGTCTTGCCTTGGTTTCCTTCCTGGCCATGGATGTATTCACCGGAAACGGACTTTTTTCGCAAAGAAACCCAACGGATGTTGGGGAAATTGAAGGCGACAAAATCAGTTTGAATCTTTTTGATACCAAACTCAAGGAAACCGTTGACAACTACAAAGCCAATACCAACACGGCCCAGGTGGACGAGGCCACCATGGCATCGCTGCGTGACCAGGTTTGGAATGAATTGCTCCGGGAGCGAATTATGGGTGAAACCTACAAGGACTTGGGCTTGGAGGTTGGCGAAGAGGAGCTTTACGATATGGTTCAGGGCAAAAACCTCCATCCCGAAATCCAAAAAGCCTTTACCGACCCCCAAACCGGTCAATTTGACCGCACCCGGGTTGTTGATTTTCTCAAAAACCTCAGCAAACAGCCTGCAGACATGCAGAAGAAGTGGAAGGCCTTTGAGGATTACTTACTCAAGGACCGTGCAACCCGCAAATACGCCAATCTGGTTGCCAAAGGCATGTACATCCCTGACTTTTTTGCAGACGAATTCGTCAAGGGCACCAATATTGCGGCTACTGGACGGTATGCCCTGCTTGACTACAGCACCATCGTGGATTCGACCATCCGTTTGAGCGATGCCGATTACCAAACCGCTTACGAGAAGTTCAAAACCTCTTTTAAGCTCAAGGACGATATCAGAGCCCTGGATTATGTGAGTTTTGAAGTAAGCGCCTCCAGCGAAGACTCCGCCAAGGCTAAGCAGATGCTCTTGGAGCTTCGTGATGCCCTTGTTGCCAGCACCGATGATAGCGCTTTTGCATCGCTGCGTTCCGATTTGCCTTACGATGATCGCTTTACGCCTGTTTCGACTTTGACCCAGCCCGCTTTGGTTGCCTTGGCAAGTGCACCGGTAGGGACTGTGACCGATCTCTACGTGGAGAATGGAGCCTACTATTTGACCAAATTATCCCAAAAAACCAGCCGTCCTGACTCCGTCAAGGCCAGGCATATCCTTCTCAAAGTGGAGAATCGACCCGATTCAACCGTTAAGGCCCAGGCGGATAGCCTAAAGCGGGCGGTGCAGAGTGGTTCGGATTTTGCAACCTTGGCAACATCATTTTCTGCTGATCCCGGATCAGCTATCAAGGGAGGCGATTTGGGGTACTTTGCGGAAGGCATGATGGTAAAGCCCTTTAATGATGCCTGTTTTGGGGGTCGAAGCGGGGATCTCGTGGTCGTCCGTTCTGATTTTGGTTACCATTTGATACAAATCAACGACCAAAAGGGCCAGAAGCCCATGGTTAAGCTGGCCCCGGTGGCCGCTAGGATTGCCCCATCGACCGAGACATTCCGAGCACGTTTTGCCGAGGCCACGGCCTTTGCTTCCGCTCTCAAAAATTCAGAAGATTTTCAGAAAGCCGTGGACACCAAGGGCTTGCCCAAGAAGACGGCCGAAAACATTCGTGTAGGCGATCGTGTGATTCCTGGCATCAACAACGCCCGCGATATTGTTCGCTGGGCCTACAAAGCCGCCCCCGGTGATTTGAGCCCCCTCTTCGAAACAGAGGACCGTTTTGTCATCGCTGTTTTGACCAAATCCCTCGAAAAAGGGTACAAACCCCTCGAAGAGGTCAAGGCCGATCTGGAATATCGTATTCGCAAAGAGAAAAAAGGGGAAATGCTCTCCAGTAAATGGACCTCTATTCTGGGTCAAAATCCCAACCTCGAAGCCGCTGCTGCAAAAGCCGGCACCGTTGTACAGCCCTTGATGGGGGCCTCTTTCTTGGGATCCTTCATTAACGGGGTGGGCCAAGAACCCAAACTATCCGGGGCTTTGTTTTCAACGCCCAAAGGCCGAATCGGGAAGCCGGTGGCCGGGGAGCGCGGTGTTTATGTTTTTGTGGTGGATAGCCTATCAAGTCTGCCCAAAGACTACGATTTGCGTTCGGCCAGGGCATCGCTCGAAGGTCAATTCCGTGGACGCGCTGGTAATGAGCCTTTTGGAGCCAAGCGCGAATTAGCAACGGTCAAAGATGACCGCCACCTCTTTTATTAATTTTGGATTCGCAGCCGCTTTCCAAGGCTACGACTCAAGGCATGGGCGAGGAATCGTTGCCAATTCGTAACAAAATCCAAGAAAGCGGGATTCAGGTCTTGGATCCCGAGGATTTTTTGTTGCCTTTAAGTCAAATTCAACCCCTTGATCTAGCGGACTATTTGGGCGAATGGGGGGTGCTCCGCGAAAAAGACTTCCGTGCTCGTGTTCAGGCTATGGACACCGCTCCATTCGCAGGGCGATGGGTGGCATTGTTTTGCTCCATAGAGGCCGTATGGCCGCCTTGGGCCGTGATGGTGTTGGCCGCGCACTTGCAGACCAAGGACCCCTTGGCTGTTCCCAAAGGGATTGAATTTGGGACTCCAGACCAGGTTCAGCGCTCTTTGGCATTGGAACGTATTCGGCAAATGGATACCGAAACCTACCTAGACGCACGTCTGATGATCAAGGCCTGTTCCAGGGCCGAATGGACCCCTTCACTTTATTTGGCTTTGACGCAACGCTTGTTAGGCGTTGTCCAAACGCTCTTCTACGGCGAGCCTTGTTCAGCCTTTCCGATTTACAAACGCCGTTGATTTGTGGCGTAATTTTGGGAAAGACCTGAACGAAATTTATGAGATCCCTGGGACACGGTGGTTGGGCAAAGCGCCCCAAAACAATCGCTTGGTTGGTGGGCATCTTTGTGCCCTTGTCGGCTGGTTGGTTTCTTAACAGCGCCTACAAGACGGAAGAGGAAAAAGCCTATCGCCAGAAATTCTGGTCCAATTACCGGGTCTATTCCGTGCCCGTTCCGGAAGGAATGCACTTTGCCGGCGAAAAAGTTCCCTTGTGGGATTTTGAGTTTCGCGAAAGGGTCGAAAGAGAATTGCTGCAAAACACCTACGGACAGGCGACCATGTTGCTTTACATCAAGCGCGCGGCTCGCTGGTTTCCCATGATCGAAAATGTGTTAAAACAAAACGGAATTCCAGAAGATTTTAAGTACCTCGCGGTCGCCGAGAGTGGATTGGCCAATGCCATTTCGTCGGCCGATGCGGTAGGCTATTGGCAGTTTTTGGCAGGTACGGCTCGACAACACGGATTGCAAGTGAACGAAGAGGTGGATCAACGCTACGATCCATGGCTTTCGACCCAGGCGGCTTGTAAATATTTGCGCAGAGCGTACAGTCAATTTGGAAATTGGTCCATGGTCGCTGCTTCATACAATATGGGGACCGCCGGTTTGAAACAACAGGCCGATTACCAGGGCAGGGACCGTTACCCGGAGCTGCATCTGAACAATGAGACCTCCCGCTACCTCCCCCGGATTCTCGCAATCAAAACCATCATGGAGCATCCCGAGCGTTACGGTTTTCATTTGACGGCTTCGCAGGTTTATTTGCCTTTTGAAACGGAGGAATGGACCTTGAACGAACCGGTTCCGAATTGGGCGAACTATGCCAGGGAACATGGCATGAGTTACCGCGAGCTCAAAATTTTCAACCCTTGGATACGGAAAATTTCATTGCGCAATCCGGATCGAACCATTTACACCCTTCGCAAGCCAACCAAAACCTTCTCGGACAAAGCTTCGCGATGGTCTTTGGTTCCGGTGGCTGAATGGGGTTTGGGATTTCCATGAAAGAGGTCCTTCGCATCGAGGGTGCCCGCGAGCACAATCTCCGGGACCTGGACTTAACCATTCCGCGGGATTCCCTGGTTGTTGTTACGGGACCCAGCGGCAGCGGCAAGTCTTCCCTGGCTTTTGCAACGCTGTATGCCGAAGGGCAACGGCGGTATTTGGAGTCTTTTTCGGCCTATGCCCGTCAATTTATGGGCAAGCTGGAGCGACCGGCGGTGGATCGGATAGACGGCTTGAGTCCTGTCATTGCGATTGAGCAAAAAACAACCTCCCGCAATCCCCGATCTACGGTGGGAACAACCACGGAGATTTATGATTTTTTGAGGCTGCTCTTTGCCCGCATTGGGCAAGCCCATTCTTGGGTTTCGGGCAAGCCCATGCAACAATTCAGCCAGGCCCAGATTATGGAAAGCCTGCTTGAGGATTACAAGGATCTTGATTTGATGTTATTGGCTCCTTTGGTTCGGAGCCGCAAAGGTCATTACCGCGAACTGTTTGAACAATGGCGCAAACAAGGTTTTACCAAAGTGCGCATTGACGGCGAGGTGACCGACCTACGGCCCCGTATGCAGGTGGATCGTTACAAAGTTCATGACATCGAATTGGTGGTGGATGTGCTGGTCCCCGGACAGGATTCCGCTCATCGGCTCAAAACCAGCGTGGAATTGGCAACAAGATTGGGCAAGGGGGTTTTGTTATGTGGTACACCATCCAAGGATGGTTCCGGTACTTGGTACTGGCGGTATTTCAGTAAATTGTTGACCGACCCGGAGAACGGTCTGGCCTACGACGAGCCCCAACCCAACACCTTTTCATTTAATCTACCATACGGGGCCTGCCCTCGATGCCAAGGCCTGGGTTCCAAAATGGAGGCGGATCCCGAATTGGTTTTTGGGGACGAGGAGCTCACCTTGGGGAACGGGGGCTTGGCTCCGTTGGGGGAATACAAAGACAATTGGATTTTTCGGGTTATCCTGGCATTGGGCAAGAAAAACAAGTTTGGACTCCAAACACGTGTTTCGCAGTTGACTTCGGACCAAAAGCACTTGCTTTTGTATGGCCAAAAAGAACCCGTGGCGGTGGATATGGGCAAGGATCGAGGGATGGAATACCACTCCTTTGATGGGTTAATGGCGTTGATTACCCGGCAGGATGAATGGGGGACGGCGGCCATGCAGGAATGGGTGCAGCGATTCGTCCGTCAAAAGCCCTGCACCGAATGCGGTGGAGGACGCCTCAAGAAAGAGGCTTTGCATTTTTGGATCGAGGGCAAGAGCATTGCTGATCTCTGCAGTATGGAATTACAGACCTTGCAGGCGTGGTTGGGGGGATTGGAGGGGTCGTTCAAAGGAAACAAAGCCAGGGTGGCCGATGAAATTCTCAAAGAATTGCGAATTCGTCTGCAGTTTTTGCTCGATGTGGGTCTTGGTTACCTGCATTTGCACCGAAGCACGGCTACGTTGTCCGGTGGGGAGTCGCAGCGGATTCGGCTGGCCAGTCAATTGGGCTCGGGGCTTAGCGGTGTTTTGTACATTTTGGACGAACCCAGTATCGGATTGCACCCCCGCGATAACCGTCGATTGATTGGAGCATTGCGCAACCTGAGGGATCTGGGGAATACCGTTTTGGTGGTGGAACACGACGAAGAAATGATTCGCGCTGCGGACTGGGTGGTGGATTTGGGGCCTGGTGCCGGCTCGGAGGGGGGGCGGTTGGTCTCGGAGGGCCCGCCGGAGGCTTTGAGTCGCAGCGGCGGCCTCACGGCGGATTATTTATCCGGGGTCCGATTGGTAGGGGCCTCCAAGGACCGACCCGGGAACGGGCATGGTCTGGCTTTGACAGGAGCTGCAGGGCATAATCTGCGTCGGGTGGACCTTCGGGTGCCTCTCGGGTGCCTAATCGGTATCTCGGGGGTTTCCGGTTCCGGTAAATCTTCGTTGATTAACGAAACCCTCGTCCCGGCTCTCACCAATCAAATTACCGGTACCCGTCGCTTTCATTTGCCATTCAAAGGTTTGGAGGGATGGGAGCATCTGGACAAAGTCATTGAGATTGATCAATCCCCGATAGGCCGGACCCCTCGCTCCAATCCTGCCACCTATACGGGCCTGTTTACTGACATACGGCAGCTTTTTGCCGAAATGCCATTATCCAAAATCCGAGGCTACACCCCGGGTCGCTTTTCTTTTAATGTATCAGGGGGGCGTTGCGAGGCCTGCGGTGGGGCAGGAGTCCGGGTTCTGGAGATGAATTTTTTGCCCGATGTCGAATTGCCTTGCGAGAACTGCGGGGGCAAGCGTTACCAGCGGGATACCCTCGAGGTCCGCTACAAGGGCCGAAATATTCACGAAGTCCTCTCGATGTCGATTCAGGAGGCGGTTCCGTTTTTTGACGGCCTGCCCCACCTCCGAAAGCGCCTGGCTACCCTCGAGAAGGTAGGATTGGGCTACCTCCAGCTGGGTCAACCAGCCACTACTTTGTCCGGAGGCGAGGCGCAGCGCCTCAAATTGGCCGCAGAATTGGGCCGAAGGGAAGGGGGGCAGACCCTTTATGTTCTGGATGAACCCACCACCGGCCTACACATGGAGGATATTCGGGTTTTGGTTGAGCTTTTGCAGGCCCTGGTGGACAAAGGCCACACCGTTTTGGTGATTGAGCACCAGGTGGACCTGCTCCGAGCCGCTGATTACCTGGTGGACCTGGGCCCCGAAGGGGGTGCAGGGGGTGGAAACATCCTTTGGCAGGGTTTTGCCAAGGACTGGAAGGCCATGGCGGGCCCCAAGGCAGGCCCCTTGCCCGGTTATACCCTGCCCTGCCTGCTTGGTTTGACCTAAGGATACCCTCGGACCTGGTCAGGGGCGGGTCAATTTTTTTTGCTTTATTGCTTAATAATCAAAAATTATTGCTAAATTTATCCACCTAACTAAATCGTAAAGGCATGAATACATCCTTGACAACTCTTTTTGGCTCTCCTAAGAGCGCTACGAATCGCCTTCCCAAGGCCGTATGGGCCTTGTTCGTAGGGCTATGTTTCTTTGTAACAGGTTTGCTTTCTGTTCAGGCACAGACCGTTTTGGTCGATCCAGCCGGTGCTGGTGGCTTCAACTTGGGAAATGACTTTGCCTCCAACGGTTGGACCGTTGCCAACAGCGCCAACAACCCATGGGTTTTGGGCCTAGCCAATTCAACGGCCCCTTTTCAAGGTTATTCAGCCTATATCTCTACCGATGGCTCAACGCCCGGTTACTTGAACACGGCTGCCGCCTCCAATTTCTTTTGGAGAGACGTTGTCGTGCCTGCCGGCCAGGAGCGGGTTAATGTCTCTTTTAATTGGCTTTCCGGTGGAGAAAGTACATGGGATCTCTGGCAAGTATTCTTTGTCCCCAATTCTACAACACCTGCAGGAAGTACGACCTATCCGGGTTCTGGGCTTTCTACGATACCAAGTTCTCTTCCTGGAGCTGTTTTTGTAGCGGGTTCCAATCTTCAGTCTGCCGCAGTTCAGACATTCAGTGGCGCCACTTATCTGCCGGCTGGTTCTTACCGTCTTGTTTTCCATTGGAAAAACGATGGAGGTGGCGGAACAAACCCCGGTGCATCCTTTGATAATATCTCTGTTAGTTCTCAAGCGGGTGCCACATTCACATCGGTTGTTTCTGGGGATTGGGGTGCAGCTGCGACTTGGGGAGGAGCAATTCCATCAATCGCTGATAACGCCGTCGTGGCATCAGGACATACGGTAACGATTAATGCAGTAGGTCAGGGAATCCAGAATCTCACAGTCAGTGGTACGTTAACTTATGGAGCAACTCCAACAGAATTCCAAGCCAAGGACTTGACGGTTGGAGCAGGTGGCCTTGTGAATGTTTTCGCTGGAACCTCATCCAAAACTCTAAGAGTTAGTGGAAACTTAGTGAACAATGGCCGCGTTAATACGCTGGCGAGTTCAACAGCTAACGGCACGTTGAATCTGAATGGTACGGCTCCTCAAACTGTTTCAGGTACAGGTACTTGGGGCGGTACAGTGTCTAGTGCCACATCGACCAACGAGGTGGGGGTGATTGGAATCCTAAGCATTACCAACACCTCCACGGCAATTCCCAACATTAATTATACCATGGGTGGCACATTGCGTGTACGTTCAACCTTGACCCTAACGGGTGCCACGAATTTGAACGGTGCAACCTTCATTCGAGGGAATTACGCAACCATTGGAACATTGAATATTACAGGTATCACCAACGGGGGCTTCTCTCCGGTTGGGGTTTATAACGGCACTTACGGTCATTATTGGACCACCTCCACAACCGGTACGACTATAACTGCAGGGATAGAACCGAGTGCTACAACCTCTCTCTTTCCAGTTCTCTCTAACAACGGCCTTTCCAGAAGGTGGATGCATATCAGCAGGACATCCGCGACGGGCTCTACCGCAGGTGAAATGTTGGTGAATTTTAATCAAGGCAATTGGATGTCAGCCACCACGAGTGTGACGGATACATCCAATGGAGGCACGTATGTTGTAGACAATATCATGGGTGGTGCCTGGATGATAAGCACTCAAGGTGGCTATGCGATAGCTTCAACGGCCTTTCACAATGTTCAGGTTTTTGCACCGAATTTGTTTAGGCCTGCCAACGGCAATTTGCGTTTACTATCGGGTACGGGTACGGGTAATACCGTTGCCTCTACCCCGTTGGGTCGGCACCAAGCAGGAACCTACACGCCGTCTGCTCAGCGGGTTGGATTAACAACCGCCATGCTGACCAATTCAAATGGATTTGTTCTAGGTTATTCGAGCGCGGATCTTTGTCCGGCCTCCATCACGGCTCTTACGGAAAATTTTGACTCCTATCCGACAACCAATACTCCCTTAATTCCATTTTGCTGGAGCAGGGTAGTAACCGGATCGAGCATTACGGCTGGTATGTCGACTACCACTCCTGTGGCATCAGGTGCTCTTCATATGAGTCAAACATCGACATCTCCAAACCAGAGTTTTATTCTCCTACCACCGCTGAGTGATAACCTCAATTCTGCAAGTTCGGCTGGGTTTCGCCTGAAGTTCAAGGCTCGAATTTCTACAGCGGGTAATGGCTTGCTAGAAGTTGGTTATTTAACAGGAGCCAACTGGGGAGAACAATTTAACGCGGCGAGCTTTGTTAACATTGCGAATGTGGTCATTACGAATACAACCTATGGTTCCGAAACAGTTATCAATATTCCCGCAGGGATTCCTCAAGGTGCTCGTTTAGCAATTGCCAATCGTGGAACATCAGCATCTACTCATTTCTGGGATGATGTGGTTTATGAAACCGTTCCGGCTTGCGTAGAGCCTACCGCTCTTGTCCTTGCATCAACGGGTACAACGGGGATGCAATTCACCTTTACTGCGCCTTCAGTTGTGCCGTCCAATGGTTACGATGTTTATTTTTCGACCAGTAGTGCGGCACCTACGGCCGGAACTTCGGCGAGTGCAGGGGCCACTGCTTCAGGGTCAGCTGGAGCAATTACCGGCTTAACGCCTAACACAGTTTACTTTGTTTGGATTCGTTCTAATTGCGGTTCAAGCGGTGTTAGTGCTTGGTCTGGCCCTATATCCTTCCGTACTCAATGCGAGTTGTTCAACATGCCTTGGTTTGAGAGTTTTGAATCAGCCCAAGGCACAGTCACCTGCTGGACCGGAAATTTTGCCAGCTCTGGGGGCACCAACGGTTGGCAATATATCCGCATGACCCCTGGAGGTTCTGCTCCTTCCAATCAGAATCCTCCCTTGCCGGATACCCTGGCTATGCGTTTGCCAACCTATAGTATTTCGTCAGGGATCTCCTACAGTTTGAATACCCCCCAGTTCAATTCTTCGGCCTTGGCATCCGTTTTGACTTTCAATTATGCCTATGCGACCTACGCTACAGAGAATGATCGTCTTGAAATTCTGGCATCCTCTGATAACGGCGCCAATTACAGCAGTCTTGAAATCATGAACGGCGGGCCTACAGGTCCTCTGAACACCGGAGGTGTTACGACTTCAGCCTTTGTTCCTACGCCCAGCCAGTGGGGTACCAAGCGTATGCGCATTCCTGCTGGCACCAACAGGGTTTCATTCAAAGGAATCTCGGCATTTGGTAACCATATGTACCTGGACAATATTTCTATGACGCCATGTCAACCAATTGCTTCTGCCTTGTCGGCTACCATTTGCCAGGGTCAGACCTACGCTTTTGGTTCTCAAAGTCTTACAACAGCAGGTACTTATAACCGTACGGTTAGCGCCGCTAACGGTTGTGACTCTGTTATCACGCTTACGCTGAATGTTTTACCGGCCAGTGCAACGGCTCAGTCTGGGTCCATTTGCCAAGGGCAGAGCTTTGCTTTTGGTCAGCAAAACCTCATTGCCACCGGGACTTATACGAGGACCTTGGTCGCTGCCAATGGTTGTGACTCCGTTATTACGTTGAGTTTGGTGGTTAGGCCTATCACCACAGGTACGGTGAATGCATCGATTTGTGCAGGGTCTTCTTACACGTTTGCGGGTCAGTCCTACAACACGTCAGGCTCTTACACCGCCACATCGATTGGTTCTAACGGATGTGATTCCATCACGACTTTGAATTTGACTGTATTGTCTTTGCCGACCGCTACGATTAATCAGACCGTTCCTTACGGCGGATCCTTCGCGGTATGTGGGCAGGTTTACAACGCCTCAGGCACGTACACCAAAGTATGTTCCGGGGCTGCAGCAAATGGTTGTGATTCCGTCGTCACTTTGAACCTGACCGTTCAATTACCACCAGCCGTGGTGATTTCTAATGCGAATGCCTGCCAAGGTGACACGGTGATCGTACCCGTGTCTTTGCTTCGTGCCAACGGCGTTGGGGCCATTTCTTTGGCAATTAATTACGATGCCACCAATTACACCTTCGTCGATGCCGTGAACATTGACCCCAGTCTTTCAACTGTTTTGGTGAATGCGGGTGTCTTCAACGGTGTGAATCAGGTTAGGGCGGGTTGGTACGCGACGGCCAATGCCATTAATCTAAACGGCCCCATGTTTGGGCTTCGCTTTGTAACTCCAAATGCACCAGGAACAAGCACACTCTCCTTTGATTTGTTAACCCCTGGCAATTGTGAAATCGCTGATTTTGATGCCATTCCTTTGGCTGATGTGGGCTTTACCGGTGGTCAAATTTCTGTGACTGCCGAGTTGAACACAGCTATTTCTGCGAGCATTTGTGCTGGTTCCACCTATGCCTTCGGAACACAGAGTTTGAATGCAGCGGGTGTTTATTCCCGGACCTTAACCTCTTCTACAGGTTGTGATTCTATAATCACCCTCACACTTTCTATCCGTTCCCATAGTTCAGCAAGCATTTCGGAGTCTATTTGTCAGGGCACAACCTTTGCTTTTGGATCACAGAACCTTGCAACAGCCGGTACGTACACCCGTACCATCACGGCTGCCAATGGTTGTGACTCTGTCATCACTCTTAATCTCGAGGTTCGCCCTCTTTTGACTTCAAGCTCTAGCGCATCCATCTGTCAAGGTTCGACCTATGCATGGGGTGGGTCTACCTATAACACGGCGGGGACTTTTACCCAAACCGTTATCGGTTCCAACGGCTGCGATTCAATAGCAACGCTGGTTTTGACAGTAAGGCCTCTTGCAATGTCTACTCTAACACAATCCGTTCCATTCGGTGGAAGCATTACCGTCTGTGGTCAGGTTTACAACACTAGCGGAACGTTTACCAAAGTTTGTGCAGGTGCTGCTGTCAATGGTTGTGACTCGGTCGTGACGATTAATTTGACCGTTCTCCCACAATGTATTTCGCCATCCGCCTTGGCAGTTTCTTCCATCACCACCTCCGGTGCCAGCTTTGCTTGGACTGCTGGAAGTACTGAAACGCAGTGGGAAATTTCAATTCAAACAACTACGGGTACACCTACGGGCAACGGGACATCCATTACCGCCAATCCTTATATCGCCACTGGGTTAACTTCGAATACATTGTACAGAGTTTATCTCCGTGCAGTTTGTAGCCCAGCTGATAAATCCTTGTGGATAGGTCCGATTAGCTTCCGTACTCTTTGTGACGTCTTTACATTACCACTGTTTGAAAGCTTTGAAACAGCACAGGGAACAACTTCTTGTTGGTCTGGAAATTTTGCCGCGGGTACCACACCGGGATGGCAGTTGATTCGATTGACAGCCGGTTCAGCCCCATCCAATCAGACGCCAGCTCTTCCTGACACTTTGGCCATGAGGATTCCGTTTTACGGCATTGAATCAGGCTCATTTAGCCTAAACACCCCGACCTTCACTGCAAATCCGGTTGGGGCAGTTCTATCTTTTAATTATGCGTACGCTGCCTATTCCGCTGTTGAAATCGATAAGTTGGAGATTTTGGCATCGACCGATGGGGGGGCTACTTATACCAGTCTCGAAATCATGAACGGAGGCCCAACTGGTCCTCTCAATACGGGCGGTACAACCACTGCATCCTTTGTTCCAACTACTGCTCAATGGGCTCTGAAGACCGTTAACCTCCCAGCGAATACCAACCGCGTTTCTTTCAAGGGTATTTCAGAGTGGGGCAACAATTTGTACTTGGATAACGTGCGGGTTGCGAATCCTCCTCCATGTTCGGCTCCGACGGCTCTTGCTGTTGTTGCCAACAGCGTTGGTTCATCCACCGCATCCATTTCTTGGACAGCGCCTGCATCGGCTCCGGCAAACGGTTATCAGTTGTTTGTTAGCACTTTGACTACGGCTCCAACAGGTACGACCGTTCATACCAACACGGCAACTGCAACGACTGCCGCCTTGACCGGGTTGACATCGTTCACAACCTACAATGTTTGGGTACGGTCTTCTTGTTCTATTGGAACTTCTTCATGGGTGGGACCTGTTTCCTTTATCACCAACTGTTTGGAGTCCAATGTTCCGAATACCGAGAACTTTGATAGCTATACCGCTACGGGTGGTACGGCCAATACCGGTACAGCTGTTCCTCCATGCTGGACACGTACAAATGGAACTTCTACCAGCTCAGCCTGGAGGGTATTCGCTTTGACGGGTTCGAATATTGGTAGCACATCAGGCGACAATATTTTGGCATCTTTCCCCACGGTAACAACGGCCAAAAACGATTGGGCATTCACCACCGGTTACAATTTGGTAGGCGGTACGACCTATACCCTCCGTTTTAAGGTGCGTGCTCCCGGTAACGGTCCCAACCGCGAACGTTTGGGGGTTTATTTGGCTGGCGCCCGCAGTTCAACCGCTATGCTTGCGGGTCCACGTGTCTTCAATGATTCTTTGTTGCAAGCTTCAGGTTGGCAGTCCAAATCTGCTCGCTTTACGCCAGCGACTTCTGGGGTTTATTACCTGGGTATTCGTGCTTACTCCGTCGCCAATGCCGGTTATATCGGTATCGATGATTGGTCTTTGGAGGTTACGACCAGCGAAATCAGCGGTGTCCTACGTTACCAGGGCGGTGCATCGGTTCTGGATAACAGTACGGTGTCCATCAGTGGTGCGGTAACCGCTTCAACAGCGACTGGTGCCAACGGTGCCTTCTCGATGACAGGCCTTGGTAACGGAGCGGTTTCGTTGACGGCCAGCACCAACAAGGCTTGGGGTGGTATCACCGCAACGGATGCCTTGGCGACCACTCGTCATTACCAGGGCATTGGATTGGTATCGGGTTTGAATTTGGCTGCTGCTGATGTCAACTTGAGCAATTTGGTGAACGCAACGGATGCCTTGATGATTATTAATCGTTTCAATGGTACACGTAGCAGTTTCCCTGCCGGTGATTGGAAGTTCGAGTCCAAGAATTACAACTTGAACCTCAGCGAAGTGACGACTGATCTGTTTGGTATTTGCTTGGGTGATGTTAACAATTCTTACGCACCGGCTGCAGGTCGTCAATTCATCGGGTTGAATCTCAGTGAAAACGGGGTCCAATCGGCCAAAGACGGCGAATGGGTGGATGTCCGTGTGGATCGTAGCCTTGAATTGGGAGCGCTCACCTTGGTCTTGGATATTCCTTCGGGGGTTCAGATCGAGCAAGTGGTTTCCAATCTAACCGGTGGTCGCTTTGATTACAATATCCACAACGGCCAACTACGTTTGACCTGGTTTGATGTCAACGGTGTCAACCTGGAAAGCGGACAATCTTTGTTCCGGATGCGAATCGCTACGGATGCATCGGTACCTGCCAAGGCTTGGTTGGTTGGTGAGGGAAGCGAAATGGCCAATCCGTTGGCTCAGGTCTACGACATGGTCGGTCTGCGCATTCCTTCATTGCGTAGCATGAACGATCAGTTGATCGCTGGGGTTTATCCCAACCCAACCAACGGTTTGAGCAAGCTCAGCTTGAGCCTGCCAGTTGCAGGTGAAGTGCGTATTCGTGCGGTCGATGTTCTTGGCAAAACGGTTGCTAGCATGAATATGCGTTCGACTTCCTTGAACACCGATTTGAATTTGGACTTGAGTCACTTGGCCAACGGTCGTTACGAACTCCAGGTAGAACTCGAAGCCGAGGGCCGTACCTACCGCACCCGGGTTCCGGTTCAAAAAGCACACTAAGCTCCATAGCGTACTTAATCAAGTTGCAAAGCCACCCCTCGGGGTGGCTTTGTGCTTGGTAGGCTTTAGATTTGGGTATGCGAAAAATTTGGTTTTCCCTTCTTGCGTTGGGCCTTTTAGGAGCATCTTGCCATCGGCGATGCCCGGCCTATGCCCGGTACGATGCGCCACCATCCGACGTTGTTTCGGATCATGCATCGGTGCGCACGGCCCTTTAGTATCCTCTGCCTTATGGCAAATTTTCGTCATGCCTGGTATCGACAGAAGGGTTCCCTGTTCTGCTTGGTGGGCCTGTGGTTCGCTATAGGTGGGTCACCGATTGCAGCTCAAAGCAACGAATTTTTCGGAAGTTTGGAATGGGAACAGCGAAATGCCGGATCTTTGCCTGAGTATTACAACGGGTTTAGCCTAGGCGGTGGATTGCACAGTTCCGGTTGGTGGTTTGGTGGAAAAATCATTCAGAATCGCACCTTTGCCACCGAATCGCAGGTTGAATTAACGCTCTTTCGATGGAAGCACCCCAATGCCTTCAAAACCCAGGCCAATCCGGATGACAGGGCCAGCATCTACACCCCTGGTTTGCTAAACGAAACCTTTTCATTTCAGGCTGGTTGGGGTACATCGTACCTCTGGATGGAGCGTGGTCTCCATCACGGCGTCGAGTTAAGAGGTTCTTGGTCGGCCGGATTGAGCCTGGCCTTGCTTAAGCCTGTTTTTTTGCAGATTATCTATGCCAACGAGGATCCCGAAACCTCCAAAGATCAGCCGTTCATCCAAAGGTCTGAAGCGTTTAATCCAAGCCGGCATAACTCAGGAAATATAGCAGGGGCCTCTCCTTTTTATCGGGGCTTGGATAGTCTGGGGGTTACGCCAGGCTTTTATGCCAAAGGTGGTCTGGTTGCGCAGTGGGGTAACCAACGCCGAGCACCGCATGCGCTGGAAATTGGTTTGATGGCGGGTGTTTTCCTAAAGCCCTTGGCCACGATGGCTTTTGTTGATCGTTCTCCCCTCTTGGCTTGCGTTTATTTGGGCTACCAAATGGGCCGGCGCAATTAAAGTTTCAGATTTCATCAATGCAAGGCCTTATTTTTGAGGCTCAATGGAGGATATCCTTACGATAGAACCGCAGCCACAGCGCAAACCGCCGTGGTTAAGGGTCAAGCTGCCAACGGGTCCTGAGTTTCGGAAGGTTCGGGGGTTGGTGGATCAGTACCGATTGCATACGATATGCGAGAGCGGGAATTGTCCCAATATGGGTGAATGCTGGGGAGCCGGTACGGCCACCTTTATGATTTTGGGCAATGTGTGCACACGGGCTTGTTCCTTTTGTGCAGTCGCGACCGGACGTCCCGGCGTTTTGGATTTGGAAGAACCTTATCGGGTAGCGGAAGCCGTGCAACGTATGGAGGTTAAGCATGCGGTGTTGACTTCGGTTAACCGCGATGAGTTACCGGATCGCGGGGCCGGGGTCTGGGCGGCGACGGTCCGCGAAATTCGTCGTGTTTCCCCGGGTACCACCATGGAAACCCTGATACCGGATGTCAAAGGCCATTGGGAATCCCTGGATACCATCTTGGCCTCCAAACCCGAAGTGGTTTCTCATAACATGGAAACCATCGCA
Source organism: Cytophagia bacterium (assembly GCA_009926405.1). Taxonomy (GTDB): domain Bacteria; phylum Bacteroidota; class Bacteroidia; order UBA7662; family UBA7662; genus SYHX01. The sequence goes on from RFOZ01000006.1 coordinate 21,144, forward strand.
CGGCTGTACCGAACCGTGCGACCGCAGGCCCGGTACGAACGTAGTTTGGAGCAATTGGCCCGTATCAAAAAGGCTGGACTGCGAACCAAAACTGGGTTTATGGTTGGATTGGGTGAGACCCCCGAAGAAGTTCGGGGAATCCTCGCAGATTTGCAACAATGCGGGGTGGATGTTGTGACCATTGGTCAATACCTGCAGCCTACCAAAAATCACCTGCCGGTTCAGGCCTATATTCACCCGGAAGAGTTTGAGAAGTATGCGTCATGGGGCCTGGAAATGGGTTTGGAATGGGTAGAGGCTGGGCCGTTGGTGCGTTCTTCGTATCACGCCGAGCGTCATCTTCATCCCCGAACCAAAGAGACAGCTTTTTCGTAAACTCGCCTTTTGAGATGAATTCTTCCAAAGATTTACCGCCGCTGGGTGATTGGGTCAAGGCTTGGGCTAAACATTTTGGTCATACGGGTAATCTGCAACAAGAATTGTTACGGAACGCTTGGGAGCAAGCTGTAGGACCGGTGTTGGCATCTAGAACCCAAACCCTGCGTTGGGATGGAGGAAGCATTGTCTGGGTTCGTATGAGCGATGCCATTGCTCAGCACGAGGTGCATCTTCGACAAAGAGAGTGGTTGTTTGCTTTGCGTGGTGGAGATGGCCGCGAGCATCTTACGGAAATACGTACCTATTAAAATTATATGAGTAGACTTGTTTTGGTCCGACACGGACAATCCCAGTGGAATTTGGAAAATCGCTTTACGGGATGGGTTGATGTAGACTTGACCGAAAAGGGCAAAGAAGAGGCCAGGGCAGCCGGTGTCAAGTTGGCGGGAATGACCTTTGATCGGGCCTTTGTCAGTGGACTTCGCAGGGCCGCTGATACCCTGACCTTGATTTTGGAAGAAATCGGCCAGAATGAATGCCCGGTAACAGCGGATCCCGCTCTGAATGAAAGGATGTACGGGGAATTGCAAGGCTTGAACAAGGACGAAACGATTGCCCGATTTGGGGCCGATCAAGTCCATCAGTGGAGACGTAGCTACGATATACCTCCACCGGGTGGGGAAAGCCTCAAGGATACAGCAGCACGCGTTTTGCCGTATTTCCGTTCGACAATCGAACCGTTGTTAAGGGCAGGTCAAAATCTGTTGGTGGTTGCCCATGGAAATTCATTGCGGGCCCTCATCATGGAGCTTGAACAACTAACCCCCGAACAAATCTTACAGTTTGAGTTACCTACAGCCACCCCGCGGATTTACCTCTTGAATCAGGATCTGGGTATAGAATCAGCCCAAACCATTTGAGCCCGGGTTTAGACCTAAATTGCAACATGAATTGGAATTATGCATCAGATCGCGAAGCCGTAGACGGACTCAAAAACCTCTACGGAGACTTTCTGCGTGAAACGGGCAAGGTGTTGGTCGGTCAAACGGAGGCCATTCGTTCGGTATGGATGGCGTTGTTAGCCAATGGTCATTGTTTTTTGGTCGGAGTGCCCGGACTAGCCAAAACAACCCTCGTTCAAACCATCAGTGCGGTTCTTGATTTGGATTTCAAGAGAATTCAGTTCACCCCGGATTTGATGCCCGGGGACATTACTGGTTCGGAAATTTTGGATGCGAATCGCCAGTTTCGTTTTGTCCCCGGACCGCTCTTTGCGAACATGGTTTTGGCCGATGAAATCAACCGAACCCCACCCAAGACCCAGTCTGCCTTGTTGGAAGCCATGCAGGAACGGCAACTGACAGTTGCAGGACATACTTACCCGTTGCCTTCGCCTTTTTTTGTTTTGGCAACCCAAAACCCTATTGAACAAGAGGGCACCTACCCCTTACCCGAAGCCCAATTGGACCGCTTCATGTTTCAGATACGGATGGGTTATCCTTCCTTGGCCGAAGAAGTGCAGGTGGTCCGTCAAACGACCATGCCTCGAAACGAATCGCCGGCCAAGGTCTTGGATGCCGCAGGGCTGCTATATTTTCAGGAATTGATCCGGCGAATGCCGGTGACCGATCATGTGGTGGAATATGCGGTACGTTTGGCGGCGTCCACCCGTCCCGGAACAGAACATGCATCTCAGTGGACCAAGGACATGGTGCAATGGGGGGCGGGACCGAGGGCCTCGCAGTACCTGGTTTTGGGGGCCAAATGTCATGCCGCAACGCTGGGCAAGTACAGCCCGGATATCGAGGATGTTCAGGCGGTGGCCACTGAAGTTCTGGCCCACCGCATGGTCTTGAATTACAAAGCAGAGGCCCAGGGCCTGCGCCCCGAAGACCTCGTAGCCCGTTTGCTGGAGGTTTCGGGTTTTGGCACGAAATTTGATACCAAAAGGTAAACCATTCCGTTAACCACCTATAATTCCAATCTTATGATGTCTCTGGTCCTCATGCTCGGTATCATGCTAGCCTCTTGGCTGGTGGGTGCCCGTTTCAAAAGTCGCTTTAAGTTATATTCTGCCACGCCCTTGTCCTCCGGCCTGACCGGTGAAGAAGTTGCCCAGCGCATGCTTGCGGAACACAATATCAAGGATGTCCAAGTCATCTCGACGGGTGGACAATTGACGGACCACTACGATCCGAGCAAGCGGACGGTCAATCTAAGTCAGGAGGTTTATTACGGGCGTTCCGTGGCGGCCGCCGCTGTTGCTGCCCACGAAGTGGGCCATGCGGTTCAGCATGCCACGGCTTATTCGTGGTTGCAATTTCGCTCGGCCATGGTTCCCGCCCTTAGTGTTACCAGCCGTTTCATGCCGTGGGTCCTTTTGGCAGGCATAATGACTTTGAACATCTTCCCTCAATTGTTGATGATCGGCATCGTTTTGTTTGCAGGGACGACCTTGTTCACTTTTGTGACCCTGCCGGTCGAATTTGACGCATCCCGTCGGGCCTTGGTATGGTTGGATCGAAGCAATATTGCCCAGAGTCAGCAACACACCATGGCCAAGGATGCCTTGCATTGGGCGGCCATGACTTATGTTATTGCTGCACTTTCATCCCTGGCAACCCTCCTGTATTACGTTTCGATTTTCATGAATCGTAGGGACTAAGTTCCAGGCACCGGTGCTGACCGATACCCATTGCCATCTCTACGCTGACGCCTTTGGCGATGATCTTGAGGCGGTTCTGCAGAGGGCTGCATCGGTTGGTGTTACCCGAATTTATTTACCCAATGTTGACCAATCGACCTTGGAACCTATGCGTTCGTTGGTGGAGGCCTATCAAGGCCCCATCCAACTGAGAACCATGCTGGGTTTACATCCTTGCTCGGTCGAAGAGACGTGGAAGGAGGAATGGGAAGTCCTTGACGCCCTTTTGAGAGCAACCCACCCTGCCTCCAAAGGACCGGTGGCTGTGGGGGAAATTGGCCTTGATTTGTATTGGAGGCAGGACAATCTGGACTTGCAAGTGGAGGCTTTAAGGGCGCAAATTCACACAGCCATCCAATTGAATTTGCCTGTATGTTTCCACTCCCGAAATAGCTTAGATCAATTGTTGGATTGCACTTCCGGTTTGGACTTTAGGGCCGTCTATCATTGCTTTAGCGGAACCAAGGAACAGGCCGAAACGATTCTTCAAAGAGGCCAATACCTAGGCGTAGGGGGAACCCTCACCTTTGGATCCAATCGTGCTCTGAGGGATGTGATTGCGGGGGTGGACCGAACCCGGGTGATTCTCGAAACAGACGCACCATACCTGGCGCCTGTGCCCCACAGAGGCCAGCGAAACGAACCTGCCCATGTCTCCTTGGTGGCCAAGCACCTCGCGGCTCTTTGGGATATGGATATCGAGGAGGTGGCCGAAAGAACCACCCAAAATGCCTTGGCATTGTTCGAGCCCGAACAGGCCCATTCCCAAATCCAATCCCATGCCTAATTCCGGAAAAGGGGTTTTGGTTTTGTACACCGGAGGAACGGTGGGAATGCGGCAAGGTCCGCAAGGCCTGGTTCCAGCGTCGGTGGATGAGGTCTTTGGTCAATTGCCCAAATCGGTGTTATCGGGACATAACGCCCCAACCTGGAGGTCGCTTGAGAATCCATTGGATAGTTCGGATTTGCAGCCAGAACATTGGCAACAAATAGCCGGAATTTTGGCTGAATCTTACGAGCATTTTGAGGGTTTTGTGGTCTTGCACGGGACCGACACCATGGCCTATACAGCTTCCGCTCTGTCTTTTATGTTGCAGGGATTATCCAAGCCGGTGGTGCTCACCGGATCCCAACTGCCTTTGGGTCATCGTCGAACCGATGCGGTTCATCACTTGAATTCGGCTTTGGAATTTGCGATGGCCCAAAAAGAAAACGGCGAACCTCGTTTGCAGGAAGTCTGCCTGTACTTTCATAACAAAGTTTACCGCGGTAACCGCTGTCGCAAGAATCAGGCCAGCGGCTTTGACGCCTTTGAATCCCCCAATTATCCGGCCCTCGCAACGGCAGGGACTGCCTTGCGTTTTGATGAACAAGCGATGGAGCAGGGGCTTCCCGACCCCATCAACCGGCACTTGTGTTATCGATCGGCTTTGGATACCAGCATCGCAAGCCTGCGCATGTTTCCTGGACTCAATCCGGCTTTGGTCCGCGGGCTAACCGAACATACCGGAGCGCGCGTTTTGCTCCTGGAAGGATACGGTACAGGCAATATACCCCATCATCCCGCCTTAATTGACGCCTTGAGAACCTTTGTGTCCGGTGGAGGTCGGGTCGTTGCCCTTAGCCAATGCGTTGGCGGCTTTGTGGATTTGGAAAGGTACCGTAGCGGTCGTCAATTGCTGGACCTTGGAGCCATACCGGGAAGGGATATTACTTTTGAAGCGGCTCTCACCAAATCCATGCATTTGTTGGCGAATCCAACGGAGGATTCAGGGGATTCAGACCATGGCTTTGCTCGAAATTTTAGTCAAAGCCTGGTTGGGGAACTTAGCCTCGGTTCCGGGAACGACGCCAACGACGCATAAGCCCGGGTAAATCCGCTTCGCGGTAAACCTTGTGGATTTCTTTCAGATCATAACTTAACCCAAAATGGATTTGGACATAGCTATCGGGGAGAAAGCCCATGGTTCTCCGTTGTTTGGAAGGCATGGATTGGAAAATTTGGCCCAGGCGGTACGGCGTTCCCTCTCCGGTGGCGGGATTTACCACGGTGGGGTTTTCGGGCAGGACGAGGTTGGCATTGGCTTTGGACCATTCGGTGTAATTATTAGCATACAATTGCCCTGGTCCAAAATCATCGAGGTAATCGGTCAGGGCGAGATTCCATTTGACTTCTCCAAAGAAACGCAATCCGTTGTTACGATAAGAAATACGGCCCATGCTGTTGAGTAAGATTGCATAAGGACCGTATTCGTACAGGTTAACATCCACCTGTACCGGGTTGCTGAGGATCAGTCCGGCTTTGAAATTTTGCCCTTCGGTGCCAACGGAACGCAGCGGAATCAAGGCCACCGAATCCCGGTTAATGGCTCGGTCTCGGTTGTAAGAAACAACCCGGTAAGGATCAAAGCGTATGAGCCCGATACCCCAACCATAATCAAAGCTCCAACGGGTTTTGTTACGAAAGGCAAGGGGGGCCGTGTAGATTTGATTGTAGCTGACCCCGAAAATATGGGTTCGAAAGGCTACTTGGTTTTGATCTGTAACCGCGTACCTCTGGAAATTGTTATCAACGAGCACGGTTTCTTTGATACGACCAAAGGCGAAGGCTGCCGTTCGGTCCAACATCCCCACCCTGCTGAAGTGACCTTCGATGCGGAAGGAGCGAAGCGGTTTGGTTTTCTTTTCGTAGGCGATGCTCCAGCTACGGTCCAGAAAGGTGGGTATGCCGTATTGGTATTTGAGATCCCCCATATAAAAGGCCAGGCCTGTCGAGAAGCTCAGTTCCTGTTCGGGGAAGGTAGGGCGCAAAATCAAGGAGGCACTTCCTTCAACAGCCTCGACTTTTTTGCGAAGCAATTGAAATTCAAGTTTACCAACAACCGTATCGGACGAACCCGGTTTGACCATTTGGGCAAGAACTTCTTTGGGAACCAAGCTATCTCTTTCCAGGTCCAGGTTGTTCATGCCAGCCAATTGATTGACCATGGTTTCGTATTCGATTCGACCGACCAGGGTATCATCCATGGAAACCGGATCTCCATCCCCAAGGGTTTTGCGAAGGGGTTTGAGGAGAATACGGAGGTTGTCTTTTTCAAAAACCAGGTAGGATGGAATGCTGCGGTCCTTTATGCTAAGGCGCAAAGTATCCCCGGATTCGGAGCGCTGATGTTCAATAGCCAATCCTCCGGCTCCAAAGATCTGTACCGCTCCGCAATCACCCCTGTAGCCTAGCAACTCAATGCGACGGCGCGTAACGGTAACAACCTTGGGATTGCATGCAGGGGCGATGGACGGCTGGTTACCTGAATTTTGAACGGTGATACGCGGAAGGCGAGGGTTTACGTTACGGTCCATAACTTGCAAGCCACCCTCAGCGGTGACTTCGTTGACCGAGAGGGTTTGGGATGCCAATCCCGATGTAGAGAGGGCATAAGCAGCCGCGGTAGAGGTAAAGTTCCGGTCAAAATACAGACCCGAGATTCGAACACGGCTTGTTTTGAGTTGTTCGGACAATCCCAAATGCAATAAACCCAGAGGATCTCCTTCGGATTGGTCATAGTTATGATAAAACGAGAGATTTTCTAATTGCCATTCGGTACCGTTGCCGCCAATTTTCTCAAAAAACAATCCGGAAAAATTATTAAAAAATTGTCCGTTTCTAAGCTTAACTTGGACGTTTTCGGAGGCTGGGTTCAGCAAGGGGTGATGCACCATGATGGCAGGTTGCAGACGACCGCAACGCGAAACCTTGTAGTCAAAAATTTCAACTTGACCGCGATTCCAAAAAGGTTCAAAATGCAAGGCCTGGTCCAAGCGATCAAACCATACATTCCGCATTTTAATAAATGCTTTTGGATTGTTTCCTGTTACAACAATTCCTTTACCCGACTGTTCACGGAACAGCGAACCTATCATGACGCTTCTCCCGGGTGCTGGCTGAATTAGCAAGCTACCTTCGACCCAAATGGATGCTTCGGGCATCAAAAGTACATGGGTGTACCGGCTTAGATCTAGGGTTTGATTCGGGCCCACCGTTAGGGTTTCACGGAGAATGAGGGTATCCGATGACTGGGCGTGGAGGGGTGTGGCAAGGCAAAACCCGAGCAAAAGACCCAGGCTCATCGTGAAGACATGTACAAAACGGTTGTGCATAGATGATTGTTGAAGCAATTTTATTGAACAGTCACGAGGACGGGATCCGGGTACTGGATGGTTTGGTTGCCGGCTTTTAGGGTGATATTCGTAAAGCCCAAAAGGGCCGTTCCTCTGCGGTCTTTGAAGGACTTGGAGGAGAAACTTGCCTGCGTGACATTGAGCTCTTGGGGCGTTCCTCCAATTTTTCGTACTGTATAGCCGGTAACTACGTAAGGTGACTGCACGAAGGCAGGATGGGATGCGGTAAGTCCAAGCGTTCGTTCTGCAACAAAAATGGACTTAGGTAGAATGTTTCCAGGGGCCATGCTTAGGCTCAATTTGGGCTGGGGGATTTCTTTCACAAAAACAGAATCCATAAACAACAACCCGTTATTATCCACCATTTCCAACCTACACCAACCTGTTTTTTGGGGCGTGAAGATGAGGGTATCTTTATCGGCCAGGTAGGTAGCAGAGGGGTCTTGTGAGCAGATTACTTTGAGACCGGGTTTGGACGGTAGTTTGACCGCTTGACGGTATGGAATACCTGCGTAACACACGTTGATATTTTGGCTACCGGGCTTGGCAAAGGAAGCCGCCTGAACATCAATAATCAAGGTTTCTTTTTTAACAGAACCCTTAATGGCTAAAAGATGAAAACCGGCTGAGACGGGTTTGAATTCGATGCCATCTTTGGATAGGCGGGTCAAACCCTGTTGACTTTTCCCATCCCGCAACACGTCGACCGAGGTAATGCTGTCCCCAACAATTTTGAAGAAAACTGAATCGCCAACCGGCATGCTAGCGCATTCGGCCAACAAGACCAAGGAAGGCTGCCTCAGGGAAGGGTTGCTGGAAGAAATATTCCCTTGAGATAAAATCACCGATTTCAGCCTGTATTCTTCGACAAAAAGCAGGGCCAAATCCAAGGGTACATCTTTGAATTTGTTACGAACCCAGGTGTTAGCAGGCATTTTCTCTTGAATGATGTCTTGGATTTCGTCTTCAAACAAACGAGCAAAAAGGGCTTTGCGGGGGTTGGATGCCGGGAATGCTTCGTAAACCTGGTAGAGTTCTTTGATGGTTTTGTAGAGTCGATTCCCCAAACCACTCGTGATTAGTAGACGCTGCGTATACGATTTGTTGGTCAAACTTTGGACTGACTGGGCCAGGTCCACACCTTCGCGAACGGCGCTTTGCTCTAGCTCTTTGGAAATGGCCTGTACCTCTCGGTTGAAGGCGCGATTCTC